>NZ_KV834805.1:0-79635 GCF_001837945.1 Staphylococcus sp. HMSC077D08 | reverse complement strand
CCTATTAAGCCTAGTGATCGCATGAAAGCTCGCGATTTACTCGGTAGATACCATAGCTTATTTACTGAGAAAGTAGATTTAAATGTAGCTACACCAGTGTTTATTGATAGTATTGGTGAAGATGAAGAAAAAGAATGAGAGAGATATAGAAAAGTTAAGTAAACTATATCCGAATGCAGAGTTTCATATTGATGATATTAGGTAGATTTGAGGAGTAAAAAGAAGACGCCGAATATTATGGCGTCTTTAAATTATTTTAAAGTCTTAAATACAGTTAAAGATATTATTAGAGCCATCCATCATAGGTTTTACAACTACGAATACAAGATTCAATTGCTTTTTGATCTTCGACGACCTTTGAATGATATTTACCCATTGTTTCGACCATAGCGTCAGCTGTTTTTCCTTCAAAACCAAATATTAAGGTGCCTTTTAATTCAAATATAGCTTGAATTAAATTTTCAAAGTCATCATTATATTGTTTTAAACTTTGTTTTTCTTTAGATATCATTGATATAACATCAGACTTCATTTCATGTTTTAAGCATTCAAGTTTTATGAATTCGGCATCTTTACGAGCAGTTTCTTTTACACTCTCTTTAGCGCTTTCCAATAGACTCAATGTTATTCCTCCTCAAACATTTGATACATTTCACTTAATTCTTTATCTCGATTTTCCATCTTTTGGCCGGCATCTACAATTTTTTCAGCGAGTTGTTCTAATTGCTTTTTATGTGAATGTAAATCAGATATGGTAGCATCAAATTCTGTTTTATCATAAAAATCATATTTGCCAGATTTAGTAAGCTCTTCCATATAATTTTCTATGTCAGAGGTATGTATATATTTATAGTTCCCAGATGAAATTAAATCCTTGTACTTTTCTTCAATTTGTCTAGCACGTTTTTTAGAATGTTCCTCATAATCTTCCAATCGTTGAATTGCTTGGTTAATAGCTTTTAAATCGCTGCTTAATTTTTCAGCGATAGCTTTTGCTTTGTCTGAATCAATTTTTATTTTTACATTGTCACCACTGAAATTAAAAAATTTAAGTCCATGTGCTAGCATAGGGTTATTTAAGTCAATGAGTGATTGACGTTTGACATCTTCAACAAAAATATTCATACCGATTTTTTCTTTGCCTAAATCATACATACCAATAGCATCTGACGTATGTGTATAATCGACAATTTTCTTTTCAAATTTTTTGGCATCAAAATTTCGTTTAACATTATCGGGTAAAAGATTATAACCGTTAGGAGCTGAAAAAGTTTTAGTTTGGTCAAAATTATGCATAACTGCCATAACTTGAGCAATTGTACCACCTAAACTATGACCCGAACCATATACGTGCTTATAGTTACCTTCCTTAAGCACAGATTCAGTCCAAATATTAGCTTCGTCAAATTGTGAATTTTTAGCTGTATTATCTGGATATTTATAGTCAATTGTTTTGTTGTTTAAGTCTTTATAATCATTATATAATTTAACATCTTTTGGATTAGATTTAATTTGATTATTAAAGACGCTAGAAAGAGCCAGTTTCATATCAGTACCTAAATCAGCTTCTTCTTTAGGGTTAGTTCCAGCATAAATCATATAAACCGTATCATTATCAACTTTTCCATCATTGCCTATTGGCGATACTGCCATAGCTTGAAAACCATTTCCTTTATCAACTCGTGATGCTTGGATTTTGAAATTCTGTATACTATCATCATTATTTTTAATTTTAGTAGTTCTACTTTTTATAATATTTTGATTATAACTATTACCAGAAAGTTTATGATATGTGTTATCTTTATTATATAGTTTATCCATTATTTCACCTCGAAGGAATGATTATTTGAATAAAAAAATAATTTTAATATTCATTACATTAATTAGTGTAATATTAATTGTTGGAGGCGTCTATTTAAAAATGAAAAATGACAAACAAAAAGAACAAGAACAAAAGTATTACAATGAACAAAAAGAAAGAATAGAACTTTTTATGAAACATAATGTTAAGGGATATAAGAATACACATTTCACTAAAATTGAAAGAAATCCAATGGATGGTTATGATGTTAGTGGATATGTAAATGGTGATAAAAATAAATCTTTTACTGCGGGTATAAGATCTACAGAAGACTTTCAGTTTGATGGAGATATAACAAGTTCTAATAATCTTGAAGTATTGTATCATAAAAATATAAAGTCCGTTTCAGAAATAGAAAAAGAACGATCAAAATGAATAAAAAGTGATTAACATCACTGTTTATATAGTGTTTTTTACCTTTAGAAACGCCCTGTGTTGCAGTGGGGAATGAGTTTGTGTATCAAACTATTATGGGTACAATAGTGTACCTATGTAGATACTAGTTAAGATACTACATTTTACTACAAAGCTCATAATTGAGCCCTGAATATTAATAGGGGACAATACAAAATTGGATAGTCGTTTTATACAATAACATACGTCGTAACCCTAAAATTCAAGGTGTACTTTAGTGGATAAATAAGAATATTGCTAATTTAAAGGGCAAAAAAAGGGCATAATTTTGATAATAAGGGCAAATTAAATAGTTAGTACACGGACTAGTTAAATAAATCGTTTAAACGTCACTCATTGAGTGGCGTTTTTTTATATAAATACTAATAGTAATATTGTGCTTAATGAGCTATAATAAATAATATAATTTATTTAGCTGGGAATCTTTAATAAAGCTGATAAATCCCCAGCTTGAAATTAGTCTCGTTATCTTAACATTAATTATAATACGCAAATTGATAAAATATAGAAAGCGAGTGAAGTCTATGATAAAAAATAATATACAAAGTATAATCTTAGATTTAGCAACAAATGGATTGTATGATTTATTAAAAGCAGGGACTTCAATTTCGAGCTAAATAAATTATATCGCTACTAATAAGCATGCGAGCAAGTTAAATATATTTTTAACGTCACTTACGAGTGGCGTTTTTTGTATTTTAAGAAATTTTTTAATACATATTGTAATAAATTTTAACTCGGGTTAGCCTATTGTTGGAGGTGCTAAAATGAACTATAAAATCGAAGTTTTAGATGATTGTAATGTGATCTATGTTAGAAATAAAGGTAAGTATGGTAGTAATAAGAATTATGAAATGATGAAGAATTTTAAAGAGTGGATTAAAGAAAATAGTTATTGGAGATATGTTGAGACTAACGGAATATTAGGTGTAGCATTAGATGATCCACAAATTGTCGAAGAAGAATCATGTAGATATGATTTAGTTTTAAAAATAGACGAAGATGTAAAGATAAATGATTTTATAAATTCTCGAAGTTTTACGGGAGGAAAATATGTTGTTTTTGCAATACCACATACAACAAAAGACGTGAAAGACTTCTATTCTAATTTACCAAACATTATAGATAACAATAATTTGAGAGTAAAAAATGAACCTATATTAGAGCGTTATAAGGAAGAAGAGGGAAAAGATAAGTATTGCGAAGTACTAATTCCAATTTTATAATTCTGAGAAACGTCCTGTGTTGCAGTGAGGATTGAGTTTGTGTGACTGTGTAGGTTGATTTAAGGAGAACATAATATGCTAGTTGAAACAGTTTTTGTTAGATAGCAAAATATATAGATATCTTAACACTTAAGAATAATTAAATAACAGTTTTGAAGTATGTAACTTTTATTATTTTTTATTGATATAATTAGTAAAAAATAGGAGTGATCCAATGGGTAGATTATTTGAAGAATTAAAGTATTGTGGATTTAATTTTATTTTATTATTATTTGGTTACTTAACTTTCTATAGACCTGCAAATGAATCTAGGGAGGTTTTTCAAAAGGAATATGGTGATAAGATAAAACTTTCTCATTTTTTTAATGATGGTTATAGAAGTATTGGCATGGAACATATAAGTCTATACTTCTATGCAATTGTAATATTTATAATCGTTATTGTAATAGCAATTATAATTCTGAAACAAGTGACTCAAGTTTTATATTCTCCTTTTATACAAATACTTATCTCAATAACATTAATAGTCATGTCATTATACAGTATGATTAATACATATATTGCATCAATTGTGCTGGCAGCAGTATTTATTGGACTTGTTATTTGGGCATTTACTAATGATTCACATTAAAGATGAAGATTTAAAATGATTCACGTTATTTAATATGATCATTGCCACAAATTCATGCTACTTTTTCAATTTTAATGTTTTAGTGTTAGTATACAATGGTTTGATATACTATTTTGAATGACATAATTATGACATAATGGAATGCAAAAACAAAAAATAATCGTATCTAAAGAAATTGTAATTATTGATTTAATAGGATTTTATACATGTATTAAGGTTTATTTTTAGTGGTACTTAATGCCAGGTATGATGTAGATATTTTATTGATTTTAGACTTCAATATAAATATTTAATTTAAATTACTAAAAAGCTTCTCAAAAGTTGAATAGACTTTTGAGAAGCTTTTTTAGGTATGAGTTAAAATTATCGTAATTACAAAAACGTTAGATATCTCACTATATAGTAAAGTTATAATGTTTAGTCAGTAAAGCTCTGAGAAATCAACGATTTTAATGCAGTTATAAAAATGTTATCTCAATGTTGAAAGTAATAAAAAGTCTTTAGTATTATTCGGTAATTTTAAATTGTGAAAAATTAAAATACATGATATATTATAAATTAAATAACGTATTGTGTATATTTTGTTCGATTATGCTCACACTGTAAATCTCAGTATCATAGGCATATGATATCGAAATTTAATTTAAATCAAAAAATTAGGAGGCACATACAACTATGAAAGACATCAAACCTAATAATTCGAAATTAATACAAACATATTTAAGTAAGAAAACTATAAGATATGGCACAGCAAGTGCATTAACATTGGCACTCTATTTATTTAACAGTAACGTAACTGTGTATGCGGATGAAAATACTGCAAATCAAGGAACATCACCAAAAACTTCACAGACAGCACCTACAAATAATAATGAAAATACAGATGCAACAGCCGTAACAACAGATCAAAATAATAATGATGAAGAAGAATACGATGCGTCATATGAACTACCAATTCTTTATGTAACTGTCTGGCTAGATGATCAAGGAAATATTATTAAAGATGCTGTGGAAGATGCTAAAACCCCTGCTTCAGAAAGGCAACCGGTGAAAATTCCTGGGTACCAACATTATAGAACTTCTGTGAGTGACGGAATTACTAAGTTTATTTATCGTAAAATTAGCACTGCACAATCACCTATAGTTGAAAATAATCAACAAAATAATAATACAAATAAAGTTGTTGAAACAACCAATCAAAATAAAGATGAAGTGAATGGAAAAGAACAAAATCAAGCAAATACTTCAGTAACAAATACACAAATTACCAAAAACGAGAAAGACGAAGACACAAAAACACTACAGAAAGATAAAGACGAGAAAGAATCTAAAGACACCAAAACACCAAAGAAAGACAAAGAAAATAAAGACACAAAAACTCCGAAGAAAGATAGAGAGGAGAAAAAACCAGTAATAACAAGTAATGGTAAAGACGAGAAAGACGAAGACAGAAAAACACCAAAAAAAGACAAAGAAGAAAAAATCACAAAAACTCCGAAGAAAGATAGAGAGGAGAAAAAACCAGTAATACCAAGTAACGGTAAAGTCGAGAAAGACGAAGACAGAAAAACATCAAAAAAAGACAAAGAAGAAAAAATCGCAAAAACTTCGAAGAAAGATAGAGAGGAGAAAAGCCCAGCAATACCAAAAAGCGACATAGACGAGAAAGACACAAAAATAACTAAGAAAGACAAAGTAGACGAAATTACAAAAATTTCTAAGAAAGATAATAACAATGATGTACAAGATAAATTACCGGAAACAGGTAAATCAAACGATATTCAAAATCCTGCTTTAATAATGTTACTTGCTGGTTTAGGTTTATTAGGATTATTTAGAAATAAAATAAGAGAATAGTTAGTCATAGAGTGTGGGTCTACAATCCACACTTTTTCTATTTAAAAACTTAAAGAATAGGGTGGCGAGTGTAGTTACTTGATAAATAATCATTGTAGAAAAATCACAGAGGCTCAACTTCGAGATAATGGAGATAGAAATCAAAAGTCAAAAACTAATGTACTGAGTATCAATATATTCGTTTTAGCTTTTGTACTTAAATCACAAAAATAAAACAATAAATTATTAAAGGGTCGACTAACTAAATTGTGAAGATTCTTAAAATTTATATCCGAAGAAAATATAATTAATATTTTTTAGTAAAAATAACATCATATCAAATTAAATAAAAAGGTTTTAACACATAGTTTTCAAGAGCAAATCAATCAAGAAAAGAATAGAACTGGGACTGCGAATAGAGAGCATTCATAATCCCAGCCCCTTAAAGTTATTTAATATCATCAATTGCATTAGCAATAGACTCAAAGACATAAGGAATATCCTCTTTTTCTACACAACTAAAGGCAATACGAATATCTGTGCTATTTAAAGCAATAATACCAATTGAATAGTTATTAATTAAATGTTTACGTAATTCTTCCGGATCGACTTGATTTAATTTCAATGACATAAAGTATCCTGAATTAAAGTCATAGGCTTGCCAATATTTAGCATATTTATTATCATATACCACTTGTTTAGTTACTTCGTAGCGTTCTTTTAAAATATTGATATTTTGATCGATTTCTTTATCAAATTGCTCATGATGTTTAAGTACATGTTTGATAGCACTCTGAGAAGGTAGTGGAGAACTTGAAATATTGCTACGAATCAATCCTTTTACTTTAGCTTCTAATGCATTTTTTAACGTTTCATGATTAATTCCAAACGTCATAAAGCCAACTCGGAAGCCCCAAGAGAAGAATTCTTTAGTAGCTCCATCCAAACGCACTGGTAAAAGGTTTGAAGATTTAACCTGTGTTAAAGCCGTGAAAATCGACTGTTGGTAAACTTCTTCATAAAATAACCCATAGTATGCATCATCGACAACAGTTACTACTTTAGTACCTTTATTAGCTAATTCTTCAATTGCATGTACAATAGTATTAACTTCTTCTCTATTTGGTGTGTAACCAGTTGGGTTATTAGGATAATTTAAAATCATAATCACTTTGTCGTTTTTATATTCTTTTAATGTTTTTACAAGCTCAGATGTAGTGAAGTGTCCTGAGTCATCAAAAATAGAATACGTATCGATATGAGCACCGTGACGTGTACTAAATACAAGTTTATAATTGCCCCAGTTGTGTGTCGGTAATAAGATGGTATCTTCTGTATCTACAAATAAATCAGCTACTAGAGAAAGACCGTGCGTGAGCGCGTTTGTAACGATGGGACGAGAGATAGATTTTGACTTTAAGTCGGGATTTTCTTTAAGCATTTTTTTCTGCCATAAATCACGTAATTCCTCTACACCTTGAGGAGGTGCATATGGGAAAATTTCATCCGGTGTAAGGTCATTAAACATTTGGTTAAGTGAATCTGCATACATTTTACCTTCTTTTTTGGTTGCCATACCAATAGTAGCATTATATGTAGTACGTTTTGCTTCGGCGGATTGTGATAAAATTCCTTTTGGATAAAACATTTCTTTACCTAATTGTGACATCATATCTAATACTTCTGGGCTTGATTGCTTTATTTCATCATTCAATTTTTGGGCTAATGGATTCATCATTGTCTTAACCTCTTTTCAATAAAGTGTTTATATATATATTATCTTGTATTGCTTTAAAGATAAAGTGTTGTACTAAAGTTATAAATTAAAAATTATCTACCAAAAACAGAACATATGTTCTGTTTTTGTGTTAAACTATTGATAGGTCATCATATTATATGACACTCATCTTTTTGGGAGGTGTAGTATAATGACGTGGTGGCAAGATGGAATCATAACATTAATTACCGGTGGCATACTCATTGTCTTTCGTATTTGGTTGGAAATAAAATGGAAAGGCAAATAGATGACCAAAAAACCCCAAGTCTGCTGGTACCAGACTTGGGGTTGTGTAGTATAATACGTGGATACAATTAAATTGTAACACTGTACTAAATAGACCGCAAACAATATTATATAAAGTGATGCTATTGAGTGTGGTTCATAGTTTTGTTTTAATTTGATATACTTTTATATTACTGAGGTGAAATAAATGAAACACTTGACTAAAATATTTGTTGGATTAGCTATTGTACTATTTATAGTAGGGTATTATTTACAAGCGACAGATCATGATTCGCAAGGGGTAAAATTATTGCTAGCAGCAATTATGTTCATGATTTGTGCTTTTATCAATAGACATAACGAGCGTAAAAAAAAATAGATACATTCATGTGATAAAACTTCAAATATTACTTTAAGTTTTAAGTACATAAAATCAAACAGGTGAAGTATATTTTGCTATTTTAACTGTAATTTTAAAAGGATCATTAGTAAATATTTGGCAAAATTTGGTAAAATATTTAATTTTAGGATGAAATGTAGAATTCAAATGAATTCAGTTTCATCCTTTTTGTATATAGATGATATACACAGTATATTCCTGATGAAGTAGAGATTACTACAATTTTTCCGAAATCACTTTACAAAAGTGTGTATATTGTATATATTATGTATATACAGATGAAAAGGGGGACATCAATGAAAATAATTTTGAAGAACAATAGTGAAAGTCCTATATATGAACAGATTAAGCAACAAATTAAAGAAAATGTTTTGAAAGGTTATGTTTCCCCTGGTGAACATCTTCCATCAATGCGTGAGTTAGCTAAAGATTTAAAAGTGAGTTTAATAACGACAAAACGAGCATATGAAGATTTGGAAAAAGATGGGTTTGTAACAACGATTAGAGGTAAAGGAACCTTTGTAAAGGAACAAGATAATTCTATTTTAAAAGAAAAGCAATTTTTTGTTATTGAAAATTTAGCTCATTCTATGTCAAAAGAAGCCAAAACAATTGGAATGCCTTTAGAGGAATTAATAGAAATATTGACTATGATTTATGAGGAGGACGACTAATGAACGCGATAGAACTTAAAGATGTTAATTATCGATCTAACGCATTTCAATTGCAAGATGTCTCCTTCAATGTTCCTAAAGGATATGTTACAGGTTTTATAGGTGGAAATGGTGCGGGGAAAACTACAATAATACGATTAATTATGGATTTAATTCAATCTGAAAGTGGTACGATCACTGTTTTTGAGAAAGATATAAAAATCCATCCTCGTGAAATAAAAAATAAAATTGGATTTGTGTATTCTGAGATTTATTTTAATCAAAAATGGACAGTAAAAAAATTAGAAAATATCATTGCCCCTTTTTATGATCGTTGGGATCATGAAATATTTATAAAATATTTAAATTTTTTTCAGCTTCCATATAAAAATAAAATAAAAACTTTCTCAACTGGTATGAAAATGAAACTATCGTTAGCAATTGCATTCAGTCATCATGCAGAATTATTTATCCTAGATGAACCAACATCAGGGTTAGACCCGTTAATAAGAAATGAATTACTTGAAATTATTCAACAAGAATTGATAGATGAAAATAAGACAGTTTTCTTTTCAACACATATTATTTCTGATTTGGAAAAAATTGCAGATTATATCGTTTTTCTCAGTGAGGGTGAAATCATATTCAATGAGTCTAGGGATAAACTATCGCAAAAATACAAAATCGTTAGTGGTTCTAATGAAGACTTAGATGAAGAGTTGAATGAACTCTTGATATACAAAGAAAGTAAGCAAACAGGCTATATTGGTTTAACAGAATATTATCAAACATTTAATGAACTATTTGGTAGTGGCGTTGAAATAAAAGATGCATCTATAGAACAATTGATGATTTATTTAGAAAAAAGTAAACAGGAACGAAATACAAATTCAAAACACAAAGTGAGATTTAACTATGAAGCAATTAATGATTAGAAACATAAAATTACGTAGTTGGACATTAATTCTTTACGCATTATTGCTTTTATTCTTCCCCATTTATCATTTGTTAAATAAAGATACACCATTATATTCAATTATCTCAGGACCAATCGGATTAATACTGACGATGATATGCTTGATAGATATAGGTCATTTATTTAGAGTTAACCGTAGATTAGGTGGTTCATCTTCATATTATTTCTTTTATAGTTTGCCTGTTTCAAAGAAAGATTTGCTTAACGCTAATTACATGACGTGTATTTTATTAACTTTTATAGGTGCGCTTATCATTAGTTTATATGGATACAATACAAGCACAATAAAAACAGATTCGATTTATTTTTCGACGACTTTTTCATTCATTGTAGGAAATTTCTTTTCTATACCTATAGCGTTTAGTAAGAGTACTGAACGTAAAGATCGAGATATCCCATATTTAGCTTATATTGTAGGGATTATGGTGGTTCTGCCATTTACTTTATCGGTCGTTTTCATCTTAATCAATTATCTTACACACAATGATAGCCATATCCCAATGATATACTCATATTTCTTAAATTATGGTCTATTAGTTATAAGTAGCATTTTCTTAGTCATTAATTATTTGATTCAAATTAAAAAAATAAAGAATTAACATTTTTAAGGAGGTCTATGATGAAATTACAACATATCACAAAAAAATATGGTCAAAATACTGTTTTAGACGATATAGATTTTGATTTTGGCGAGAGTCAAATCGTTGGTCTTATCGGTAAAAATGGAGTTGGTAAAACAACTTTGATGAAGGTCATGAATAATAACATTATTAACTATCAAGGAAAGGTCGACATGCCTAAAAGTGAGAATGTTGGCTATTTAATTGAGCATCCTAAGTTATATGGAAATAAGACAGGTTTATTTAACTTAAAATTATTTGCACAAGTATTAGGCGATGGTTTCGATAAGGAATATGCAAATCATATTATTGAAGCTTTTGGAATGAAACCATATATCAAGAAAAAAGTTAACAAATATTCAATGGGAATGAAACAAAAATTATCAATTGCAGTTTCATTAATGAACAAACCTAAATACTTAATTTTAGATGAACCTACAAATGGTATGGATCCAGATGGTTCGATAGATGTACTAAAGACAATTCAATCACTTGTTCAACAATTAGAAATGAAAATATTAATCTCAAGTCATAAATTAGAAGACATTGAATTGATTTGTGATAGAGCAGTATTTCTTAGAGATGGTAAGTTCGTTCAAGATGTAGATATGAAAGATGGGGGACCAGAGGATAGTACCATTCTTACTTTACAAAAAGATGACTTTAATAAAGCTTTAGATTATCTTTCTGAAAACTTTAAAGTACAGCAGTCTCAAAAAGAATCTGGAGAAATTATCATTAAAGCTCAAAATGATTATAGAGAGTTACTTAAATCGTTATCCCAACTAGATATTTATCCAAAATATATTGAAACACGTAAAAGTTCACTACGTGATACTTACTTTAATATTAATCAAAGAGGTGATAAATAATGAAGAGCTTACAATTAGTCAAATATGATTTAATTAGTATACTTAAAAGTCCGTATACTTATTTAGCATTTATACTTGTAATTGGAATGACGGTATTCCAAGCTAGCATGATGGCAAATTATAGTTCTGCACATAAAGTTAATATAGATATGGTTTTTAATTTAGCTAATTGGCTTTTCTTGTTTGCTGGACTTTTATTCATTATAAAAACAATAACAAGAGATTACTCACAAGGTACTATACAATTGTTTATGAGCAGAATAACTAGCAGAATGGGCTATATCATTACTAAAACAGTAACTATTGTATTAATTTCATTCTTATTTACAATTATTCACTACTTGGTAATAATTATTATACAATCTACAACTAAAAGTGAAAAAATAGATGGAGATAGATTTTTAAATAATATTTGGTTTTACCTTATTTTCTTTTTATTCTTTGGATTATTCTTATTATTAATCACTTTAATAGTAGAAAAACCTGCTGTCATATTTACTCTAGGTATTTTCTTAATACTCATCGTTCCGTTTATTCAGCCATTTATTCCAATGATTCCGAATATTGGCGATGATATTCAAGATTCATTTAAATATATACCATTTACGTATTTAACTGAAAAAATGACTGGTGAGATTAAATTCTCTCATTGGCAATGGTTTATCTCTATTGCATCAATAGTGGTCTTATTTATTGCAAATATGTTATATGCCTCAAAGAGAGATATTTAAATAATAAAACGTGGAGAAGTTAGTTAAGTGACTCAGACATATAAAAATTGTTTAGTCATTAATTAAAATTTATGAGGTGTATTTTATAGGGTGGGACATAGAATTCATGACGAGTTCTGTCCCACTCGTTTTATTTATATACAAGTAGATTTATTATTGAGTTAAAACTGATTCCAAAATATTGAATTAATTTTATACCTTTGACTAATAATGATATGTGTTTCTTTAAGTCAATCCTCAAAAATTAGGATGGGTTTTATCTGGCAACTTATTACTTCTAATTTTATTGACAAAATTTGTACTTCTTTTGCTTTTGGTCCCCAAACTGTTAATCGTTTGAATAAATCGTTCATGAAGACAAAGATAGGGATAGCACTTGATTAACTATTTGTTAAATATTGATCAATCAGATGTGTATCATCATCTCTATGAAAAACTCTTGCTTCGATGTTCAGAAATTCAATAATATACTTTAATATTAGAATGTTAATCATGGCATCGCCACACCAATACTCTTTAATTATAAGCACCTTAGAATAATTCGATTCTCTTAATTGGTTTAAACGTGCATCATTAAGTGGTAGGTGGAAGAAATTATAAATGGATAATAAATTGTCTTTATTTACTTGTATTTCCTTAATGAATTCATTGAGTGTTTGACTTTTATTAAAATAAGTTTCTAAATTTCTTATATAAAAACCCTCCCTTGAATAATTTAAAATGTTATATCAATTTTTTGAGTTTAAAGAAATTAAAATAACTTAATATATGTATATTAAATAATGTGACTATCTTGTTAGATGAAACTACATTGTGCATATGCTATATTAATTAGAACAAGAGTGAAAGTGGTGACTCAGGTGCGAATTCAAAGTAGATGGTTAATATTCGCTATTTTTTTAACTGGAGCTATTTCTTTATTGATAGGTTTGACTTATTACAAAAGTATAAAATCTGTGGATTTATCTGGTTACAGTGTGAATCAAATTAGTTTAAATCATGGTTTTAATCAAAAAGGATTTGTGGTTAATAAGAAAATTAAATTAGATAGATATACCTTTTACAATGATAAAAATCATAAAGATTTTACAGTAAAAGTAAAAAATAAAACGCATAAGGTTAAAGGCATGGTTTTAGTCAAAGATGATAAAGTTGAAACAAATTTTGGTGTTAAAATGGGTGACCCAATTGATAAAGTCATCAATAAATTGGGAGAAAACTACAAGATTAATAAAGTAGGTAAAAATTATCACTCAATGACATATGTAGACCGTTTTAATAAACTGAAATTAAACATTTTATATAAAGATAACATTGTTAAAAGAATTGAGTTCTTTAGTAAATAATAATCAAAAAGTATTAGATATTTTTTAGTTCAGATTGAGAGCGTGCGTAAATATGGATAAAATAACCTTCTTAAATGAATTAGAATTAGCTTTAGATGATTTACCTAGAGAAGAAAAAGATAGTATTATGCACAAGTATGAAAACTTATTCTATGAAGAAGAGTTGAAAGGGATTAGTGAATCACAAATTATAAAAAAGTTAAATGATCCTTATCATATTTCCAAAGAAGTAAAAGCTAGAAGTGCTATTCATTATGCTAGTTACAAACCAACCTTAGCAAACATCGTAAGAGCAATACTAGCATCGTTAAGTCTTGGTATTTTGTCGTTATTTATCATTTTAATACCGGTTGTTATCATTGCATTACTTATTCTACTCTGTTTCCTTATTTCTATTTGTTTTATCTTTGCACCATTTGTTTTATTATTTTATTCAGTATTACATGGTTTCGAAAATGCTATAAGTAATGTGTTTTTTTCAATTTCTTTTACAGGTTTAGGAATTATGTTTATTGTTATTACTTTGAAAATTGGTGAAATAATTCATAAACTTATTTTGAAATATCTTCTTTGGTATATAAAGACTGTTAAAGGAAGCGTTAAAGAATGAAAAAGCTTTTTATTAGTGGTTTAATCATATTTATCATTTTCTTTGCTAGTGGTACTATGACGTGGTTTACTATAGATAAAAACAAATACGATAATCGACATTATAACAAAACTATAAATAGTAAAATTGAACATTTATCAATAAGTACAGTAACAACCAATGTTAATGTAATTTCTGGGAAAAAATTAGCCGTTTATTTTACTGGAGATAATAAAATAAATGTTACAAAAAATAATAAAAGGTTAAGTATTAAAGAAAAACGTGCAGTAGATAGAGGATATGGATTAAATTTTAATCCATTTCACTCAAATAATAGGAAGCTAACAATTGTTGTACCAGAAAAAGACCTTAAATCTCTTAATATTCAATCGTTATTGGGAGAAATTGATTTAAATCAAGTGAATTTGAAACATGTTTCATTGGAAACAGATAGAATTATACAACTTAAACGGTCTGAACTCAATCAGCTAAATATCGAATCCTCTAAAGCAAATTTTTATATTACAGACTGTTTAATCAGGGAAGGTCGTATGAAGCTTGATAAGGGCTTAACTCATGTTAAAAATAGTACATTAAGAGATACTGTTTTCTTGGTTAATAGAGGTGATATTTCCATGACGGACATGAAATCTAGCAATGATATAAAAGCTTCTACACAAAAAGGTAATATTAATTACCATTTTGGCGAAAAACCCAAAAACACCTTGCTTAAACTTCATCCTGGTCATGGAAATAAAGAAATTAAAAATCGATATTTCGACAAAGGAAAAGTAGGAAACAGCGATAATATATTGGAATTTTACACTGTGGATGGCGATATTATAATTGAATAAATAATATAAATTATTCGACCCTTTGATTTATTAAGATAGGGTCGAATTTTTAATTAGTATGTGGCAAAAGTTAATGGTGTATCTATTTCGCCTTCAAAGTAATTTATATTCAATTTCTCACCTTTTAACCAATTAGAGAAATTGATTGAGGTTGGATGACTGTTTTGACCTAATGCCATCCATGCTATTAATGAATTAGGTTCATATAGTGAAGTATGAATTGTACCAGACCAACTCTTAAATAGTTTGCTATAGATTTCGTATTGCGGGTCGTTAAATAATTTGAATGCGATATCTTTGTTTGTAGAAGGAGTTGTTTTATTTATTACACGATTTAAGCGTTCTTTAGATTCTCTTGTATAATTTCTATTTTCATGGGTAAGCAATTCAAAATGATTTGTACATATATGTTCATACCTTACATCTATTGATCGAGGTGTAACTTCAACAATGGCATAATTCGAATGTCTATCCATTAGTATATAACTGAATGAACTACGGTGCGGTACTTCTTTTAAAAATTTGATTGCTTCAGTTACATTTTTGCAGTTTTCAAGTATAAGCCGACCAACCATGTAACATACAAATCCATTTTCAGGCTTTTTACGATGCATAAAATTATATGCCATAACTAAACCATACTCGTTCATACCATCCATTCTACCAGTCACTCTTGAAGTCGGTCCTATTTGAGATAATCCCCCGTCATTAGGTTGAAATAATAAGTATCTACCATCATATGTTGCAGGATGATAATCATAATTTCGAACTAAAAAATCACTACCTTTATATACTGTGCAGCCACTGTCCTTTAAATCAGTAAATCGATAATGGCCAAAATTTAAAATCATTTGTTTTGTAGGTAGATTCAATACATCTTGCATGCCAATTATTTCTTCCCAAATCTGTGGTGAATAGACTTGAAATATATCATAGGTTTCTTTGACATCAATATCAAAACGTGGAATTCTCTTTCGCCATTCTTTATTTCGATTTTTTAATAAAGGAGTGGTTTGTAACCAAAGAGCAGTCTTTACTCCTAAATCATAGTGCGAACCGCGATGAGTCATTATATCAGAACGTACTTTTTGCATTTTATAATCTCTCCTTATATTTTTACTTCAATGTAATATAAAAGTAACTTAGTATTAATTGAACTTGATTTGTGTAAATCATACAATCTAAATTAAGACAATGACATTATCTCAATAGGAGTGATCATTCTGAATATTGATAATTACAAAGTAATCACTGATAAATTAAAATCTTGGTTGCTAAGTTGATCTGTGTGTACCATGATTAAAGAAATCATTTAATTGTTTCATTTTAAGCATCTTTAGTTGATATATTATCATAATTTATATTCATATTTAGAATAATTATCCGTAAAAAGGGTATGTATTTAATGACAAAGTTAAGTATGCTATCATTATGAAATGTAGCTATGCATATTAATTATAGAGGTGAAAACTAATGTGGAACTTTATTAAAGGGTTATTCAAATTTGTCTTTAGTTTATTAGCTATTACTACAGTAGTAGTAGGCATCGGTGTAGTTGCCTTTGCTTATATTTTTAAAAAAGACTTTGAAGATATCGAAAGAAAAACGAAAGAAATCGTTTCTGATATCGAAAACAACAATTAATTTATAATAATTTAGGAATAAGCCTGTACATCATTGAGATGTGTAGGCTTATTTTTATTAGTTGATTTTACCAATTATCAGTCAAAATTAATTATTGAATTCTAAAATTAATAATTAAATGGTTTCATTCAGAAAGTCTTTAGATAACGCTAAGTATGTTGGTGGTTATATAAGTGTAAAATGAAAAAATTAATAATAAATTCTCTTGTACTCTTTATATAAAAGAAATATCTATAATATCTAAAAATGAAACTTTATGACGTTCTCTTGAATGAGGAGCAGTACCTTCAATCTCATAATTCATTGAATCAATCCGATGTATAATGAGCTCTATAAAGTTAATATATCCTTCTTCGTAATATTTGATATTGACTGGGCGTGATTGTTGTAGTGCTTCATGTAAATGTATATTTAGTTGCGAAAGTTGGTCGTCTGAAAGCACTGGTCTGCTCACTTTATTTTGATCTATCATATATTGATAAATTGTTTCAAACTGTTCTGGTAAAGTTGCAAATGGTGCCCATTTAACCATACCACGACCGGTAGGAATATTTTTATCTAACATGTCTCGTGGTATATTACGGTAATCCATTTCATTAAATATATCTTTCATTATTCAATCACCTCAATCTTTATAGTATCATTATACGAACATTTGTTCTGTTTTTCAATATAAAGTTTTTAGCAATATAATTGTTCGTGATGTTTTAGTGTGATAGAAGTAATTTCTAATTTGATTTCGTTACTATAAGTAGTAAGGTGATATGTAAAATGACTTTTCGTTGTAAATTAAACATACTTAAAGGTAAAATTGAATCAATGATTAATGATTTTATGGAGGTTTTGGTATGACATTAGGTTATATAGGTTCTTATACTAAAAAGAATGGTAAAGGTATATATCGCTTCAAATTAAATGACGAAACAGGAGTCATTGAAGCGTTAGAAACTGGTTATGAAATTGAAGCGTCAACTTATCTTACTCGTAAGGAATCGTTTTTATATGCGATTACTAAAGAAGGTGAAGAATGTGGTGTAGCTAGTTTTAACATTAAAGAAGATGGACAACTGGAATTAATTAATAAATGTCTAGCATCAAAACAGGGAACTGGCTGTTACATTCAAGTGTCTAGTAATGGTAAATATTTATTTGAAGCGGTTTATGGTGCAGGACTTGCAAGGATTTATAAATTAAATGAAATTACGGGAGCAATAGAGAAATTAATAGAAGAACTTGCGCATGAATTTCCAACTGGCTCACATGAAAGACAAGATTCATCACATGTTCATTTTTTAAATGAAACACCTGATCATAAGTATGTTGTAGCTACTGATTTAGGTACAGATAGAGTTGTAACATACAAATTTGGTGAGGATGGTTTAAACCAATATGCAGTTTCTCAATTCAATAATTCAGACGGACCTCGTCACATCGCTTTTAGTAAAGATGGGCGACACGCGTATATCGTTCATGAGCTATCAAATGAGGTGAGTGTTACAGAATACCAAGATGGTAAGTTCATTGAGCTAGAAAGACATTCAACTATTCCAAGAGACTTTGATGGGGAATCGAAACTAGCAGCAGTAAGACTATCACATGATGGGAAGCACTTATATATAAGTAATAGAGGGCATGATAGTATTGCTATTTTTGAAGTTTTAAAAGATGGCAGGTCACTGAGAAGTATTGAAATACAACCAAGTTACGATGCCTTTCCAAGAGACTTTAATATAACTGAATCAGATAATTATTTAATTTGCGCACATCAAGAAGGAGAATCAAAAGTTTCAATTTTTGAGCGTGATAACATAACTGGCAAACTTTCATTAAAAGATAAAAAAGCTATAGCTAATGAAGGTGTCTGTGTACTACTATAAGATGTCTTTGAATAATATAAAAGCGATATAAAAGCCCTTGAGTGATTATGAGATTAAATAACAAAACTCTGTATATCACTCAAGGGCAATTCATATGGAGATAACTAACACTAGTTCTTGAAGAAGGTTTTAATATATTTAAATTTACCTTTGTATGGAGGGAAAAATAAACTCGATTCTAGACGTGTAGATTTAAATGTATATGATTTCATATGACTAAATGTATCAAAGGAATACTTACCATGATATTGACCTATGCCTGAAGAACCTACGCCACCGAAAGGTAAGTTAGGATTAGCTAAATGCATTAACGTATCGTTAATTGCACCGCCCCCAAATGATAATTCTTCAAGCACTCTATGTGTCATGTTTTCATCTTCGCTAAAAAGATACAAACTTAATGGTTTTGATTTACTTTGGATGATTTCAAGTACTTCATCGAAATTATCATAAGTAATGATAGGCAAAATGGGACCGAATATTTCTTCTTTCATGATTTTATTGTCATTGGTTATATTATCCAAAAGAGTTGGTTCAATATATAAATCTTCCTTAGAACTATTACCTCCAAAAACAACATTATCTTTATGAATTTGAATCAAGTCATTCAACCGATTAAAGTGCTTTTGATTAACAATCCGTCCGAAATCAGGGCTTTTTTCAATATTTTCTCCGTAAAATTCAGTAATTGTTTTTTTAAGCGCTTTTATTAAATCATTTTTAACTTTCCGCTGAACTAATATATAATCTGGAGCGACACACGTTTGACCAGCATTTGTAAATTTACCAAAACTAATACGCTCACTCGCTACTTTGATATTGGTTGTATCATCGACAATAACAGGTGATTTACCGCCAAGTTCAAGAGTAACTGGAATTAATTTTCTTGCTGCAGCTTCATAGACAATTTTTCCGACTTTTTCACTTCCAGTAAAGAATATATAATCAAATGGTAAACTTAATAACGTTTGAGTTTCTTCAATGCCACCTTCAACAACAGAGACGTATGTTTCATCAAATGTATCTTCAATGATGTCCCTAATCACAATAGCAACATGAGGTGTTAACTCTGAAGGTTTAACTATAGCAGTATTTCCGGCAGCTATTGCTCCTATGAGAGGTTCGAAAACTAATTGAACCGGATAATTAAATGGTCCTATAATAAGCACCGTACCGTAAGGTTCTTTTTTAATATAACTCTTTGTAGGGAATAAGTAGAGTGGTGTATCCGTTTGTTTGGTTTTCGACCAATTTTTTAACTCTTTGCGCATTAGTTTTATGCTTTTCAAAAGCATACCTATTTCAGTTGCGTATGCTTCAACCTTACTTTTACCTAAATCTTTATATAAGGCATCTAATAATTCATTTTCATGATTTTTGATATTTTTACTTAGTAATTTAAGTTGTTGTTTTCGGAATTTAAGGTTTTTTGTTTTATGCGTATTAAAAAAAGCTTTACTATTGTTAAATTTATCTCTAATTATTGTCATAAAATTACCTCCAAATTATTTTTTTGGTAAAGAGGTTGAGATAGTCCTGAATATATTAAATGAGAACATAAAAGGATTAGTGATTATTTCTTCTTAAATATAAAAATTTTGTTTAAAAAGTTACAAAAAGGGAGTGGAATAGAATTCATATCGAATTCTTAGTCCACTCCTAAAATTTAGAACTAACAATTTAATAACACCTGATATCAATGTGTTATTAAATCAATCAACTACTGAGAAATTACTCTAGGATGAAAAAATATATCGTGGGCAACAACATAGTTTTAATGGTTTTAAAATTATTGAGTTAAAACTTCAGTGATTTGAGGAACAACTTGTTTTTTTCGTGATACAACACCAGATAAGAAAGCCATACCATCATCTAGTTGTACTTTAAATGCTTCTCCAACTTTATCTTTTTCAGCACCAACTACAAGGATTTTAGAATCGCTGTTAATAATATCAGTAACTACAAGAACGAATAAATCGTATTTTTCATTGGCACTCATTTCTAACATAACTTTTTCAAATTCATCTTTACGATCTAAAACTTCATCAATATCTACAGTATTGACTTGAGCAATACGTGTTACATAATCTCCCATATTGAATGATTTAGCATCCATATTGACAAGTGTTTCAGCAGATTTGTCTGTAGTTGAAGCACCTGCTTTTAACATTTCTAAACCATATGCTTCTAAATCAACATTTGCAATATCTTTAAGTGCTTGAGCAGCATCTACATCTTCTTTTGTGCAGGTAGGTGATTTAAATAATAAACTATCAGAAATGATAGCTGAAATCATAAGTCCAGCGATTTCTGGTTTGATTTCAAATCCACGCTCTTTATACATTTTATATAAAATTGTTGCACTACAACCAACAGGTTCTGCTCTATAGTATAAAGGGCCAGCTGTTTCAAAGTTAGAAATTCTATGATGATCTATCACATGTTTAATTGTTGCGTTTGAAATGGTATCTGCACTTTGTTGAAACTCGTTATGGTCGACTAAAATAACATCTTGTCCTTTTAAATCTTCGTTTAATAATTCTGGAGCTTCTACGTTAAAATGATCTAGTGCAAATTGAGTTTCCGCACTTATTTCACCTAAGCGATAAGCTTTTGCTTCAGTATTACCAGTTTGTTGCTCAAAATCAGCCATAATTAAAGCTGAAGAAATAGCATCAGTATCTGGATTTTTGTGACCGAAAATAAAAGTTTTTGTCATTTTCAATATCTCCTTATACATATATTGTTAATCATATTTTATCATGATTGTTGTTTAATCTTCTACTTTTGCACCAAGGGAATTTTTAAAATGAGAGAGTGCCCATTGATGACCATCTTGGTTAAATGATGCTACGCCTCTAATTGGGATAGTGATGTTATAACCTAAATTGTATGCTGAAACAGCTGTATGCAAAATACAAATATCCGTGCAAACACCCACAATTTCAATATCATTGATTTGTCTTTCACGTAATAAACTATCTAATGGCGTGCCGTAGAATGAATCGTATCTCGTTTTATCTAAATAATGTACATTCATTTGGTCTTTAATAGAGTTGTATAATCTTCCTACCTCCCCATATAGCTCACGACCTGGTGTTTGATGAATATTATGATTGGGGAATAATTTACTTTCAGGATGAAATTGATCATTTTCATAATGCAAGTCCATTAGGAAAAATATTTCCTGTTGATTATCATGATAATTTTTTATACGTTGAGTAATAAAAGTTTCAATTTCTTGTCCAGGTTTGCCACATGTTAATTTACCATTATCGTCAATAAAATCAAAAGAGTAATCTACAATGATTAATGCTTTGTTACTCATTAGAACATCCTCCCAATATGTGTTTGAAAAGCGTTAGATTGGTATATTTATATAAAGCTAAGACTTTTGTAATCGTTTAAATTAAATTGGCATAAAAATATATACCATAATTAAAACGAAATGTAATTATAGTATATAGACTTTACTTTAAGCACACAATCATTATTTAAAATATATGAGGAGTTATAACATGTTTATCAATGCAAAAGATTTCGGATTAAAAGGAAAAAGTAAATATAAGGATACAAGAGCGATTCAAAAAGCATTAAATTACGCAAAAAAAGGCAGACACACTGTTTATATACCTAAAGGAACTTATTATATCAGAAAAGCTTTAGTTATTTATGATTCTACAACATTGTTATTGGATGAAGGTGCAATACTTTTAAGACAAGGGAAAGACGCACTATTAAAAAATGGTAGACGTTTAAAGCTATATCACGGCTATAATGGAAATAGTCACATTTATATTAAAGGAGGAACTTTTGATATGAATGGAGGCGAATATCCATATAATAATACAGCCATGTGCATGGGACATGCAGAAGACATTCAAATTTTAGGTGTAACATTCAAAAATATTGTTGGGGGGCATGCACTCGACGCATGTGGAATCAATGGTTTACACATATCAGAATGTGATTTTAAAGGATTTCTTGATATTGATGGAGATCGTTCTTTCTCTGAAGCAGTACAATTGGATATACAAGTACCTGGCGCTTTTCCTAAATTTGGAACTACAGATGGAACGATTACGAAAAATGTTGTCATTGAAAAATGCTATTTTGGTCGTTCAGATCATCCTAAAATGAAAGCGTGGAATAGAGCTATTGGCTCTCATGCCAGTAGATATAACTGCTATTATGAAAACATTCATATCAATCAAAACATCTTTGATAATTTAAATGAGTATGCTTTAACTCCTCTAAAGTCAAAAGACACATTTATTACAAAAAATAAATTTATAAATTGTAATGGTGGAATAAGATTTCTTGGAGTGAAGGATGGTAAAAATGCTGCCGATCCTATTACAGGACAAGTGATGGAAACTCAAGCTGGCGAGAATTTCAATGTGATAGGTAATACTTTTATTGGGAAGATGAAAAGAGATGCGATTCATATTAGAAGTTATCATAACGTCCGACATCAACACGTTTTTATAGCGGCAAATCAATTTGAAGATGCTTCACAATCAATACATTTAGAAAATATTAATGGACTTACTTTAAATCAGGAACAAACAAAAATCAAAATCAAGAGTATTGATGTGAAAAAAATTAGTAATTAAAGATTCAGAAATATATTAATCATTGAATCATTTAGTAAAAATATAAGAGTACAATCTTTAATAGGTAAAATGATTAACGAAATTTTGATAGAACTTGATGACCAACACATATTCACACGATTAAAATAGAAAATGTGACAAGAAAAGATGTTGCACCACGATAATGTCTGTATTCAGTCTTAGGAATTGTTTCTACACTATCATTAGTGGGGATAAGGACTGAAGTTTCCTTTGGTAAAGTAAGTTGAGCCGCATTATATTCTTTATACATTAGGCACCTTGTTAATTTAGTTTAGTGATGTTTATTAAATTATACGAAAGGGCCTTATTTTTTAAGTATTTCAATGTAAAATGGCATATAAACATAAAGTATTTTGGAGAGATTCTTGAGGGAACAGGACAATCTGAAGACTACAGGATGAAGCTGTCCCCTAAGAAAGCAATCCAACTATACGAAGTATTGTAAATAAAGAAGCCCGTAAATGAATTTATAAAAAACTCATTTACGGGTTATTTTGCTAGGAATTATGTCCTAGCCTTTTAACTTTATGGAATTGTAAAAAAATATAGTGTTTTCAAGAATTTTTACAATTCATGTAAAGTTAGTTTTTCTTGTTAAAAGCGCCTATGATTTTAACTTGAAAATCCAAAGTCTCTAAAATTGAAACAATTTTATTCACATCATTATTTATAGCAGTATCGGCTTGAACATAAAAATGATACATTCCTAATTGAGTTTTAAGTGGTCTAGATTCAATCCACGATAAATTTATGTTGAATAAAGTAAAAGTATTTAAAACACTGGCTAAAAGTCCTGGTTTATCATACTTAGGCGTGATAAGAAAGATAGTAGTGTTTGGATGTTCAATAAAATGAGTATGATTTTTTACTACTAAAAATCTAGTTACATTATGAGGATAATCTTGTATATGTTGATCTAAAGTATGGTAACCATAAGTTTCCCCACTCCCAAGAGGAGCTATTGCTCCAATACCATCTTTTATCATGTTAAGGCTTTGAATAGTGCTATCTACATAATCATAGTCAAACTGTTGACGATGAATATAGTTTATTGTTTGACTGATTGCTGGAGCAATTGAATATACTTTATGAATATCATCAAGTGAATTTGAATGATGACCGTAAAGTGAAAAATCTATATCTAGTTGAATTTCACCATGTGCGTATACATCATGATGTGCTAATGAATCTGCCACGATGTTGATAGTACCTTCAATAGAGTTTTCAATAGGGACAATTCCTACAGCCTGTTTATCTTTAGATACGGATTGAATGACTTCATGCAAGTTAGATAATGGAATGAAGTCATACTGTTCATGTGATTCAAATTGCTTAGCGGCTAGATATGAAAAAGTTCCTTTAGGTCCTAGATAATATAAATGCATTATGCCACCTCGTTTAAATTAATGGAAAGGGCACTTCATAGGTTCTTCTTTTTTATAGAAGAAATTCGTATGATGCATTGTATTATCATATCCATGATGATAGTTAGAAGTTAAAGTTGGTGAAAGTGGAGGTGCCAGCCAAGACCACTTACCAGTAACATCTCTGTTTTGTTGATGTTCATTTCGTTCAAACATTTCAAATTGCTTCGCTGCAGTTAAGTGGTCAACAATAGAAACACCATCAGCTTTAAATGAATGATACACAGCATGATTTAACTCTACGAGTGCTCGATCTTTATTAAATGAATTATTTTTAAGTGTATCAAATTCAAAAGCTTCTGCAACTTTTTCTAAAAGATTATAACGATAGGTGTCTGTGAAATTACGTACAGCAATTTCGGTTACCATATACCATCCATTAAAAGGTGCTGTAGGGTAAGTAATACCACCGATTTTTAAATCCATATTTGAAATAATAGGTACTGCATACCATTTTAAACCTAATTTTGAAAGCTTGGGATAGTGTTCATGATGTATAGAAACTTCTTTTACAATATCTTTTGGAAGTTCGTGTATTTTTATAGTGTCGTTAGGCAATTGATAAATCAGAGGTAAAATATCAAAATTTGAACCTTTACCTTTCCAACCTAGATGTTCAGCCAAACGAGTAACCTTTTTTTCAGATGGATCGCCAGCATTTTCATAACCAGCATAACGAATCAATTGATTATTATAAATTTTAGGTGCATCTTCAGGACTAAAAATTGTAATATATGGTTTGATTTTTCCACCGTTTGTAGCTTCTTTAATATGTGTATGTATAAATTTTATAAATTCTTTTTCGTCACATACATCTCGGGCATCTTTAACATTTAAAGAATCCCAAAACAATCTACCAATACAACGATTTGAGTTTCTCCATGCCATTTTTGCACCGTAAGATAATTCTTCATAAGTATGTGTGTAACTACCAGTCAAGTTAATTTCTTGCTCAATCTCTTTCATTCTATTTTCAATTTCATTAGCATTATATTTTAATTCGCTATACATGGTCTGAATAAATGATTTTGCTTTATCTATTAGCATTTAAAACACCTCAATCGTCATTATACGTGAGCATATACTGTTTCTTGAATAATATAGGGAATTGTCATAAATTTGTCGACACTAAATTAGAATTTATTAAGAAATAAATGTAAATCAAACATGCAAGTACCTACTATATATGAATTATGATAAACTAATTGTAAATATTTAGGTCGATTGGAGAGGTTAATGTGTACCAATATAACGACGATAGCTTAATGTTACACAATGATTTATATCAAATTAATATGGCTGAAAGCTACTGGAATGATGGTATCCATGAAAGAATAGCTGTTTTTGATTTGTATTTTAGAAAAATGCCATTTAATAGTGGATATGCGGTATTTAACGGATTGAAACGCGTTGTGAATTTCATCGAAAACTTTGGGTTTACAAATGAAGATATCACATATTTAAAATCGATAGGTTATAAAGAAGATTTTCTAAACTACCTAAAAGATTTGAAATTTACTGGGAATATTAAATCTATGCAAGAAGGTGAAATTTGTTTTGGCAACGAGCCATTATTAAGAGTTGAAGCCCCTTTAATCCAAGCACAACTTATTGAAACTATTTTGTTAAATATCATTAATTTCCAAACATTAATTGCAACTAAAGCCAGTCGAATTCGTCAAATAGCAACTCATGACACTTTGATGGAATTTGGTACAAGAAGAGCTCAAGAAATTGATGCTGCACTGTGGGGCGCTAGAGCAGCCTTTATTGGAGGGTTTGATTCGACAAGTAATGTTAGAGCAGGAAAACTTTTTAATATACCTGTATCTGGCACACATGCACACGCACTAGTACAAACATATGGTGATGAGTACATAGCATTCAAAAAGTATGCTGAGCGACATAAAAATTGTGTGTTCTTAGTTGATACTTTCCATACTTTAAAATCAGGAGTACCAACCGCAATTAAGGTTGCGAAAGAGTTGGGAGATACTATTAATTTTATAGGTATCAGATTAGATTCTGGTGATATTGCGTATCTATCTAAAGAAGCCCGTAGAATGTTAGATGAGGCAGGTTTTACAGAAGCTAAAATTATCGCATCAAATGATTTGGATGAGCAGACTATTACAAGTTTAAAAGCACAAGGCGCTAAAGTTGACGCATGGGGAGTAGGTACAAAACTCATTACAGGATATGATCAACCAGCTTTAGGTGCAGTTTATAAATTGGTTTCTATTGAAACAGATGATGGCACAATGAGTGATCGCATTAAATTATCAAATAATGCTGAGAAAGTCACTACACCAGGCAAAAAAAATGTTTATCGTATCATTAATAACAAAACAGGCAAGGCTGAGGGCGACTATATCACGCTTGAAGGTGAAAATCCTAATGACGAATCTCCATTGAAAATGTTCCATCCTGTTCACACTTATAAAATGAAGTTTATTAAATCATTTAAAGCTGTTAATCTACATCAATCTATTTTTGAAAATGGCAAACTTGTATACAATCTTCCAGATGAATTTGAAGCTCAGGACTATCTTAAAAATAATCTAAATATTTTATGGGAAGAAAATAAACGATATCTTAACCCGCAAGATTATCCAGTAGATTTAAGCACTAAATGTTGGGAAAATAAGCATAAGCGTATTTTTGAAGTTGCTGAACACGTTAAAGAGATGGAGGATGAAAATGAGTAAATTGCAAGATGTTGTAGTTAATGAAATGAAAGTAAAAAAACAAATTGACAGTGTGAAGGAAATCCAAGAAATTAAGCAATTTATTAAAGCGTATGTAAAATCACATTCATTTATACAAACTCTTGTTCTTGGAATATCAGGCGGTCAAGATTCCACTCTAACAGGTAAGTTAGCACAATTAGCAGTAAATGAATTGAAGGAAGAGGGACGTAACTGTAAATTTATAGCAGTGAAATTACCTTATGGTGTGCAACAAGACGCTAATGAAGTAGAAGATGCACTTGAGTTTATTAATCCTGACACAACGTATACAGTTAATATTAAACCAGCAGTTGATCAGAGTGTTCAATCACTTAGTGAAGCAGGCATCAAACTTACTGATTTTCAAAAAGGTAATGAAAAAGCACGTGAACGAATGAAAGTTCAATTTTCAATTGCTTCTAATACTCAAGGTATAGTTTTAGGAACTGATCACTCTGCCGAAAATATTACAGGATTTTACACTAAATATGGAGATGGTGCTGCGGACATTGCACCTATCTTTGGGTTAAATAAAAGACAAGGTAAACAATTACTAGCTTATCTAGGAGCACCTAAACACCTTTATGAAAAAGTGCCAACAGCTGATTTAGAAGATGATAAACCTCAGTTACCAGACGAGGAGGCACTAGGCGTATCTTATCATGATATTGATGATTATTTAGAAGGTAAAGAAATTCCTGCAACTGCTCGGGAAACAATCGAAAAACATTATGTTAGAAATGCACATAAGCGTGAACTTGCTTATACACGATACTCATGGCCTAAAAATAACAAATGAAAATTTTATAAGTGACAAAATGATTGGCGACTGATAAAATAATCTGGATTTAAAAGTAAGAAAAGAGGAATAATATGTCAGCAATTGCTCAAAATCCATGGTTAATGGTCTTAGCAATTTTTATAATTAATGTATGTTATGTCACATTTTTAACAATGAGAACGATATTGACTTTGAAAGGTTATCGTTATGTTGCAGCAGTAGTTAGTTTTATGGAGGTCTTAGTTTATGTCGTTGGTTTAGGGTTAGTAATGTCTAGCTTAGACCAAATTCAAAATATTTTTGCTTATGCATTAGGGTTCTCCGTCGGTATTATAGTAGGAATGAAAATCGAGGAAAAACTTGCGTTGGGTTATACAGTTGTCAATGTTACTTCATCGGAATATGAGTTAGATTTACCAAATGAATTAAGAAATTTAGGATATGGTGTTACCCACTACGAAGCATTTGGTAGAGACGGAAGTCGAATGGTAATGCAAATATTAACACCAAGAAAATATGAATTAAAGTTAATGAATACTGTAAAGAACTTAGACCCTAAGGCATTTATTATAGCGTATGAACCAAGAAATATTCACGGAGGATTCTGGGTTAAGGGTGTACGTAAACGTAAACTGAAAGCTTATGAACCAGAGCAATTGGAAGTTGTAGTAGATCACGAAGAAATAGTAGGTGGTAGCTCAAATGAGCAAAAAGTTTAGAGTTGAAGATCAAGAAACAATTGCAGATTGTCTCGACAGAATGAAAAAAGAAGGATTTATGCCAATACGTCGTATTGAGAAACCAGTTTATAAAGAGAACAAAGATGGCAGTATAGAGATTTTAAAACAGGATATTATATTTGTAGGTGCGTTAATCCAATAAATATGATTAACTATAGAATAATAAAGCCTAGGACATCCACTATTGTCCTAGGTATTTTTATGCATTGATTACTGATCATAATGTTAATGCCAGTCTTATATCAATTGCTTTTAGACACTTGGTGATTCAACTGAAAAGTGTTGTTCTAAAATTTTATAGGCAAAACGAGTTGAAAATTTCACACTAAGAATTAAATAAAGCATTATCTTACATCTAATTATAGTTTTTACTAGATTGTGTTTCTAGATTGATTCAAATAAAATAGTAATAACTAGATAAACACTTATACATTTTAATCAAGTTCTGTTAAACTATAGATGAAAGCTTAGAAACGAACTTTTCTTATAAAAAATGTGATAATGTACAGTTTTTGTAGGAGCTATAATACATACGATAGGAGTTTACAAAGAATGATAGAACGTTATTCAAGAGATGAAATGTCTAGTATTTGGACAGACCAAAATCGCTATGAAGCATGGTTAGAAGTAGAGATTCTAGCGTGTGAAGCATGGAGTGAGTTAGGTTATATTCCTAAAGAAGATGTAAAAAAAATTCGTGAAAATGCCAAGGTAAATGTTGAACGCGCTAAAGAAATTGAGCAAGAAACACGACACGATGTAGTTGCATTTACACGCCAAGTTTCTGAAACTTTAGGTGATGAACGTAAGTGGGTACATTATGGATTAACTTCCACTGATGTAGTTGACACTGCCTTAAGTTATGTAATTAAACAGGCAAATGAAATCCTTGAAAAAGATTTAGAAAGATTTATAGATGTATTAGCTGCCAAAGCTAAAAAATATCAGTATACATTGATGATGGGGCGTACACATGGTGTTCATGCTGAGCCTACAACTTTTGGCGTGAAAATGGCACTTTGGTATACTGAAATGAAACGTAATCTTAAGCGTTTTAAAGAAGTGCGTAAAGAAATAGAAGTAGGGAAAATGAGTGGAGCAGTAGGAACATTTGCCAATATTCCACCTGAAATTGAGGCTTACGTATGTGAACATTTAGGAATAGACACTGCAGCTGTTTCTACACAAACATTACAAAGAGATCGTCATGCTTATTACATTGCTACATTAGCACTGATTGCTACATCAATGGAAAAATTTGCAGTAGAAATTCGTAATTTACAAAAAACTGAAACTAGAGAAGTCGAAGAGGCATTTGCAAAAGGACAAAAAGGATCATCAGCTATGCCACATAAAAGAAATCCAATTGGTTCTGAAAATATTACAGGTATATCTCGTGTGATTCGAGGATATATTACTACTGCATACGAGAATATTCCTTTATGGCATGAAAGAGATATCTCTCATTCTTCTGCAGAACGTATCATGTTACCTGATGTGACAATTGCTCTAGATTATGCACTTAATCGATTTACGAATATTGTTGATCGACTTACAGTTTATGAAGATAATATGAGAAATAATATTGATAAAACGTATGGTTTAATCTTCTCACAACGCGTTCTACTAGCATTAATTAATAAAGGCATGGTACGTGAAGAAGCTTATGATAAAGTTCAACCTAAAGCAATGGAATCTTGGGAAACAAAAACACCATTTAGAGAGCTAATTGAACAAGATTCATCCATAACTGACGTTCTATCAACTGAAGAATTAGATGATTGCTTCGATCCTAAACATCATCTTAATCAGGTCGACACTATATTCGCACGTGCAGGTTTATCTTAATTAAATCAAATTTAATACAAGACAAATGATTCTAATTTCCTATACATTTTTCATGAAACTACTACACTTTAACGAATTAGTAAGTTAAAATAATGAGAGAATATTTGTATAGGGGTTGTTCGAGATGCAAATTGAAAAATTAAGAGGTCAGTCATTAGATGAATTATTTGATGCGATCTTAGCACTAGAAAACAGAGAAGAATGTTATCAGTTTTTCGATGATTTATGTACTGTAAATGAAATACAGTCATTATCTCAGAGACTTCAAGTTGCTAAAATGATTAAACAAGGTTATACTTATGCAACTATTGAAGAAGAGTCTGGTGCATCAACTGCAACGATTTCTAGAGTAAAGCGTTCGTTACAATGGGGTAATGATGCTTATACAATGATTTTGAATAGACTAAATATTGAAACAAAGGCATAAGAATGCATATATTTTCGTCTGATTTCACTGTTTCATTTAATACATTAATAGCTTTGAAAGATTTATTGAAATCTTTCAAAGCTATTTTTTAATGAAGCTAAATTTTTAAAGATAATTAATTTAAGCATTCTGTGTGAACTATTATAACGAATCCACACTGTATCTAGTTATTGAATTTAATAGCAAGATACTCATTTTTGCTTAAAGCATATGTTAAATTAAATATGACTTAAAATCATATATGATTAACTCATTTAGTCTTTAGAACTTAAAACTTAAAAATGCTATAATTTAGGGTATGTTAAATAAAGGAGTTTCATAAAATGTACGACATAACCAAGTGGAAACATATGTTTAAATTAGATCCGGCTAAATCAATTTCGGATGAAGATTTAGAGGCACTGTGTATGTCTAACACTGATGCAATAATTATTGGTGGGACAGATGATGTAACAGAAGATAATGTTATTCATTTAATGAGTAGAGTAAGACGTTATCCTTTACCACTTGTCTTAGAAGTTTCGAATGTAGAAAGTGTGATGCCTGGTTTTGATTTCTATTTTATTCCAACAGTCATGAATAGTAAGGATACAAAATATCATAACGAAATTTTGCTAGAAGCCCTTAAAAAATATGGACATGTGATTAATTTTGATGAAGTTTTTTTCGAGGGATATGTCGTTCTAAACGCGAATAGTAAAGTTGCAAAAATTACCAAAGCTTATACTCAATTAGATATAGAAGACGTCGAAGCATATGCACAAATGGCAGAAGAATTATATCGATTTCCAATTATATATGTAGAATATAGTGGCACATATGGAGATGTTGATAAGGTTAGAGCGATTGCAAATATGCTTCAACATACGCAATTATTTTATGGCGGTGGTATAACAAACATTGACAAAGCTAAAGAAATGTCTAACATTGCGGATACCATTGTTGTTGGCGATATTATATATAACGACATTAAAAAAGCATTAAAAACTGTAAAGATAAAGGAGTCTAATAAATGAATGCGCTAGTAAAAAATATGAATTTAGAGCAAAGTGAAGCGGTTAGAACAACAGAAGGGCCATTACTTATTATGGCAGGTGCTGGATCAGGAAAGACACGTGTGTTAACACATCGCATTGCGTATTTATTAGATGAAAAAGATGTATCACCTTATAATATTTTAGCTATTACGTTTACAAATAAAGCAGCTAAAGAAATGAAGGCACGTGTAGAACATCTTGTGGGAGAAGAAGCGCAAGTGATTTGGATGTCCACTTTTCACTCCATGTGTGTAAGAATTCTGAGAAGAGATGCTGATCGTATTGGCATTGAAAGAAATTTCACTATCATTGATCCTACAGATCAAAAATCAGTGATTAAAGATGTATTGAAAAGTGAAAATATTGACAGTAAACGATTTGAGCCGCGTATGTTTATTGGTGCAATTAGCAATTTAAAAAATGAATTAAAAACACCTGAGGATGCTCAAAAAGAGGCGAATGATTTTCACTCTCAAATGGTTGCAACGGTATACAAAGGTTATCAAAGACAGTTATCACGTAATGAAGCACTCGACTTTGATGATTTAATTATGACAACTATTAATTTATTTGAACGAGTACCCGAAACTCTAGAATACTATCAAAATAAATTTCAATATATACATGTAGATGAGTATCAAGATACTAATAAAGCACAATATACTTTAGTAAAACTATTAGCAAACAAATTTAAAAATTTATGTGTTGTTGGTGATTCTGACCAATCTATTTATGGTTGGAGAGGAGCTGATATACAAAATATTTTATCTTTTGAAGAGGACTATCCTGAAGCAAAGACAATTTTCCTCGAACAGAACTATCGTTCAACTAAGAATATTTTAAATGCTGCAAATGAAGTTATAAAACATAATTCTGAACGTAAACCTAAAGGTCTATGGACTGCAAATTCTGGAGGAGACAAAATTCAGTATTATGAAGCTATGACTGAAAGAGATGAAGCAGAATACGTTGTTAAAGAAATAATGAAGCATCAACGCGGTGGTAAAAAATATAGTGAAATGGCTATATTATATAGAACAAATGCCCAATCACGTGTGCTTGAGGAAACATTCATGAAATCAAATATCCCTTATACAATGGTTGGAGGTCAAAAGTTCTACGACCGTAAAGAAATTAAAGATTTACTTAGTTATTTAAGGGTTATTGCTAATAGCAATGATGATATTAGTTTGCAACGTATTATTAACGTGCCTAAACGTGGTATTGGACCTTCATCTGTTGAAAAAATCCAAACTTATGCACTTCAAAATAATATAAGTATGTTTGACGCATTGGCTGAGGTAGATTTTATAGGTCTCTCAAAAAAGGTAACTCAAGAATGTATCAGTTTTTATGAAATGATTCAAAATTTAATCAAAGAACAAGAATTTCTTGAAATTAGTGAAATCGTAGATGAAGTACTACAAAAATCTGGCTATAGAGACATGCTTGATCGAGAACAAAGTATTGAATCACGAAGTCGATTAGAAAACTTAGATGAATTTATGTCTGTACCTAAAGATTATGAGGAAAATACACCTTTAGAGGAACAATCACTTATTAATTTTTTAACAGATTTATCATTAGTTGCTGATATAGACGAAGCAGATACACAGAATGGTGTCACATTGATGACAATGCATTCAGCAAAAGGTCTTGAATTTCCTATAGTTTTTATTATGGGAATGGAAGAGTCGTTGTTCCCACATATTAGAGCAATAAAAAGTGAAGATGATCATGAAATGGAAGAGGAACGTCGTATTTGTTATGTAGCAATTACACGAGCAGAAGAGTTGCTTTATATCACAAATGCAACGACCAGAATGTTGTTTGGTCGTTCTCAATCCAATATGCCATCTCGATTTTTAAAAGAAATCCCAGAAGACCTACTCGATAGTCATCCCGGTCAAAAAAGACAAACTATATCTCCAAAATCTCAACCTAAAAGAGGGTTTAGTAAGCGTACTACATCAACTAAAAAACAAGTTTCCTCATCTGATTGGAAAGTAGGAGATAAAGTTATGCATAAAGCATGGGGTGAAGGGATGGTTAGTAACGTGAATGAAAAAAACGGATCTGTAGAGTTGGATATTATATTTAAATCAGAAGGTCCAAAACGATTATTAGCTCAGTTCGCACCAATAACAAAGAAGGAGGACTCATAGGGGATGCAAGATGTTAAAAAGCGTGTGGAAAAATTACATGATTTGTTGAATCAATATAGCTATGAATATTATGTACAAGATAACCCCTCAGTGCCTGACAGCGAGTATGATAAGTTATTACATGAGCTGATTGAAATTGAAGAAAAATATCCAGAATTCAAATCGACAGATTCTCCAACAGTGCGTGTGGGTGGCGAAGCCCAGTCTTCTTTTGAAAAAGTAAATCACGACACGCCTATGTTAAGTTTAGGTAATGCGTTTAATGAAGAAGATTTAAGAAAATTTGATCAACGTATTCGTGATAGTATTGGTCAGGTCGAATACATGTGTGAACTTAAAATAGATGGTTTGGCTGTTTCACTCAAATATGAAAATGGTCGTTTTGTCCAAGGACTTACACGTGGTGATGGTACGACAGGTGAGGATATAACTGAAAATCTAAGAACTATACATGCTATACCACTAAAAATTAAAGAACCTCTCAATTTTGAGGTCCGTGGAGAAGCTTATATGCCACGTCGTTCATTCATTCATTTGAATAATGAAAAAGAACAAAATGGTGAACAACCTTTTGCAAACCCACGAAACGCTGCTGCTGGTTCTTTAAGACAACTTGACTCTAAACTAGCTGCGAAAAGAAAATTAAGTGTCTTCTTATATAGTGTGAATGACCTAACCGAGTTTAATGCAACAACACAAAGTGAAGCGCTAGAGGAATTGGATCAACTAGGTTTTAAAACTAACCAAGAACGTGAACGAGTATCAGATATTGAGGGCGTACTTAATTATATAGAGAAATGGACAAGCAAAAGAGAATCTTTATCATACGATATTGATGGTATTGTTATAAAAGTTAACGATTTATCTCAACAAGAGGAAATGGGTTATACGCAAAAATCTCCAAGATGGGCAATTGCTTATAAATTTCCAGCTGAAGAAGTTATTACAAAATTATTGGATATCGAACTAAGTATTGGACGTACGGGTGTTGTGACACCAACTGCAATTCTAGAACCTGTAAAAGTAGCTGGTACTACAGTTTCAAGAGCCTCTCTTCATAATGAAGATTTAATACATGAAAGAGATATACGTATCGGAGATAGTGTTGTTATTAAAAAAGCCGGGGACATCATCCCTGAAGTTGTAAAAAGTATTTTAGATAGACGACCTAACGAATCGGAAATTTATCATATGCCAACACATTGTCCTAGTTGTGGACATGAATTAGTTCGTATTGAAGGAGAAGTTGCTTTACGTTGTATTAATCCAAAATGTCAGGCACAGCTTATTGAAGGACTTATACATTTCGTTTCAAGACAAGCGATGAATATAGATGGCTTAGGTACCAAAATTATTCATCAGCTATACGAAAATCAGTTAATCAAAGATGTCGCAGATATTTTCTATTTAAAAGAAGAAGATTTATTACCATTAGAGAGAATGGGAAAGAAGAAAGTTGATAATCTTTTATTAGCAATAGAAAAATCTAAAGAACAGTCATTAGAGCATTTATTATTTGGACTAGGTATTAGACATTTAGGTGTAAAAGCTAGTCAAGTACTTGCTGAGCGATATGAAACGATGGATCAACTTTTTAAAGTAACAGAAAGTGAATTAATTGAAATTCAAGATATTGGAGATAAACTTGCACAATCTGTTGTAACATATCTCGAAAATAGTGATATTCGTTCATTAATTGAAAAATTAAGTAATAAAAATGTTAATATGTCTTATAAAGGAATTAAAACAACTGAAATTGATGGTCATCCTGATTTTAGTGGGAAAACAATTGTATTAACAGGGAAACTCGAGCAAATGACAAGAAATGAAGCATCTGAATGGTTGAAAATGCAAGGTGCTAAAGTTACAAATAGCGTGACTAAAAGTACTGATATTGTCATAGCTGGAGAAGATGCAGGGTCTAAATTAGCCAAAGCTGAGAAGTACGGTACTGAAATTTGGACTGAAGCAGCATTTATAGAAAAACAAAATGGAATCTAATAATTAGAGGAGTACGTGAATGAAGCGAACAATATTTTTACTCATGTCGATACTGTTATTATTAACGGCTTGCGGAGATGGACATAAAAAAACTTCATCAGATAAAGAACAAAGTGAACATAAGGATAACCATAATAAAAATCAAGTGAAACAAATAGCGACTGATAAAAAAGTTCAAGGAGATAACTATAGGACTATATTGCCCTTTAAAGAAAGCCAGGCTCGTGGATTATTACAAGATAATATGGCAAATGGTTATAATGGAGAAGATTTTGAAAGTGGTTTACTAGAATTAAGTAAAGAAATCTTTCCAACAAATAAGTATTTATATCAAGATGGACAATATTTAGATAAAAAAACGATTAATGCATACTTAGATCCGAAATATACAAAAAAAGAAATTGACAAGATGAGCGAAAAAGAAAAGCAAAGCAAAAATGCTAATGAGAATCTTGGACTCAATCCATCTCACAATGGTGAAACAGATGAAGAGAAAATAGCTGAAAATTCTCCAGCCTATCTTTCAAATATACTCGAGCAGGATTTTTATGGAAACAGTGATTCTAAAGGTAAAAATATAAAAGGCATGTCAATTGGTTTAGCTATGAATAGTGTTTATTATTACAAAAAAGAGAAAGATGGCGAAACATATAGTAAAGATTTATCTGATAAAGAGATTAAAAAGCAAGGTAAACAGATGGCTAGTGAAATGCTCTCTCGTTTACGTGAGAATAGTGATTTAAAAGATATTCCTATTCATTTTGCTATCTATAAACAATCTAGTCAAGATTCCATTACACCAGGTGAATTTATAGTTGGTACTACAGTTGAAGAGGGTAAAACTAAAATTAACTCATGGGATAATATTAATGAAAAAGCAGCCTTAATTCCTTCGTCAACTGCAGCTGATTATGATGAAACGCTGAATAATAACTTTAAACAGTTTAATGATAATTTGCAATCGTATTTTTCAAACTTCACACAAGCAGTTGGTAAGGTTAAATTCGTAAATAAAAAAGCTAAACAACTTACAGTTGATTTGCCTATAGATTATTACGGACAGGCAGAAACGATAGGTATTACACAATATGTTACAGAACAAGCCGAAAAGTATTTTGATAAACTAGATGAGTATGAAATTAGAATCAAAGATGGAAATACTCCACGTGCTCTCATTAGTAAAACTAAAGACGATAAAGAACCACAAGTTCATATTTATCATAATTAGTTACCTATGAAGTATGACACCCATTTCATTGTATAGAAAAGAATAGGATAGAATTCAAATTAAGTTTACTGGTCAATCTAACACCAAAGGAATATATTTGCAATTTGATATTATTGATAATTTTGACTCATTTTTCGAGTCGTCAATAAATTTAAATATAAAAAATTAGCTATGAAGAAATTTATATTGATAGATTTCTTCATAGCTATTTTCTTAAGTGAATGAAAGAAATTGACACTGTATATTAGAAAAGTATTTAAATTATACTTGTAATTGTTATTTAATTAATCAATTTTATAATGTTGATATAGTCTGATAATTGTACATTTATTCTTTAACGATGTGTTTAACTTTATTAAGATTTTCAATAACAACATCATCAGGTTTTTTTGTTAATTTACTTACGATGTACGTAATCAATACGCTAACTATGAAACCTGGTATAATTTCATACATACCAAAGAATGCATTGATTGCAGCCAAAGGTTTAATCCAAGAAATCCAAACAATAACAACTACAGCACCAGCTACCATTCCGCTAATAGCTCCTGCACGTGTTAAATCTTTCCAATACAAAGAGTAGAGTACTAAAGGACTAAAAGCAGCTCCAAAGCCAGCCCAAGCATTACCAACTAAATTTAATATTGTATCGTTTGGATGCCAAGCAATCGTAATAGCAACTATCGCAACAAGTAAAACTGATAAGCGTCCAATCAAAACAAACTCTTTTTGGTGTGATGATGTTTTATCTGAACCTCTGATTAGTTTATAGAAATCTTCAGTTAAAGAACTTGATGTTACTAGTAATTGTGAAGAGATAGTACTCATTATTGCAGCAAGGATGGCTGCTAATAAAAATCCACCTACAAGCGGATGAAATAAAATTTGACTCATCACAATAAATAGTGTTTCAGGATCTTCTAATTTAATATGCTTTTCAGATATAAATGAAATTCCTGTTAATCCCACACCTATCGCTCCTAATAGACCGACTGCCATCCAACTTATTCCCAGACGTCTGGCTTTTGGTAGTAATTTATGTGATTTGATAGACATAAATCTTACTATAATATGTGGTTGACCAAAATATCCGAGTCCCCATGAAAATAATGAAACAATGCCTAAAATAGTGGTTCCTCTAAATAAATCTAAGTTTGTTGGTTTCATTTGAGCAACATCATGAAATGTATCCCAACCGTTGAGCTTAAGCATTGCAACGATAGGTACCATTACCATAGCAATAAGCATAATCACACCTTGAAAAAAATCAGTAATTGATACAGCTAAATAGCCACCAAAGAAAGTGTAAAAAATAACTATAATAGCCACTATCAAAAGTCCTACGTGATAGTTTAATCCAAATGCACTTTCAAAGAGTTTTCCGCCAGAAACGAAACCTGAATGCGTATATAGAGTGAAAAAAACGACAATAATCAATCCTGAAATAATTTTAATAATATTCTTCTTATCATCTAGTCTATTTTTAAAAAAGTCTGGGAGTGTAATAGCATCTCCCGCAACCTCAGTAAATACACGTAGTCTTGGAGCAACAACAAAATAATTAATGTATGCACCTAAGGTTAATCCAATTGTTATCCAAATGGCGGATAAACCTGTACTGTAAACTGAACCTGGAAGTCCCATAATCATCCATCCAGACATATCAGAGGCACCAGCTGATAATGCTGTGATATATGGTCCGATACTACGCCCTCCCAACATAAATTCACTTAAGTTTCCAGTAGCTTGTCGATAACCATAGAAGCCGATAATTAGAAGGATTAAGAAATAGACAATAATCATAACGTAAGTCTGCCAATTTGCATCAATTTGATTACTGAGAGCTGTACCTAATGTAAACATAATTAGCACTCCCTTTTTTTAATAATGATATAAGATACATGTAACATTATACAATGTAACTAAATGTTCAGAAAAGTAAAACTTTTGATGGTAGTATTAAAAGTCTTTGATAAAGGGTGTTTAATCCTAAGTGTGTTTTATGATTAATCAATATCTATTGCATAAATATGTACAAAATTATTATTAGAATTAAAATTTAATTCATCTATCATTTTAAGATATAGAGATGACAATTAGCGGTATTCATATGTAAAAGTTTATTAAACACCTTAAATATCAAGTGTTTATTTTGAGTAACTTATTCATAAATATTTAGATTTTTGGTTCGAAATTTGATACAATTTGGTGATGAATGAGTATTAAGGAGGCTTTTATTTAATGACTAAAGTTACACGTGAAGAAGTTGAACATATTGCTAATTTAGCTAGACTTCAAATTTCTTCTGAAGAAACAGAAGAAATGGCTAATACTTTAGAAAGTATTTTAGATTTTGCGAAACAAAATGATAGTGCCGATACAGAAGGTATTGAGCCAACTTATCACGTATTAGATTTACAAAACGTATTACGTGACGATAAAGCAATCGAGGGCATTCCTCAAGAATTAGCATTGAAAAATGCGAAAGAAACAGAAGATGGTCAATTTAAAGTGCCATCCATCATGAATGGGGAGGACGCTTAAGATGAGTATTCGTTTTGAATCTATCGAAAAATTAACTGAATTAATCAAAAATAAAGAAATTAAACCTTCTGATGTAGTAAAAGATATATACGCAGCTATTGAAGAAACTGATCCAACAATCAAGTCATTCTTAGCTTTAGATAAAGAAAATGCAATAAAAAAAGCCGAAGAATTAGATGAATTACAAGCTAAAGATCAAATGGATGGTAAACTATTTGGAATTCCAATGGGAATCAAAGATAATATCATCACAAAAGATGTAGAAACTACGTGTGCAAGTAAAATGTTAGAAGGGTTTGTACCTATATATGAATCTACTGTAATGAACAAACTACATGATGAAAACGCGGTATTAATTGGTAAATTAAACATGGATGAGTTTGCAATGGGTGGCTCTACAGAGACTTCATATTTTAAGAAAACATTAAATCCTTTCGATCACACAGCAGTACCAGGTGGATCTTCAGGTGGTTCTGCAGCAGCAGTTGCAGCAGGTTTAGTTCCTTTTAGTTTAGGGTCAGACACTGGTGGTTCTATTAGACAACCTGCATCTTATTGTGGCGTAGTTGGTATGAAACCGACTTATGGCCGTGTATCACGTTTTGGTTTAGTTGCATTTGCTTCTTCTTTAGATCAAATTGGACCAATCACGCGTAATGTTAAAGATAACGCATTAGTACTTGAGGCAATTTCCGGTGTTGATGCGAATGATTCTACAAGCGCACCTGTTGATGATGTAGATTTTACTTCTGATATTGGTAAAGATATTAAAGGTCTTAAAATTGCATTACCTAAAGAATATTTAGGTGAGGGTGTTAGTGAAGAAGTGAAGACTTCTGTAAAAGAAGCGGTTGAAACGTTAAAATCACTTGGTGCTGAAGTTGACGAAGTCTCATTACCAAATACAAAATATGGTATTCCATCATATTATGTTATTGCGTCATCAGAGGCTTCAGCAAACTTAGCTCGATTTGATGGTATTAGATATGGATATCATTCTAAAGAAGCACAATCGTTAGAAGAATTATATAAAATGTCCAGATCGGAAGGCTTTGGTGAAGAAGTCAAAAGACGTATCTTCTTAGGTACTTTTGCTTTAAGCTCAGGTTATTACGATGCATACTATAAAAAATCTCAAAAAGTTAGAACGTTAATTAAAAATGATTTTGACAAAGTATTTGAATCTTACGATGTTGTGGTTGGACCTACAGCACCTACAACAGCATTTAATATTGGCGAAGAAATTGATGATCCTTTAACTATGTATGCGAATGACTTATTAACTACACCAGTTAACCTTGCTGGTTTACCTGGTATTTCAGTTCCTTGTGGACAATCAAACGGACGCCCAATTGGTTTGCAATTAATTGGTAAACCTTTTGATGAAAAAACGTTATATCGTGTCGCTTATCAATTTGAAACACAATACAACTTACATGACGCATACGAAAATTTATAAGGAGTGGAAATCATGCATTTTGAAACAGTAATCGGACTTGAAGTTCATGTTGAGTTAAAAACGGACTCAAAAATGTTCTCTCCATCACCAGCACATTTTGGAGCTGAACCAAATTCAAATACAAATGTTATCGACTTAGCTTATCCAGGTGTGTTACCAGTAGTTAATAGACGTGCAGTAGATTGGGCAATGAGAGCTTCAATGGCATTAAATATGGATATTGCTACAAATTCTAAATTCGATCGTAAAAACTATTTCTATCCAGATAATCCAAAAGCATATCAAATTTCTCAGTTTGATCAACCTATTGGAGAAAACGGCTATATTGATATTGAAGTTGATGGAGAAACAAAACGTATCGGTATTACACGTCTTCACATGGAAGAAGATGCAGGTAAATCAACACATAAAGATGGATATTCTTTAGTAGACTTAAACCGTCAAGGTACGCCATTAATTGAAATTGTATCTGAACCCGATATTCGTTCACCTAAAGAAGCATATGCTTACCTTGAAAAACTACGTTCAATCATTCAATATACGGGTGTATCTGATTGTAAAATGGAAGAGGGTTCCCTACGTTGTGATGCTAATATTTCACTTCGTCCATATGGTCAAAAGGAATTTGGTACAAAAACTGAATTGAAAAACCTTAACTCATTTAACTACGTTAAAAAAGGTTTAGAATATGAAGAAAAACGTCAAGAAGAAGAATTATTAAATGGTGGAGAGATTGGTCAAGAAACACGTCGATTTGATGAATCTACTGGTAAAACAATTTTAATGCGTGTGAAAGAAGGTTCAGATGATTACAGATATTTCCCTGAACCAGATATTGTACCATTGTATGTAGATGAAGATTGGAAAGCACGTGTGAGAGAAACAATTCCAGAATTACCAGATGAACGTAAAGCTAAATACGTAAATGATCTTGGACTTCCAGAATATGATGCGCATGTATTAACATTAACTAAAGAAATGTCTGATTTCTTTGAAGGCGCAATTGACCATGGTGCAGATGTTAAACTTACTTCCAACTGGTTAATGGGTGGTGTTAACGAGTATCTTAATAAAAATCAAGTTGAATTAAAAGATACGCAACTAACTCCTGAAAATTTAGCTGGTATGATTAAATTAATAGAAGACGGAACAATGAGTAGTAAAATCGCTAAAAAAGTTTTTCCAGAACTAGCTGAAAATGGTGGAGATGCTAAACAAATTATGGAAGATAAAGGTTTAGTACAAATTTCTGATGAAGCAACATTACTTAAATTTGTAACTGATGCTTTAGATAATAATCCACAATCAATAGAAGATTATAAAAATGGTAAAGGTAAAGCTATGGGATTCTTAGTGGGTCAAATTATGAAAGCTTCTAAAGGTCAAGCTAACCCACAAAAAGTTAATAGCCTATTAAAACAAGAATTAGATAACCGTTAATTCGAAAATTATAATACTTTAAGCTTCTAACAAAGGATATGAACTTTGTTAGAAGCTTTTATTACTTTTGAAAAGTATAGGTATTAAGTTTCTTTATGTTTAAAATTACATATATTTTACCTTTGTAGTACCGAATAGTTTAGAGAAATCGAAAATAAATACTTTTAACTGATGTATAAATCATATAATATAAGTAATGAGTATATGAATTTGAGGGATTAACTATGAGAAAACGTGCAAGAATTATATATAATCCAACATCAGGAAAAGAACTTTTTAAACGTGTATTACCAGATGCACTGATTAAACTTGAAAAAGCAGGTTATGAAACGAGTGCATATGCAACTGAAAAAATTGGTGATGCTACTTTTGAAGCTGAAAGAGCACTAGAAAATGAATATGATTTACTCATTGCAGCTGGAGGTGACGGTACGTTAAATGAGGTGGTCAATGGAATCGCCGAGCAACCCAATCGTCCTAAATTAGGTGTAATACCAATGGGAACCGTTAATGACTTTGGAAGAGCGCTTCATTTACCAAACGATATAATGGGAGCGATTGATGTAATTATTGATGGTCATACAACCAAGGTAGATATTGGAAAGATGAATAATCGTTATTTCATTAACCTAGCTGCAGGGGGAAAACTAACACAAGTATCTTACGAAACACCAAGTAAGTTGAAATCAATTGTAGGACCGTTCGCGTATTACATTAAAGGATTTGAAATGTTACCTCAAATGAAAGCGGTAGATGTACGTATCGAATATGATGATAATATCTTCCAAGGAGAAGCTTTACTATTCCTTCTAGGTTTAACGAATTCAATGGCTGGCTTTGAAAAATTAGTTCCAGATGCGAAGCTTGACGACGGTTATTTCACGTTAATTATTGTAGAAAAAGCAAATCTTGCTGAATTGGGCCATATTATGACATTAGCGTCTCGAGGTGAGCACACAAAGCATCCTAAAGTCATTTATGCTAAAGCGAAGTCTATTAATATTTCATCATTTACTGATATGCAACTTAATGTTGATGGTGAATACGGTGGGAAATTACCTGCAAATTTCCTTAATTTAGAACAGCACATAGAAATTTTCACACCTAAAGATGTATTTAACGAAGAACTATTAGAAAATAATACAATACCTGATATTACGCCAGATAAGCATTGAAATTATTACGACAAATTACGACATCAAATTTAAGGTTAGGAATGCCACACATTATATTCCTAACCTTTTTGTATGTAGGAGGGAAAAAATTGGAAACATTTAAGAAAAACGATGTTAAAACGGGAAAGGTTATTGATTTAACTCATGAGGGACATGGAGTTGTTAAAGTTGATCGATATCCAATTTTTATTCCTAATGCTTTAATTGATGAACAAATTAAATTTAAATTAATTAAAGTGAAAAAGAATTTTGCTATAGGAAAATTGATAGAGGTCATAAGTGAAAGTGATGATAGAGTGACACCGCCTTGTGTTTATTATGCAAAGTGTGGTGGTTGTCAATTACAACATATGACATATAGAGCACAATTGGATATGAAAAGAGAACAAGTAGTTAATCTTTTTCACAGAAAAGGCCCTTTTGAGAATACCATCATAAAAGAAACTATTGGCATGGATAATCCTTGGCGTTACCGTAATAAATCTCAAATTCCTGTAGGTCAAGGTAACTCCAATCAAGTTATAATGGGATTCTATAGACAACGTAGCCATGACATTATAGATATGGATAGTTGTCTTATACAAGATAAACAACATCAAGAAGTAATGAATCGAGTGAAGTACTGGCTCAATGAATTAAATATATCTATATATAACGAAAAAGCGAAAACAGGTTTAATACGTCATTTAGTAGTAAGGACTGGTTATCATACCGATGAAATGATGGTTATCTTTGTTACAAATGGAGCAACATTTAAACAATCAGAACTGTTAGTAAACAAGCTGAAAAAAGAATTTCCAAATATAACAAGTATTAAACAGAATATAAACAATAGCCATTCTAATGTTATTATGGGGCGTCAATCAATGACTTTATATGGTAAAGACAAAATTGAAGACCAATTAAGTGAAGTAATTTATCATATTTCTGATTTATCATTTTATCAAATTAACTCATCACAAACTGAAAAACTTTATCAGCAAGCTCTGAATTATGCTCAATTAACAGGAAAAGAAATAGTATTGGATACGTATTGTGGTATAGGAACGATTGGGCTATATATGGCACCACTAGCCAAACATGTTTATGGAGTAGAAGTTGTTCCGCAAGCCATAAAAGATGCGGAAGACAATGCGACTAAAAACCAACTAAAAAATACGACTTTCGAATGTGGAAAAGCAGAAGATGTTATCTTAACATGGAAATCACAAGGGATTAAACCTGACGTAGTCATGGTAGATCCACCTAGAAAAGGATGCGATGAAACTTTCTTAACTACTCTTTTAAAATTAAATCCGAAAAGAATTGTTTATATATCATGTAACCCTTCAACACAACAAAGAGATGCGCAAATATTGGCTGAACAATACGAGTTAGTAGAAATTACACCAGTTGATATGTTTCCACAAACAACACATATTGAGACTGTAACTTTATTTGTACGTAAAGACGAAGAGTGAATTTAATAGAAGTCAATTCATTATTATTTTGAAGTGATTGTTAAGATTGTATTACAGGCAACTTACTTTATTGAAAAAGGTCTTTTTTAGCTATAATAAAAATTGTATACTATTTTTGAAAATAGAGAACTGGAGGGGTGAATGTGCATAAAATAGATTTATCAGGCAATAAATTTCAAATCCAACGATTTGTTCTGTTACAAATTGTATTGGCGCTATTTACAATACTATTTACTTATAAATGGGCTTATCAAACAACACATATCATTGAACAAAATCTTGTCATTAATCTTATTTTGGGCTTTGTAGGTTTCGCAGTGTTAGTTATTTTGCACGAGTTTATCCATCGTATTTTGTTCATTATATTTTCTAAAGGTGAAAAACCATCTTTAAAATATGATAAAAACAAAATTATTGTACAGTTCTCTCAGACTTGTTTTCATCGATGGCAATTTACAATTATCATGATAGCACCACTTGTTATCATAAGTGCGACCTTACTAGCACTTATTCAAATATATTCCTTCTCATCTTTAATCTTTATGTTTAGTATACATAAAAGTTATTGCATGATAGATGTGTTTTTAGTAGCATTGGCATTACAAAGCAAATTCAAATATATACAAACTTATGGAGAAGGTTTGTATCTTTATCAACAAAAGCCCACTCAAACCTATTATGAATAATCACTAATTATACTGACAAGCGCATATATCAAAGTTGATAATTGATTTAAAAATTTAATTTCTTATTTTTCAACTCGTTTCCATCGTAATAAACAAATATCTCATTAAAATATGCAACTACATTCACATAACCACTTATGTAGGAAAGGATAGGACTATGAATTTATTCTAAAATTGTAGTCCTATTTTTTGCTATTACATTAAGTAAATAAACAATACAAGTATTATCATGTGCACAATACATGTAAAGATAAAACTGATGGCGTATAATAGTATAAAGCTATTTTTTGGAAGACATAGTGAGGTGAGTCGATGACTGAAAGAAGAATTATTCATATAGATATGGATTATTTTTTTGCTCAAGTTGAAATGAGAGATAATCCTAAATTAAAAGGAAAACCTGTCATCGTTGGTGGTAAAGCGAGTCATCGAGGCGTTGTTTCTACGGCATCATACGAAGCAAGAGCTTATGGTGTTCACTCTGCTATGCCTATGACTCAAGCACATAAGCTGTGCCCCAATGGCTATTATATAACAAGCCGTTTTGATGCTTATAGAGAGGTATCTGGTCAAATCATGGAAATATTCAGAAGTTATACAGAATTAGTAGAACCTATGTCTTTAGATGAAGCTTATTTAGATATTACACATTTAGTGAGACCGGATTTATCAGCATCAACTATTGCAAATTATATTCGCAGAGATATATACGAAGTAACACGTTTAACTGCGTCAGCTGGCGTGTCTTATAATAAGTTTTTAGCTAAGTTAGCGAGTGGTATGAACAAGCCAAATGGTTTGACAGTTATTGATTACAATAATGTACATGAAATATTAATGCAATTAGATATTGGAGATTTTCCAGGGGTAGGCAAAGCGTCGAAGAAAAAAATGCATCAACATCATATATATACAGGTCAAGATTTATATAATAAAGATGAATTTGAATTAATACGCTTGTTCGGTAAAAGAGGACGAGGTTTGTATAATAAAGCTCGAGGTATAGACCATAATGAAGTAAAGGCGAGTAGAGTTCGTAAATCTGTTGGGACTGAAAGGACATTTTCTACAGATGTTAACGATGATGATGTTATTTTAAGAAAAATAAGAGAGCTTTCAGGAAAAACAGCAGAGCGTTTAAATAAAATTCAAAAATCAGGAAAAACAGTCACTGTAAAGATAAAGACTTATCAATATGAAACAATCTCAAAACAAAAAAGTTTGAGAGATCCTATTCGTACTGAAACTGATATTTATAATATTGCATATACTTTATATAACGACTTAAAAGATCCAGAGATTCCGATTCGATTAATAGGTGTAACGGTTGGGAGTTTAGTGCAATCTGATTTTAAAAATTTAACAATATATGATTTTATTTAAATGGCTGATGAACTACAGGTTAAGTGGACAATCAGCCTTTATCTTTAAGATTTTTTCCATATATATTTAACATGCTTTGAAGATCATCATAATGTTTCAATAAGCGGTAGGTAATCATTGCACAAGCTTTAGCATCATTTAACGCATCATGATGACCGTGAAAATCTAAATGGTAATGATTCATTAAATGTTTTAGTCCATAACGATATGCATTTATTGTTCGTTTAGCTAATTGATATGAACAAAAGTATGTCAAAGAAGGAGTATCTATATTAAGACTTTTTAAACTTTGATGTAACACATTCATATCAAAAGCAGCATTATGGGCAACAACAGGAAGTTGATCAATAAATTGTAGCATATATGGATAGACATGCTTGAATCCAGGAGCATCTTGCACATCTTCGGGGTGGATGCCGTGTACATTAATATTTGTTTCAGTAAAGTAGTCAAAAGGATTCACAAGGGTATGAAATGACTCTGTTATTTGATTATCAATAACTTTAACCATTCCTACAGAGCATATGCTTGTTCGTTTACCGTTAGCAGTTTCAAAGTCCAGTGCAACAAATGCATTTTGTGCCATTATTTCATTCCTTTCAATTATTTTTGGTTATGTGAGTATTTAATGTCAATATTTTATTACAATAACAATTTTATAGATAGTAAAACGGGTTAAAACAAATGATTTATGCATTAAAAAAACCCTTAAATCATTTATCTTTGAGGAGATTTAAGGGTAAATAACACAATATTTAGGAATAAGTTATTGTAATTATTACTCGTTGAATGAACGCGCTGCTAATTCTTTTTCATATAAGTAAAGTGTATTACAATCGTCACCAATACGAGTAAGGTAATCTATATGAGTTTCAAATGTAGATTCTTCTTCAACTTGTTCATCTAAGAACCAGTTTAAAAATGAAATTGTAGCATAATCTTTATCATTCCGAGCTAATTCTGATAGATTATAGAAACGTTGAGTAACATCACGTTCTTGAGCTAAACTATCTTTAAATGTTTCTAAAATAGAAGAAAATTCTACTTTAGGAGCTTTAATTGTATCAAAAATAGCATGTTCGCCACGATCATTGATATAGTCATAGATTTTTTTACCGTGGAAACGTTCCTCTTTAGCTTGTTCTATATAAAAATTTGCAAATCCGTCATAAGATTCTTTGTCACAGTATGCCGCCATTGCCATATATGCGTGCGCTGCAAAATATTCTTGATTCATCTGTTCATTTAAAGCTGCTAATAGTTCTTTACTTAACATCTTCAATCACCCCGTATAAATAAAAATAAGATTCTTGTATATTATAACAAAACATTTCTCAATAGCAAATAATAATTATTCTAATCTATAAGTAGTGATTATCGTTTTTATTAATAATTATTCTAATTTGTGAAATGAATAGCACATCTTAGATGAGAATCTTTTTTGTTATACCCTTTACGTGTTATAATTACTCGAGTGCAAATTGGAGGAGGAAACGCATGAGACAATGGACTGCAACCCACATGGCTAAGTTAGCAAGGAAAGCAAGTATAGCTGTAGGTAAAAAGGGTACAGACTTGCCGGGACAGATTGCAAGACGTGTGGATCATAATATTTTAAGAAAATTAGCTAAACAAGTAGATGACATTGTTTTTATTAGTGGGACTAATGGTAAAACGACTACATCTAACTTAATTGGACATACTTTAAAGAAAAATCAAATAAACATTATTCACAATAATGAAGGGGCAAATATGGCAGCAGGGATAACTTCTGCTTTCATTATGCAAAGCTCTAAGGATACTAATATTGCGATAATTGAAATAGATGAAGGATCTATACCACGTGTTTTAAACGAAATTACACCCTCTATGATGGTGTTTACAAATTTCTTTAGAGATCAAATGGATCGATTTGGTGAAATCGATATTATGGTTGATAATATTGCCAAATCAATAAGTAACAAAGGGATAAAATTATTATTAAATGCAGATGATCCGTTTGTGAGTCGTTTGAAAATTGCAAGTCATTCCATTGTGTATTACGGAATGAAAAAATTTGCACATGAATTTGAACAAAGTACAATGAATGAAAGTAAATATTGTCCTAATTGTGGACGATTATTGCAATATGACTATATACATTATAATCAAATTGGACATTATCACTGTGAGTGTGGATTTAAACGAGAAGCACCTACATATGAAGTGTCATCGTTTGAAGCTTCACCATTCTTAAAAATGATAATAAACCAAAGTGAGTTTAATATGAAAATTGCAGGAGATTTTAATTCTTATAATGCAATAGCAGCTTATACCGTATTAAGAGAATTGGGATTAAATGATGATGCAATACGCAAAGGATTTGAAACATATACGTCTGATAATGGTCGAATGCAGTATTTTTCAAAAAATAAGAAGGAAGCTATGATTAATCTAGCAAAAAATCCAGCTGGAATGAATGCAAGTTTATCAGTAGGCGAACAAATTGATGATAAAAAAGTTTATGTTATTAGTCTTAATGACAACGCGGCAGATGGTCGAGATATTTCATGGATATACGATGCTGACTTTGAAAAGCTGGCTACCCAAGATATCGAAGCTATCATTGTAAGTGGTACACGTGCTGAGGAACTACAATTACGTCTCAAACTTGCTGAAGTTGAAGTGCCTATTAAGGTTGAAAAGGATATCTACAAAGCGACTGCATTAACTATGAAATACAGTTCATTTACGGTAGCAATTCCAAACTATACATCATTAACACCAATGCTTGAACAACTTAATCGCTCATTTGAAGGAGGGCAATCGTAAGATGAATGAACTAACGGTTTATCATTTCATGTCAGATAAGCTTAATTTATACAGTGATATTGGTAATATCATGGCATTAAAACAAAGAGCTAAAAAAAGAAATATTAAGATAAATGTTAAAGAAATCAATGAGACTGAAGGAGTCACATTTGATGATTGCGATATTTTCTTCATTGGTGGTGGGAGTGATAGGGAACAAGCGCTTGCCACAAAGGAATTAAATAAGATTAAAACGTCGTTAAAAAATGCAATTGAAGATGGTATGCCTGGGTTAACTATATGCGGTGGTTATCAATTTTTAGGTCATAAGTATATTACTCCTGATGGTACCGAGTTAGAAGGATTGGGTGTTCTTGACTTCTATACCGAGTCTAAAAAAGAACGCTTAACTGGAGATATCATTATAGATAGTGATACTTTTGGCACGATTGTTGGATTTGAAAATCATGGTGGTAGAACATATCATCCGTATGGAACATTAGGTCGAGTAACGTATGGTTATGGTAATAATGATAACGATCGAAAAGAAGGTATACACTATAAAAATCTATTAGGTTCTTATCTTCACGGCCCAATTTTACCAAAAAATCATGAAATAACTGATTATCTACTTGAGAAAGCATGTGAAAGAAAAGGCATACTATTTGAGCCTAAAAAGATTGATAACACCGAGGAAGAAGCTGCTAAGCAAGTTCTGATTAAACGTGCAAAAGAAAATAAAAAATAACTCAATACAACTTAATTTTTAAAAATGATTGTTAATCATGACAATAATTGATTATTAGTATAAAGACTTATCATATTAATGCCTCTAGAACATCAATGTATGTTCTAGAGGCATTTTAACGTATTAGCAGCCATTGACTGAATTGTAAATAACTTATGAAGATGTTAATTAACAAAAGGTCAGGAACGAAGTGATGAGCATTTTCTTCTAAAACGCTAAAGAAAATGTGGAAAGTGGGATGTGTTGAGATGAAAAAAACAATTTCTTCTATATGAATACGTAGCACCTTTTGATATACATTTAGGAAACGTTAATGTTCATTGACCTTGAAACATTGACACTCAAGTGCTAATTTCTATTATCTACGAAAAAAATACTTTGAAACATATAATAGTTGTTAAACTGTAATTGAACCATACAATAAATATAGGAGTGAAAATATGAAGATTTTTAAATTGACGTCATTGACTCTAGCTGCTTTAACGTTAGCCTTTCCGTTTTCACATGTCGCACAAGCACATACTTACTTAGAAAAGCATCATCAAACAAACGAAACCAAACAATCTCATAGCTTTTCATTAGAAGGTGAGGCAGGTAAAAATCCAACATTTTTAACTCAACCTCAATTTATTACTTCTCTAGATAATGGTCATTTAAATATTAATGGTTATCAGATTCAACAAGATGATACTAATGATATTGAATACAAAAAGATTTATGATCAAGAAATCAGAGCTACAAGCAATCATACAGCGATAAGTGTACGTTTCAGTATTAATAATCAATCACTATCACTTGAAAGTATGAAAGATGCATACCCAAAAGAGAGATTGAATCATATTCCACATACAAGCAGTGATTCACAATATCCAGAAGACGGTATATATGTGTATCATGGTAAAATGATTAAATTACAATACAAAGTGACACAAGGATTTGTTACGAGCGTGACGATAGGTGAAGGTGTAGACGAATAGTTTGCCAAACATTCAAATTTAAAGCGTTAACGAGATTTATGCGTATATTTATATGTATCAAGAAAGCCGTAGATAAACTTTGTTCTACGGCTTTGTATCATATTTAATTATTTTTTGAATAGGTAATAAAGTAATTATTTTTAACGTCATATTATTTTGCATAACGTGAATCTAAAATTTTGTATATGAGTAGAATTTCATATATGAGTGTACTTTTCATTTGATTTTGGTCAAACTCATCCATCTGTTTAACAGAAGACTTTAATGTTGCAATAGATTCTTTTTGACGTGTAAAGCTTCCTTTTTGAATGATGCCATTAATACTATTACTAATATTAATCAATGCTATCTTCTCATTAGCATCAAATGCAATAGACGTATGTTTGGGTAAATAAATAATGTTAGATAAATGTGAAATAAATAAACGGTTGTTATAAGCGCGATTTGTAAGGCGATTTAATAATTTCCAATTATCTTCATTTTTATGATAATGAAGTTCATCTCTTTGATAACTCATTAATGTTTCAGCTTTTTGAGCAATTATGTTTAATTTTGATAATTCTTTACTAGTCTTCTCTGAGCTGAATTTTCCTAATAATAACTCATTACAGCGTACATAAAATAAATTATACATTTTTTTCTCACTAAGGGCTAATTGCTCTTCAAGTTGATGATAATACTTAGGTGGTAAGATGATAAAATTGACTAATCCAGCCGTAACAAGCCCTATAAGAGCTGTAAGTAACCGTGAAAAGAAATTGAATACATATGCTTCATGTATACCTGGAATCATCGCAACGGAAGTTAATACTGCAACAGTTGTTCCTACCTGTAAATTAAGTTTAGTGCAAATCAAAATGGTAAATGTAGCACTTAAAGCATAACTTAACGGCGATTGATCACCGAAGACATATGTAAAGACAACAGCAAATAACGCACCGATAACTGTTGCTGGTAGCCTTTTATACCCCTTTTTTAATGATGCTTTAGCAGTAGGTTCAATTGTAACAATTGCAGTAAGTATGGCAAAAATTGGAGTGAGGTTTAACAACATACAAAATAAAGACGTAAAAAAAGTAGCCAAACCAGTTTTAATAGTTCGCGCTCCAATTATATGTCTATACCATTTATTATTCATATCATACTGACTCCTCTTAAGAAAAGGAAATTCGAAAAGACTTTACTTTAGACAAATTCTCTTTCTTTGAAAATTAATTTAACTATTACGAATCGTTATACATTCATATTTAGTATATCAAAAAATTTTTGCTATAATAAGATGTAATATAATTTATAAAGGAACGGGATAAAATGATTGTTAAAACTGATGAAGAATTACAAGCGTTAAAAGAAATAGGTTACATTTGTGCAAAAGTCAGAGATACTATGAAAGAAGCTACTCAACCTGGAGTGACTACCCGTGAATTAGATCACATTGCCAAAGATTTATTTGAAGAGCATGGAGCGATTTCAGCGCCTATTCATGATGAAAACTTCCCAGGTCAAACTTGCATTAGTGTTAACGAAGAGGTCGCGCATGGAATCCCTGGTAAACGAGTAATTCGTGAAGGTGACCTAGTTAATATTGACGTATCAGCTTTAAAAAATGGGTACTATGCTGATACTGGTATTTCATTTGTTGTAGGGAAATCAGATCAACCACTTAAGCAAAAGGTCTGTGACGTAGCCACAATGGCTTTTGAAAATGCTATGAAAAAGGTGAAACCAGGTACAAAATTGAGTAATATTGGAAAAGCTGTTCATGCAACGGCACGACAAAATGACTTGACTGTGATTAAGAATTTAACTGGACATGGTGTTGGACAATCACTTCATGAGGCACCTAATCATGTCATGAATTATTTTGATCCTAAAGATAAAACATTATTAAAAGAAGGGCAAGTCATTGCAGTAGAACCATTCATATCAACACATGCTACATTTGTAACTGAAGGTAAAAATGAATGGGCATTTGAAACTAAGGATAAAAGTTATGTCGCCCAAATTGAACACACGGTTATAGTAACTAAAGATGGTCCGTTACTTACAACTAAGATTGATGATTAATTAAATATTAGTAATTCAAATTAGAATTTAAGATTATGATTTACTTTTTTCATATCTCGTCAGACTAAAGTATGAAGCGTATATGGTTCCGAAGCCTATTTCATTAGGTTTCGGAATTGTTTTATAATAAAGCTTAATCAGTGACGAGGTGATATCATTGAATATTTTAGATTCATATTTACAACAATTTATAAAACGTATTACTAAAAAAAATATCAATGACTATAAAATGTCATTAGATAAGCAAATTAAAAATATTGATACTTATATTAATTATTTAAGAGAAAAAAGATTACAACTAAAGAAGTTAATTGACACCCTCACGCTCTCATTAGAAAATAAATATATAGATTTAGTAAACAATCAAGCAATCTATTGTGCTGAAGAAATACATGATAATGATATTGATATGATTAAATCACAATTAAATGATGCTGAGTCTTATTATGCGAGAATTGAAGCGGATATAAATTTACAATCTAGAATGAAAATAACTACTGAAGAAGCATTCCACTTTATATATCATATGAGTGCTGTAGCATAGAAAGGTGGCGAAATATGACACGCAAATATATATCAACTGAAATGTTGATTATTTTTACTGCTTTAATGATTATTGCCAATTTTTATTATATATTTTTTGAGAAAATTGGTTTTTTACTAGTACTCCTATTAGGATGTGTACTGGTATATGTAGGATATGTGTATTTCCATAAAGTTAGAGGACTATTATCTTTTTGGATAGGAACTTTATTAATTGCTTTTACACTTTTGTCTAATAAGTACACGATTATTATTCTATTTGTCTTTTTAATTGTAGTCATCATACGTTACTTGGTTTATAAGTTTAGACCTTTAAAAGTGATTGCTACAGATGAAGACATCACATCACCCATTTTCATTAAACAAAAATGGTTTGGTGAACAACATACACCAGTGTATGTATATAAATGGGAAGACGTACAAATTCAACACGGTATAGGAGACATACACATTGATATGACAAAAGCAGCAAATATTAAGGAAACAAATACCATAGTTGTGCGTCATATTTTAGGTAAAGTACAAGTAGTTGTACCTCTTAATTATAATATAAATTTACATGCGACTCTCTTCTACGGTACTGCTTATGTGAATGATAAATCTTATAAGATTGAGAATAACCATGTTCAAATTGAAGAAAAAACGAAAGATGATAATTATACTGTTAATGTTTACGTTTCATCATTCATTGGAGACGTAGAGGTGATTTACAGATGAATCACTACATAAGAGCTATAGGCTCAATGCTTATATTAGTATATAGTATGCTTATTGCTTTTTTATTTATTGATAAAGTGTTTGTAAATATTATCTTTTTTCAAGGGATGTTTTATACACAAATATTTGGAATACCTGTTTTTCTATTTTTAAATTTATTAATTGTTTTTTTATGTATTATAGTTGGATCTGTTTTAGCTTATAAAATTAATCAACAAAATGATTGGATTATTTCCCAAATAGAAAGATCAATAGAAGGACAAACAGTAGGTATCAATGATCAAAATATCGAATTATATACAGAAACGATAGATATTTATCATACACTAGTTCCATTAAATCAAGAATTACATCGACTTAGAATGAAGACTCAGAATTTAACTAATGAAAACTACAATATTAATGATGTAAAAGTCAAAAAGATTATCGAAGATGAGCGACAACGACTTGCAAGGGAATTGCATGATTCTGTTAGCCAACAATTATTTGCTGCGAGCATGATGCTATCGGCAATAAAAGAGTCGAAATTAGAACCACCTTTAAATCAACAGATACCAATTCTTGAAAAAATGGTTCAAGACTCACAACTTGAAATGAGAGCTTTGTTGTTACATTTAAGACCGATAGGTTTAAAAGATAAGTCTCTAGGTGAAGGTATTAAAGATTTAGTCATCGATTTACAAAAGAAAGTACCAATGAAAGTTTTGCATGAAATTCAAGATTTTGAAGTGCCAAAAGGTATTGAAGATCATTTGTTCAGAATTACACAAGAAGCTATTTCAAATACATTGAGACATTCAAATGGTACGAAAGTAACTGTGGAATTATTTAATCAAGAGGATTATCTTTTACTAAGAATTCAAGATAATGGAAAAGGATTTAATGTAGATGAAAAATTTGAACAAAGTTATGGTTTAAAAAATATGCGAGAACGAGCGTTAGAAATTGGTGCGACGTTTCATATTGTATCTTTACCTGATTCAGGTACACGAATTGAAGTTAAGGCACCATTGAATAAGGAGGAGAACTCAAGTGGCGATTAAAGTTTTATTTGTTGATGATCATGAAATGGTAAGAATCGGTATTTCAAGCTATCTTTCAACACAAGAAGATATAGAAGTAGTAGGTGAGGGTGCTTCTGGTAAGGAGGCTATCACTAAAGCGCATGAGCTAAAACCAGATTTAATATTAATGGATTTACTTATGGACGATATGGATGGTGTAGAAGCTACTACTGAAATAAAAAAAGATTTACCTCAAATTAAAGTAGTCATGTTAACAAGCTTTATAGAAGATAAAGAAGTTTATCGTGCACTTGATTCTGGAGTAGATAGTTATATTTTAAAGACAACAAGTGCAAGTGATATAGCTGACGCTGTGCGTAAAACGTATGAAGGTGAATCAGTATTTGAACCAGAAGTGTTAGTAAAAATGCGCAACCGTATGAAAAAACGTGCCGAGCTTTATGAAATGTTAACAGAAAGAGAAATGGAGATCTTATTACTTATAGCTAAAGGATACTCTAACCAAGAGATTGCAAGCGCCTCTCATATCACCATCAAAACAGTAAAAACTCATGTAAGTAACATACTGAGTAAATTAGAAGTACAAGATCGAACACAAGCAGTAATCTATGCGTTTCAGCATAATTTAATTCAATAAATTATTAAAGGCGAAAGTAACAGTGCATCTACCGATACTTTCGCCTTTCGATATTATCAGTCGGTTGTGTGATGTTCTTCTTTAGATTGATGATTGATATTATAAGTATCATCTTCATTAGAAATATCTACATCTTTATTATCTTTGTAGTATTCATAAGTCGTATTTTCGTTATAATGATTTTCATTGTTATCATCATGTTTAATAGCGGCTTCTTCAGGTGTGTGACCAGCTATGACTTTTCTTTGGTGAATAATTGCATTGATTTCAGCACCGATAATAATAATAAAGCTTGTGATATACAACCATAAGAATAAAATGATAATACCAGCTAAACTTCCGTATGTTTTCGAATAGTTACTAAAGTTTGAAATATAGTAACCGAATGCAAACGACCCTAGTAACCAAATAATGGAAGTGAAAATAGCGCCAGGAATAACGGAACGTAATTTTGTTTTAACATTAGGTGCAACTGAATAAAGTACAGTAAATATGATGAAAATAATAATCAATGGAATAACAATTCGTACTAAATTAAAAATCCATTCAATTTGATTATCAATACCTAGTGGTCCAAATAAAAATTTATTAATGACTGGACCTAGTGTAATAAGTACAACAGCAACAACAAATACTGCACCTAAAACAAGTGTGTATAGTATACTTAATAATTTAACTACTATACCGTTTCGAGAATCCTCAACGTCATAAGCAACATTAAATGAGTTAATAATAGCGGACATTCCATTTGATGCTGACCAAATAGCTAAAATTAACCCAACTGACAAAATACCTCCACTGGCAGTGTCAGAGATATCTTTAACAATTCCGCCAACGATACTAGCTGTTTCTTGATCAGGGACATATTGACTTACTTTTTGATTAATCTGATTAGCATCAATCGTGATGAATTGACCAAGTAGCGTAAGTAAAAAAATTAGCATTGGGAAAAGTGCTAATACAAAATGATACGTCATCTGTGCTGCTAAACCTGCAGCGTCATCTTTACCTATCCTATAAATAAGGTAGGAAAAGAAATTAGAGTTTTCGGTGTATTTTGCTGGTTTATTCAGCCGAGAAACAAAAAATACTTGATTCTTTTTTTTAGGTTTCTTCGATTGGAATTCTTGCGGTTCTATATATGTACGGTCAACTTCTATTTTTTTATTCTTTTTATGCTCTTTATCTTCTATTGAATTAAGATATTTAGAAGTTGTTTTCTCTTTTTTTGACATAACAATCTCCTTCGCTTTTTATGTTTTACATTTAAACTTGTATTCCCATATTTGCGGTATAGTAAAACAAAAATGGTTTTATTTATATATGATAAATCCAATACCCTTTAAAAAGTAATGTATTTTTAACACTCAATGATTATTTTGGCCTAAATTAAATAGAAAGGCAATAGTTTTTGAATATTGATTTATAGTTTTAAACACGAGTTAAAGTATTAAACAAGGGCGAGTCAAAGTTTAACAATCAATGTAGAGTTTATAATCAACAAAGATAAAAAGAGTGGAGCAAAATTCATCTAGAATGAATTCCGTTCCACTTCATAGTCATTGAATATCATAAACTTATATGCCTACATTTTCCAATTGAAGTCCTACTTTCTCAGAAAATGCTACGTATTTAAAAGTTTATTTACCTAAGCGTTGATTTTTACGATTTACAAAAGTTTCTTTAGCATCTTTAATTGAACGTTCTAATTCAGGATTATTGCGACGTATTTCTTCTAATGTATCCTTCCAATACATTACTTCATCTTTGATGCTACTTATTTTTGAAGGTTTACGTGTACGATTTCCTTCTTTGATGTCTTTGAATGATTGTTTTAAAGAATGACGTGTAGATTTATCAGCAAGAGCAGCCGCGCCACCAATTACGGCACCAATTAAAATACCAGGTACTAATTTATTTTCCATAGTTGAATTACCTCTCTTTCAAATTTGCATCTTTTACGATGTAGTCAATTAAATTATCACAAGATGATTGCACCATCTCGAAAACACCTTCAAAATTATTAGTGTAGTATGGATCTGGTACATCACTCTCTTCCATGTTACTAAATTCTAGCAATTTGAACAATTGTCCTTGTAAATTTGGATTGATTTGTTTGATATTGTCTACGTTACTTTGGTCCATAGCAATAATATAGTCAAAATCATCATCAGGTTCGAAAAGTTCGCTCACCATACCATCATAAGGAATATGGTACTTCTGTAGAATTTTTTGTGTTCCATTATGTGGAGGTTCGCCTAAATTCCAACGTCCTGTACCTCTAGAATGAACTTTTATATCTGAAATGCCTCTTTCTTGTAGTCTTTGCCTCATGATAGCTTCAGCCATTGGAGAACGACATATATTACCTAGACATACAAATGCTACATGTATCATAAGTATTCACTCCAAACTATGTATTTATATGCCCATTTTATATACTATCTAAACAATAAGAAAGTACTTAACCTCAAATTCTATCAAAGTTTAACAAAATATGATATTTTGATAGAATATTGAACTAAAGAGGTGAATTAAATGTCATTATCTAATGAAGAAATGATTTCTAATATTAGACAAAAATTAAATATTGTAAATCAAGCATTACTTAATCCGGAAAAATTTAAATCAACACCTCATCAAGACATAAGCGAAATATATGAATTCGTAATGTCTAAAGATTCATTCTCGCCTAGTGAGGTTACGGCCATTGCGGACCATTTAGGACAACTTAGACAAGATATGGAGGATTAATATGACGAGTTATCATAATAAGTTAAAACAATATGCAGAATTATTAGTAAGAGTGGGAATGAATGTACAGCCACATCAACCAGTATTTATACGTTCATCTGTCGAAGCTTTAGAATTAACTCATTTAATCGTTGAGGAAGCATATAAAGCAGGGGCAGAAGATGTTCGAGTGAGTTACACAGACCCGAGATTAAAAAGATTAAAATTTGAAAACGAATCAGTTGAACACTTTGAAAACCAAGAACTCAAACAATATGATATTGAAGAGCGTCTTGATTATGTTAATCGTGGTGCAGCGAACTTGGCACTCATTGCTGAAGATCCAGAGCTATTAAGTGGAATAGACGCGCATAAGTTAAAAGCGTATCAAACTGTATACTCAAAAGGATTTAAACCATATATGGAAGCAAGTCAAAAAAACCAGTTTCCATGGGTAGTGGCTGCTTTTCCTACGCGAGATTGGGCACATCGTGTCTATCCTGAGTTGGATGTTGAATCGGCATATATTAAATTCATTGATGAAGTATTTGATATTATTCGTGTAGATGGACAAAATCCAATTGAAAATTGGGAAAAACACGTTAAAGATTTAAGTGTTCACGCTAAACGATTACAAGAGAAAAACTATCAAGCTTTACATTACATATCAGAAGGCACGGATTTAATAGTAGGGTTACCTGAAGGACACATATGGGAAGATGCAACAAGTTATGTAAATGGGGACGGTCAACCTTTTATTGCTAATATCCCTACAGAAGAAGTTTTTACAGCTCCAGATAGAAACAATGTTAATGGATATGTAACAAACAAATTACCTTTAAATCTTAATGGTAACATTATAGACGGGTTTACATTGACTTTTAAAGATGGTGTGATAGTTGATGTCAAAGCAGAAAAAGGTGAGAAATTACTTAAAGATTTGATTGCAACTGATGAAGGTGCATGTAGATTAGGGGAAGTAGCACTAGTGCCCGACGATTCACCAATATCAAACCGACGCACAATATTCTATAACACTCTTTTTGATGAAAATGCATCATGCCACCTAGCTATTGGGTCAGCTTATAGTTTTAATATCAAAGGTGGTACTGAAATGACTACAGAAGAAAAAATTACAAATGGACTTAATGATTCCAATATTCATGAAGATTTCATGATTGGTAGTCCTGATTTAACAATTTATGGGATATTGCAAGATGAAACAAAAGAATTAGTTTTTAAAAATGGAAATTGGGCTAAATAGTATAAGTGGAATAAACAATCAATTTATTGAAATGAATTGGGAGTTTGTTTAAATATTATAAATTGGGGAGATTATGATTTATGGCTAACACAAATAGAAAAAGCAAAAAAATGTCAGATGCTAAATGCGTCAAAACAAGACAGGTATATCCACAAGATACAAATCATCATCACACAATGTTCGGTGGAACTTTAATGGCAAATATAGATGAAATAGCTGCTATTACTGCTATGAAGCACGCTGGGAACCCAGTTGTTACTGCATCAACAGATTCTGTTGACTTTTTAAGACCTATTACAACAGGTGATATTTTATCATATGAAGCAATGGTTTCTTATGCTGGAACAAGTTCAATGGAGATATGTGTTCAAATTGTTATCGATGATGTTTATAAGAACGAGCGCCATTTGGCTGCTTTAAGTTTTTTAACTTTTGTAGCATTAGATAGTGATGGAAAGCCAACATCAGTACCTGATGTTGAACCTGAAACATCTGTAGAAAAATGGTTCCATGAAACTGCACCACAACGTGTTGCTAGACGTAAAGAACGTCGTAAAGAAAGTATAGATACAATTGAATATTTATCTAGAGTTAGACATATCGAAAAGTAAGAATTTAGTAATTAATTTAAATGATAAGATAATATAATTTTAACAATAAAGTTTTCTTTTTTAATAAAACAGTAACCACTCTATGAATGTTGAAAACTACATAGAGTGGTTACTGTTTGTTTATACCAAAATTAGTTACGAAAATATTTGATATTGATGCATTTTTTGTTCTTTTTTCTTGAAATCAGTATTTGGGTAATACATATTTTTAACTAAAACATTTGGACCAAGACAGTGATATTCTGCACAATGACAATTTAAAGATTGTGCAAGATCAGTGTTTAACCACTTGTTGAATACATCTGTCAATTTATCCTTTTGTATATTAGATATTGTACCATTTTCATCACCAAAGTCAGTCACAATAACATCGCCAGTAAATACATTAACATTCAAACGGCTACGACCATCTGGGTCATTTCTCATTGTAACATTCTTTGATTTTCTTAAACGTTGCAATAAATGTTGATCATATTCATCATTTAAACAAGGATAGATAGGTAGAGTACCAAACAACATCCATGTGTTTTCATCACGTATATCTAATAAATGATGAATAGCTTCTTTCATTTCTTTAAGAGATAATACATTTAATTGACTAGCAAAATCAGATGGATACATTGGGTGAATCTCATGACGGCTACATTTCATGTCTTTTACCACTTCGTTATGTATTTTATTTAGATAAGGGACTGTGCTTTGATTAAGCATTGTTTCTGCCGAAACGAACATACCTTGGTCTGATAAAGTGCTGGAATTTTCAAGCATTTGCTCATATAATTTCAACTTGGCTTTTAGAGGAGGTTGTTTTCTCATTGCACCAAAGCCAACATCAGTAAACTCTTGAATGGTTCCCCAATTATGTGAAATGTGCATAACATCTATGTATTCTGCAATATCTAAATACCGGTCTTGAGGTAAAGTTAAATTTGAATTCATTTGAACATAAATACCACGATGTTTGGCATACTTAAGTAGAGGCTTAACGACGTTTTTGATTGATTTTTTGGAAAACATGGGTTCTCCACCTGTAATAGACAATGTTCTTAAGTTAGGTATCTCGTCCAAACGTCGATAGATGATATCCATTGGAAGAGGATCAGGATCTTTAGTTTGTAAAGTGTAACCAACTGCACAATGACTGCAACGCATATTACATAAATTTGTAGTTGTAAATTCTATATTACTCAATGTTAATTGGTTATGTTCTAAAATATCATTGTATGCTTCCCATGGGTCATTGTTGATAGAAATAGGGGATTTGTTTGATATTATCATAATTTATTACTCCTAAAATTAAAAAATTTCCATCTACTTTGTTTTGATTATGTGCAAAATGTACAATGAATATTATTATGATTATATCGCTTTTTGTCAAATTCTGTTAGGATAATATTATCGTAGTAAATACAAGTAAAAAGGAGTTCCAATATTTAATGAGTGAACAGCAAACGATTGATCAAATTAAAACACGATTAAACAAATTTATTGAAGACATTGATCACGTAAATCCGGATGAGGTACGTGTAGAAGATATTGATGAGTGGATTGGTTTACTTGATCAGTTGGAAGAAAAAGTGAAACAAGTTTCAAAATAATTATTTAGGAAGTCTAGGACATCAATCACAATCCTAGACTTTCTTAACGTATAACCACTGAATAATTAAAACATAAAAGGTTTCCATATAATTTAGTATTGGGGTCCCAACAAAGAGAATTTCAGATAGAAATTCGACAGACAAAGCAAGTTGGGGTTGGGGCCCCAACAAAGAGAATTTCAGATAGAAATTCAACAGACAAAGCAAGTTGGGGTTGGAGAATGACAATGTAATAATATTAATAAGTTTAGCTTTTTTTAATTTGGAAAATTTAGCAATAGATGTTTAACACCCTATTTTTTTGTCTATACTATACTTAGATTGAAAAGCAGATAAATGAAAGGTGATGTCAAATTATGACAAAAAAAGTAGCAATTATTCTAGCAGATGAATTTGAAGATATAGAATTAACAAGTCCTAAAGAAGCATTAGAAAATGCTGGATTTGAAACAGAAGTGATTGGTGATACAGCTAACCATGAAGTTGTTGGTAAGCACGGTGAGAAAGTCACTGTTGATGTTAGCATTGCTGATGCCAAACCTGAAGACTATGATGCATTATTAATTCCTGGTGGATTTTCACCTGACCACTTACGTGGTGATGAAGAAGGTCGCTATGGTACTTTTGCTAAGTATTTCACTAAAAATGATGTTCCAACATTTGCAATTTGTCACGGTCCATTAGTATTAGTTGATACTGACGATTTAAAAGGACGTACAATTACGGGTGTTATTAACGTACGCAAAGATTTATCAAATGCTGGTGCGAATGTTGTAGATGAATCAGTAGTGGTAGACAACAACATTGTAACAAGTCGTGTACCTGATGATTTAGATGACTTCAATAGAGAAATTGTAAAAAAATTAGAAGCATAAATCGCGATTTACAATGAACTAATTTGCATTCATTATTATGATTTTAAATTATTGATTAAGGCTGTTGTTAAAGTTTTTGACTTTCTCAACAGTCTCTTTTTTATGGCATCAAATAAATGATTAAAAACTGAATTTTGACAAGTAAATGATATCTTTTAAATGACAACTTGAGTATAAATGAATAAATTATACTTTTGACTTTACTTAAGTCTTAAAATTACTGCTACACCTTGGGACTGATTTTTTAACTTAACTATAGCTAAACGGTTAAACAATTGGTAAACTCACTTTAAAAGGGTGAGTTTGAGAAAAGGAGAAAACCCATGAAAAGAAGCGATAAATATACGGCTGATTATATTGAACAACATTATGAGTCTCAACGACCTCATTACAATACGTATTATCAACCAATAGGGAAACCACCGAAAAAGAAAAAAAGTAAAAAAATTTTCTTAAAAGCAATTATCACTATATTAATTTTATTGATTATATTTTTTGGTGTCATGTACTTTATTTCTTCAAGAGCAAATGTAGATGATTTAAAATCAATAGAAAATAAAAGTGATTTTGTTGCTACCGAAAATATGCCTAACTATGTAAAAGGCGCATTTATTTCAATGGAGGATGAGCGTTTCTATAAACATCATGGCTTTGATATAAAAGGAACGACAAGGGCATTGTTTTCAACTATTAGCGATAGAGATGTGCAAGGTGGAAGTACAATTACGCAACAAGTTGTAAAGAATTATTATTACGATAATGAACGATCCTTTACAAGAAAAATCAAAGAATTGTTTGTAGCGCGTAAAGTTGAAAAGCAATACAGTAAAAATCAAATTTTAAGTTTTTATATGAATAATATTTATTATGGTGATAATCAATATACTGTAGAAGGTGCTGCAAATCATTATTTTGGTGTAACGGTAGATAAAAACAATTCAAATATGAGTCAGATTAGTGTGTTACAAAGTGCCATATTAGCAAGCAAAGTAAATGCGCCAAGTGTGTATGACGTAAATGATATGTCGAATAATTACATCAATAGAGTTAAAACCAATTTAGAGAAAATGAAACAACAAAATTTTATTAGTGAATCACAATATCAAGAAGCTATGTCTCAACTTGGAAATTAAACGACAAACAAATAAAGATGATATAAATATATTGGTATTAGTTTATAGAAGCAATACTTTTATTAACTATTTAATGATGATGTTGTGTCAATCTTTTAAAACATTTTGAGTCGATAGATAAATAAATTTGAAGGAGTAGGACAGGATGAAATCTGTTTTACTTCTTTTTTATTGCATAAAGTAAATATATAAAATTCAAAGTCTTTTATGAAACATCTAATGATGTGTAATAATATATGTAAGAAAAAACGTTTGAATATAGAAGTAGGGATAGTAAAATGCCAAAGGTAACTAAAATAGAAGTACAAAAAAAGAATAAAGAACGCTTTAATCTCTTTTTAGATGGAGAATTTGAAATGGGAATAGATATTGATACACTAGTTAAATTTAACTTAAAAAAAGATCAAATACTTGAACCGTCAGATATGCAGAACATTCAAGAATATGATCACTACCGTCGAGGTGTTAATCTCGCAATTCAATACTTGTCTTATAAGAAACGTACTGAAAGAGAAGTTATACAGTATTTAGAAAAAAACGATATTCAAAGTAATGCTATTCAAGATGTCATTGACTATTGCTATAAGGAAAAGTTTATTGATCATGAAGATTACGCAGAAAGTTTAAAAAATACCATGATACATACTACAGATAAAGGGCCAGAAATATATAGACAAAAACTCTACCAATTAGGTATTGAAGTTACGATTATTGAAAAATATGTCAAAGCATATGAACAACAACAACCATTAGATGACGTTATTAAAGTTGGTAAAAAAGTGATGAAGTCTAAAAAAGGCCCTGAAGCAAAGGTAAAGCAAAAAGTAACACAGTCACTTCTCCAAAAAGGATATAATCTTGAAACGATTCAACTAGTTATGAATGAAATAGATTTTTCTCAAGACGAAGAAACATTAGACCATTTATTGCAACGTGATTTAGAGAAAGTCTATAATAAAAATTGTAAAAAATATGACAGTGATAAAAGTGTTATTAAAACCATAGAGGCACTTATGAGAAAAGGCTATAATTATGATAAAATTAAATCTAAATTAGAAGAAAGTGGTATATCGTATGAATAAAAAGAAAATGAGTGAAATGTCCGAGCAAGAACTTAGACATGAAATACAATTATTTAAAGAAAAAATGCGTAAAGCAGAGATGAATGGCATTATGAATGAATATGATGTTTATCAAAGTAAAGTGATTATAGCAGAAAGCTATCTAGTGGATCGCAATAAAATTGAACCTGGAAAAATCTATAAACTCAATGATGGTAGTAAACAGTACTTTAAAGTAGAACGACTCAAGGGTGTATTTGCATGGGGGTTTAGAATAAACAGTAGTGAACCTGAGGAAGGTCTACCATTAGCATTATTAAAATTTTAGAAGGATGTATAATTGATGGGAAGCTCAATAGTTTTAAAATTACTCAAGGTAACACATTACTATAGAAATCATAGTTCAAAAAAATGGTATCGACCATTGGGTTATGATGCCGAGGACATCAACCTAAATAATATTTCTTTGCACATTTATCAAGGTGAAGCATTAGGTATAATCGGTGAACCTGGATCTTCTAAAACTTTGATTGGTCGAATTTTAAGTGGTTCAGTGAAACCTGATAAAGGTAAGGTTGTTCGAACTAAAAACTTGTATTTCGGTGATATTGATGATCGAAAGATTAATAATTTAACTGTGAGCCAATATGTGAGCGAACTCGTACAACTTTTTCCTTATGAAGTAACTGAGCATAAAGTTGAACAAATTATTCATTGGGCACATTTAGGTGATCACATAGAGGAAAAGGTTTCTAATTTAAGCGAAAAATCATACGCACAACTTTTACTTAGTATTGCACGTTCTTCAAAAAACGATATTATCATCTTAAATCACGTTTTATCACATTTAGATGAAACATTTATAGAAAGAGCTTCCATTTTATCAACAGATTATATTGAAGCAAATAAAACTCTAGTCTTAATCGATAATGATATAGAAAAGATAAGTAAAACAAGCAACTACATAACATGGGTATCACATGGCCAGATACGCAAGGAAGGTTCTCTAAATCAGGTGTTACCAACTTTTAGAGAACATGAAAAAGATCGTAATAGTTTAAAATCAGAAATGGAAATTGAGAACTTTGATTATGATTGGAAGAAGAATCGATCTCGGATTCCTGAAATGACTTATAATTTCAAAAGAATAGAACGTTATAATCATGCTAAGCCACCAAAATTTCTAGTGAGATTTTGGACATTATTTGTCAGCTTTTTGATGGGGCTTGTTTTAATGACTGTACTTTTCTTTAATAACTTAGGTATGGTCAAACTAGGGAATATTAATACTCAAGCATCCATACAGAATCAGAATAAAGATACTTACGAAGAAAAACTTGCATATGGATTAGCATTAGATGGATCAGTTACTTTAAACGGGTCTAAAAATTTAAAAGTACCTAAGTATAGTTTAATTACAATTACGGGTGAAAATAACAAAAGGTACCGCGTCGAATTGAATCAAAGGACATATAGTATTAGTAAAAATCAAGTGTTTTATTTCAATCCAGCTGGGTTATACGAATCTCATACTTTTAAGAAATTATCACCTTATATAAAATCAAATTATAGTACTTACGTAGAGTACTTTAACAGTCACTTACATCAAAAACATGATAAAGTAACAGAAACGCTTAGACCTGATAAAGATAAACAGTATGTTGTACCGATCACGCAACAACCTATAAAAATGATATTTGGTGATAATGATAAACTGTCTGGATTTGTTATTCCAATGACAAATAAAACGGAATTGAAAAAAACATTTAATATCACGAAGGATGTATGGATTACAAAAAATGGAAGCGGTTATTTTATCGCTGACATGAAAGAAGAAAAATGGATTTATATTGAATTGTAGGTGTGAAAATGATAGATAATTTAATTGTATATATTAAAAACTTACCACATCTTTTTAGTTTTTGTACTCAAAGGCTTAAGCAAACATGGAAGTGGTTTGCAATTAGCCTAATTATAGGACTAGTAATTATTCTAGCATTAGAAGGATTTTTTAATTTTAACCATACTACTGATATTGTTCAAGTGCGTTGGTTATTCAGAATTTCATCACTCATCATATTCAGCATAATTATACAATCTATTTATATAGCTTATAAGTACTATATCAGAGATTTCGTTGTCATGAAGTCATTTCATATATCTGCTGTCACACCTACTATAGTTATAGCGATGTTAGGTTTAATAACAATACTTATTCTGGGTATAGTTATTATTATCCTTAAGCCTGTGAATTTTGAAGCATCAATACTTTCATTTTTATATTATTTAGTAATTATAGCCATTTTTATCAGTGTGACTTCGATAATGTTGGGCTTACTGAATTATGCAATTAAACATGTAAAACTGATATTTATTATAGTAAGTGCTATCAGTTTCTTTATGGTTCCAATTACATACATCCCTAAGACAAATTTAAATGTGATTAATCATATTATGATGTTAAATCCTCTGTATTATTTCGTAAATGGTAGTTCGCAAGCAATAGTATTTGGTACAGTCAGTATGAGCAATTTACCTTATCATTTATATATTATTATTTTAATTGGAATCATGTGTGTGATTAATTATGCGCTTGTGCGTCACATAGCATTTGATAAATATCAAAGCCAATCTAACCAAAAGAGTTATTCAAAAGAGAAAAAGAATAAAGAAAAGGAACGTTGAAACGTAAATTTAGATAAATAAATAGTTCAATAAAGTGTACGATATTTTATTAAATTAAGAATGCCTCAGACATCAATTAAAGTCTGAGGCATTCTTAACTTATAGGCAGTCGATGGCTAAATTGAAATTCTTTCATATCAAGTTTTCTTCAATATTAGCATCGTAGTTAATACGAATTTTGTAACACTCAAATATATTATGAAAATAATTTACGTTGTAATTTATCTTCGCTAAATACCCACCCAATATAAGAGTGATCAATTTCATTTTCATGTGTTAAATGTGCAATAGCTACAAAAGAATAACGACCTTTATTTAAGTATCTTAAATCCATAAGTCGAATTTCCGTTGTGCCATCATCTAATGGCGTAGTTTGCCAACGATAAATTGAAGAAAAGTTTAAAAATGTATAAATATCTTTATTACCTTTAACTTTCCATAATATCGAATCAGGAGTCATAGACTGGCGTTTAACTTTATCAGTGAAAACTACATTTTTCCATTTGGAAACACCGACATAATCATGCTTATCTGTTTGTATTGCGACCCGCCATACATGAAATTTCATTGTTGGAGCTACGAATACTTTTACTGGTGTATGCGATTGCTCAATTTTTTGAAGTGCTTGTTTTCTAATTGCTGCTTGCATCTTAAATCTTACAATATAATAGCCTATGAGAATTAATATGATTGGAAAGAAAACAATATATGGATGAATACCTAATATCCACAATAAGACACCGATACTTAAAATAATAAATATTATCGGATCAAAGGTATTAATCACGCTTAATTGAATCCATTTGTTAGTTATGGGACGCAATGCTTGAGTACCATAAGAATTAAAAATATCTACAAAGACATGTAAAAACACTGCTAGTTGTGCCCACAACCATACATGTAAGGGGTTCGTGTGACTAAATATTACAAATATAAAAAATGTAATTAATATAGGCCATAATATTGTAAAAGGTAATGAATGTGTAATTCCTCTGTGATGTGAAATATATGTCGCATTATCCTTTAGTTTCAGTACGGTGTCACCGTCTGGTATTAAAGAACCTGCGATTAAAGTCGTCGCAGTAGCAGCAAATGATCCTGCCATAACTGGATCTTGCGTTGCTAAAGCTGTAAGACCCACACCCATAACGATATGTGTGGCTGTGTCCATAATTGCTCACTCTTTTCTTCTTTGTTTAATATATATTATAATCTAAAAGTTGAAATAACAAAATTAACTTACTTTAAATAAACATATACTAAGTAATGTAATATAGAGTCATGTTAAAGTTAACATAAGAATGCTTTTAATAATACATTCTTATGAAACTAATAGAGAGGGAAGGTTTTATGTATCTAGAAAATTCTTTTAAAAAAGATATTGAAGATTGGTTTCATAAAAATCAAAGAGATATGCCTTGGAGAGAAACGACTAATCCTTATTATATTTGGCTAAGTGAAGTGATGTTACAACAGACGCAAGTAAACACTGTTATAGATTACTACTATAGATTTATACATAGGTTCCCTACAATTCAGTCGTTGAGCGAAGCTAGTGAAGATGAAGTGTTGAAGTATTGGGAAGGTTTAGGCTATTATAGCAGAGCGCGTAATTTCCATACTGCCGTAAAAGAAGTTAATAATAATTATGATGGTGAGGTACCATACGATCCTGAAACATTTAAAAAGTTAAAAGGTGTGGGTCCATATACTCAGGCGGCGGTCATGAGTATAGCTTTCAACCATCCTTTAGCAACTGTCGATGGTAATGTTTTTAGAGTATGGTCACGATTAAACAATGACTATCGTGATATAAAGTTACAGTCTACTCGAAAAGCATTCGAACAAGAATTACACCCATATGTGTTGAAGGATGCGGGAACATTTAATCAAGCGATGATGGAGCTAGGGGCGTTAGTATGTACTCCAAAATCACCATTGTGTTTGTTTTGTCCTATTCAAGAACACTGTGAGGCATTTCATATGGGGACTGCACAAGAATTACCAGTAAAAACTAAAAATTTAAATAAGAAAAACGTTGAGCAAAAAGTTTTTCTGATTCGTAATGATAATGGTCAATATTTACTTGAAAAGCGTAAAGAAAAACTTCTTAACGGTATGTGGCAATTTCCAATGAGAGAACAAACAAATGCAAACGATGTGATATCTGATGATTTAGGAAAAAGAATCGAAACAATTAACGAACCAGTATTTAAATTAAAACATCAATTTACCCATCTTACATGGGATATTGAAGTATACAATGTTACAGCACCTCTTAATATACAGGAGAATGATTTACCTCAACAAATGACGTGGTTTAATTTAGATGATAGGGATAAGTATACATTTCCCGTACCAATGGATAAAATATATAAGTTTATTGAAGGTTAATTTATAAACATCAATCTCATATGCCACTTATAAATGATAGGTTAATCAAGCATATTAAAATATGATATAATCTAAATGGTTAAATACGATAAAGGTGGTGTGGAGTATGGTAAAGGAATCCATACCTAAAGAAGGAGAAAATATTAAGATTCAAAGTTATAAACATGATGGTAATATTCATCGTGTCTGGTCAGAAACCACAATTTTAAAGGGAACAGAACATGTGATTATTGGTGGTAATGATCACACTTTAGTAACTGAAAGTGACGGGCGTACATGGATTACTCGAGAACCAGCAATTGTATACTTTCATTCTGAATATTGGTTTAATGTTATTTGTATGTTTAGAGAAGATGGTATTTATTATTATTGTAATTTATCTTCGCCTTTTGCATGTGACGAAGAAGCTTTAAAATATATTGATTATGATTTAGATATCAAAGTTTATCCGAACGGAAAATATCATTTACTTGATGAAGATGAGTACGAGCAACATATGAACCAAATGAATTACCCTCATGATATCGATATTATTTTAAGAAGAAATGTTGATATTTTACAACAATGGATAGAACAAAAAAAGGGGCCTTTTGCTCCTGACTTTATAAAAGTATGGAAAGAACGTTATAAAAAAATTAGAGATTATTAAGCAAAATAGATGTAAATAAGATTAAAATAATTTATATTGTAAAAGTAATCTATAAAAATTCATAAATGAAGTGTAACAACAATGATAATTTGTTAGTTCATCTTTCTAACTTAATATCTGATAGAGTGTCTTCGTGTATTAGAGGTTGAGACATTAACATTTGTATCTTTTATTTTTAAAGTGTATACAAATGCAATGTGCCAACCTCTCTTCATTTTCAAATTATTAGGAGGGAAGGCGCATGATAAAACGATATTTAAAGTTTGTAAAACCTTATAGATATCGTATTATTGCAACAATTATAGTAGGAATTATTAAATTCGGTATTCCCATGCTCATACCTTTATTGATTAAATATGCTATAGATGGCGTGATTAATAATCATTCGCTTACAAATCAAGAAAAATTTAGTCACCTTGGTGTAGCAATAGGAATTGCATTATTTATATTCTTAATTGTTCGTCCGCCGATTGAGTTTATTAGACAATATTTAGCTCAATGGACAAGTAATAAAATACTATATGATATTCGTAAACAATTGTATAATCACTTGCAAGCACTAAGTGCTCGATTTTATGCAAATAATCAAGTCGGTCAAGTCATTTCAAGAGTGATTAATGACGTCGAACAAACAAAAGACTTCATTCTTACTGGATTGATGAATATCTGGCTTGACTGTATAACGATTATTATCGCACTTTCTATTATGTTCTTCCTTGATGTAAAATTGACGTTTGCTGCTATTTTTATTTTTCCATTTTATATTTTAACTGTTTATTTTTTCTTTGGAAGATTACGTAAACTTACACGTGTGCGCTCACAAGCTCTAGCAGAAGTACAAGGCTTCTTACATGAGCGGGTTCAAGGAATGTCTGTTATTAAAAGTTTTGCTATTGAAGACAATGAAGCGAAAAATTTTGATAACCATAACAAAAACTTTTTACAACGAGCATTCCAACATACAAGATGGAACGCGTATTCTTTTGCTGCTATTAATACTGTTACAGATTTAGGTCCAATAATTGTGATTGGCGTGGGTTCATATTTAGCAATTACCGGGTCGATTACTGTCGGAACTCTAGCAGCATTTGTCGGTTATCTAGAACAATTATTTGGACCACTTAGAAGACTAGTATCTTCATTTACTACACTTACACAAAGTTTTGCATCTATGGACAGAGTATTTCAATTAATGGATGAGGATTACGACATCAAAAATGGCATTGGAGCACAGCCAATTAAAATCAGTGAGGGTCAAATTGATTTAAAACATGTGAGTTTCAAATATAATGAAAATGAAAAAGAAGTATTACACGATATTAATTTAACAATTAACAAAGGTGAAACTGTAGCTTTTGTAGGTATGAGTGGTGGAGGAAAATCTACTTTGATTAATCTTATACCAAGATTTTATGATGTGACTCAAGGTGAAATACTTATCGATCATCATAATGTTAAAGAGTTCCTAACTGGTAGTTTGAGGAATCAAATAGGCTTAGTACAACAGGATAATATTCTTTTTTCTGATACTGTTAAGGAGAATATTTTGTTGGGTAGGCCTGATGCGACTGATGATGAAGTCGTAGAAGCTGCAAAAATGGCGAATGCCCATGATTTTATTTCAAACTTACCGAATGGATATGATACTGAAGTAGGGGAACGTGGAGTTAAATTATCAGGTGGACAAAAACAAAGGTTGTCAATTGCACGTATCTTTTTAAATAATCCTCCTGTTTTAATATTAGATGAAGCAACAAGTGCATTGGATTTAGAGAGTGAAGCAATTATTCAAGAAGCACTTGATGTTTTAAGTAAGGATAGAACAACATTAATTGTTGCACATCGTTTATCGACAATTACTCATGCAGATAGGATAGTTGTAATGGAAAATGGACGAATTGTTGAGACTGGCACACACCAACAATTAATTAATAAACGCGGTGCATATGAGCATCTTTATAGTATTCAAAATTTATAAAACATTGAAAATGCCTGAGACTGTTGTTGTCTCAGGCATTTTTGTACTGTTGGCAGTTATTAAAAATAAGAACTATTTTACCTATAGTCAAAACAGCTAACTAGTAGAATTTCACTGGTTAATCCAATAAAATTCTGATTTACCATTGTATTATAAGTCAAAGTCCTCATCTGAAATGTCTATATCAGTATCAGAACGGTGATAGGTAAAGAAACTTAAACGGATGCGATCTAAGTGTTCAAGTTGATATCTGTATTCTTCAATTTCAGCAATAATTTGCATCATATTGCTATAAGAATATTGCGTCTGATGTGGGTTTTTAATTAATTCTTGCTGAAAAGCATCCATCAAGTTTTTCTTCTGAGGATTGTCAACTTCATAATCTAGTTGAGTGACATCATATCTAGCTTTTTTAGATAAACTCTTAAATATTTGTTCATGTAAAGTAACTAATGAATCAAGTTCTAATTTGATTTGTAAAAGTAATTGATTATTTAGTTGATATAAATCATTTTGATATCGTGACATTCGTTTTAGCACTTCATATGCTTGTCTAGTCGTTCTAACTACTTCTCTAAATAGTATTTTTTTTCTATTCTGTTGATAAATATGTTTTTTTGTTAATGGTCTTTCTTCATTGTAATAGTCGAAAATCTTTTCTAATTTATTGATGCGTGAGTTTAGTTGATCACCATCCTGTTTAATATTATGAAATTCTGATGTGTCATTGAGTACAAGTTTAAACCACACAAATATATCAGAAGAAATATTCATTGAATTATAATAAATTTTTGTTTCAAACTTAGGAGGTAAAAAAATTAGATTGACAATAGAAGAACTCAATACACCAATCATCACTAGTACAAATCTAAAAAATGCAGCAACATAGAAAGAACCAGTATGTTGCCCCATAATTATAAGAGCAGTTACGCTTGCAAGTGTTGCTACATGAGCTAGATTAAATTGGAACAAAATTGCAATGAGTAAAATAACGGTAACGCCCATGATAATGAAATTATCACTGAATATCGTTACCATTGTTACTGCAAGTAGTGCACCAATCACATTACCAATAGCTTGTTCAGAAACAGTTTTGATTGAGCGATAAACACTTGGTTGCATGGCAACTACTGCACTGACACCTGCTAACGTTTTTAGACCAATATTATCAGGAAGTAAAGAAGCGATAGACATAGCTAAGATAATGGCTATACCAGTTTTGAAAATCCGAGCTCCAAGTCTCAAATTAAATGCTCCTTTTAATTATTTTGAGTAATAATAATACTCTCATTCATTATTGTTATACACCCCTGAACTTAAATAATCAAGTTTATCTATATGCAATGTGGTTTTTAGATGAAAAATTTTAAGAAATTAAGTAAATAGTTTTATTTTGTACTTTATAAGCTATTAAATTTTATAAACTATCATAAATTTTACTTAAGAAAAGTGAAAACGCAAATTTCAATTAAATTTTCAACAGTTAATTCATAATTGAACATAAAAAGAACTTGAACACATAGGTAATGTGTCAAGTTCTCATACTGTAGGTTATTTCATTTTACTAAATGCATAATCAGCTGCTTCTAGTGTACGATCAATATCTTCTTCAGTATGTTCTGTAGTTAAGAACCACGCTTCAAATTTAGAAGGTGCGAGATTAATGCCTTGGTTCAACATTAATTTAAAGAATTGAGCGAAAGCATCTCCATCAGAGTTTTCAACTTGTTCATAATGCGTAACTTTTTCATTTGTGAAATACAATGTCAGTGAGCCATAGATTCTATTTATTGTTGCTGTAATTTGATGCTTATCTATTAATTTTTGTAACCCTTCTTCAAGACGACGACCTAATTGATCAAGTTTATCATAAACACCTTCTTGTTCAAGAACCTCTAATAAAGCAATACCTGCTCTCATTGATAACGGGTTACCGGCCATTGTTCCGGCTTGATAAGCTGGACCTAGTGGTGCAACGTGCTCCATAATATCTTGTCGACCACCGTAGCCACCAATTGGTAAACCACCGCCAACAATCTTACCAAAAGCTGTGAGATCTGGTTTAACACCTAATAAATCTTGAGCTGCACCATAATGGAAACGAAAAGCAGTGATAACTTCATCATAGATAACTAATGTTCCATTATCATGAGAAATTTTATTTACTTCTTCTAAGAAGCCTGGTTGTGGCATGACCATCCCAAAATTACCCACAATCGGCTCTACTAATACTGCTGCAATATCGTCTTTCCAATAATCAATAGCTTCTCTATATGATTCTATATCATTAAACGGTACTGTAATAACCTCTTGTGCAACACTTTGGGGGACACCAGCAGAATCAGGAGAACCAAGTTGAGAAGGTCCACTACCAGCTGCCACTAAAACTAAATCAGAATGACCATGATAAGAGCCTGCAAACTTAATAATTTTGTTTCTTTTAGTGTAAGCACGAGCAACTCTAATTGTCGTCATAACTGCTTCAGTACCTGAGTTTACGAAACGGATCTTTTCTAAAGAAGGAACAGCTTCTCTAAGTTTTTTTGAGAATTTTATTTCTAATTCAGTAGGTGTCCCATAAAGCACACCTTTTGCTGCTTGATCTTGGATTGCTTCGGTAATATGCGGGTGTGCATGACCAGTTATTATTGGTCCATAAGCTTGTAGATAGTCGATATATTTATTACCATCTACATCATATAAGTAAGCGCCATGACCTTCTTTCATTACTACTGGTGCCCCGCCACCTACTGCTTTATACGACCGTGAAGGTGAATTCACACCTCCCAAAATATATTCATTAGAAAGTTGCTGAAGACGTTCGCTTTCAGTAAATTTCATATCTATCAACCTCTTTTTATTTAATATTTTCAATTAATATCGTATCATAAAAGCAACACAATTAAGAAATAGGTGAGTATATGATTAGTAAAGGTGAACAATTTCCCTCTTTTTCTTTAGAAAATCAAGATGGTAATTTTATTTCAAATGAAACAATTAAAGGTCGTAAAACAATTCTTTATTTTTATCCAAGAGATAATACACCAACGTGTACTACTGAAGCTTGTGAATTTAGAGATCACATTGAAGATTTTAACCAACTTGATGTAGATATATATGGAATAAGCACAGACTCTAAAAAGAAACATCAAAATTTTATAAAAAAACATCAATTGAATTTTGACTTACTTGTAGATAAAGATTATCAACTTGCTGATAAAGTAGGGGTTTACCAATTGAAAAAATCATTTGGCAAGGAGAATATGGGGATTGTAAGAACAACATTTATTCTCGATGAAAATGGTAACATTATTGATGTGATTGAAAATGTAAAGGTAAAAACGCAAATTGAAACAATAAAAAATATTCTGGAGGGTTAATTTTGAAAATTGTTAGCTTAAATAGATTAAATGAAATAGAAAACGAATTAAGAAAACAATTTCCAAACGAAGAATTTAAATTTTATGACAAAGCTATAAATATCCCAATCAATGATAGAAAAACTATGGACATTTTAATAGGTTATGATGGCAAAATAGATCGTCACTTTATCGAACATTGTATCAACCTTAAATGGATTGCATGGTTTGCAACAGGTGTAAATAATTTACCGTTAAATTATATTAAAGAGCGAGATATCATTCTAACAAATGGTAAAGGTATACAAGCTAAACAAGTTTCTGAATATATAATGACATTCATTTTGGATGATTATAAAAAAATGAAAACTTCCTATAGAAATCAAATTGAAAAAAATTATGACTCCAGAATTACTGGTAAAAGATTAAACGAAGAGACTTTATTGTTATTGGGAACAGGTGCGATTGCACAAAGGGCTGCTTATTTAGCCAAAGCTTTTGGAATGAAAGTGATAGGGGTTAGTAAGTCAGGAAAAAATGTTGAACAATTTGATGAAGTATATACAATTGAAGAGTTAGATAATGTTATTGAAAAGGCGAATATTATTGTTAATGCATTACCTGAAACTGAAGAAACAATTCACTTATTAAAAAGAAAACATTTCATACAAATGGACAATAATGTTTTATTTATAAATGTAGGAAGGGGAACAATTGTTGATGAGGAAATGCTCATCAATGTACTCAAGGATCGATTAATCAGACATGCTTATTTGGATGTTTTTGAAAAAGAACCACTTAGTAAGGATAATCCTTTATATGATTTAGACAATGTGACTATAACTGCTCATATTACAGGTAATGATTCTAATAATAATAGAGAAGCTACGGATATTTTCAAAAAGAATCTTGAGCATTTTCTCAATAATTATGATGTAATTGAGAATAAAGTAGACTTAGATTATGGTTACTAATTGAAAATAGCAAGTATTTATTGACATTTATTTATAGCAACAGTTATATTAATATTAAGTAATAATAATTATTATTTAGAAAGATGGTGAAAAAAGTGAGTGCGGAACTTGAATCTATTGATCATGAACTTGAAGAGTCCATTGCGTCATTAAGACAAGCGGGCGTTCGTATTACACCCCAAAGACAAGCAATTATGCGCTATCTTATATCTTCACATTCACATCCAACAGCAGATGAAATATATCAAGCACTTTCACCTAAATTTCCTAATATAAGTGTTGCTACTATCTATAATAATCTAAGAGTATTTAAAGATATTGGTATAGTCAAAGAGTTAACATATGGTGATTCATCTAGTAGGTTTGATTTTAATACACATAATCACTACCACATTATATGTGAAAAATGTGGTAAAATCGTTGACTTCCATTATCCACAATTGGATGAAGTAGAGCAATTAGCTCAACATGTAACAGATTTTGATGTTACTCATCATCGGATGGAAATATATGGAGTATGTAAAGATTGCAAAGAAGAAGAAAATTGATGAAAGTAAGTTCATAGAAGCAAAATAAAAATTTAGTCATTATTGATACTTTTGTGAAGTTTTATTGAGATAAAATAATGATGAAATAGTATGACTGTTTAGCAATTTCATATAATTAATCGTATATAAGTAGTAGGGGCTGTAATAATTTGTACAGCCTCTTTTTTTTTACATAAGACTTCGTTTTGCAGATGTACAAAACGAAAGTATTTACACTATATAATTATAATGTACTATATGTAGATATATATTCACTCATTAAGTAAATTTTAACTTAAAAAATCAACAATAAATATTGACGTTACGTTTATATCTTGATACTATATAAAAGTCGTCAAAAGCAGTTTAATTAATTGAAAAGAAAAAGTTAAGAACTTTAAAATTTAGTTAACAAAGTGTAATTTTGACTATTGAAATTAAAATCAATACATTATAAAATGTTATTTGTTGAATTAATTAAGAATCGACAAGAAATAAAATATAAATTAATTCTTGACTTAATAAATTCCATTTGTTACAATAATGTATTGTAAGTGTTAAAGAACATTGAAAACTGAATGACAATATGTCAAC
>NZ_KV834804.1:341-5640 GCF_001837945.1 Staphylococcus sp. HMSC077D08 | reverse complement strand
GTTATGAGGCTTTAAAACGTATTAAATTATAAAATAAAAACGAAAGAGGTATATATATGACAACAACTACTTATCCAGATACATCAAAAGACGTATGGAGTGTATTATTCGATAACAGAAAGTATAAAGATTTATTAGATGAAGTAAATAAATTAATTGAAGATACTAAACGTTTATACAAGCAAGGCTATCGTTTAGAGGCAATAGACGAACAACAAAAGCCCAAAGTTACTGAACTCGAAAATAAATTCAAACAGTTTGCTACAGATAGATTAAATGAAATAGAGCAACGCTGTAATGAGATTGAGAAAGAAAGCCAACAAGATAGTGTTAAAGATCCACAAACCGAAATTATCAAACGTCAGAATTTAGAAGCTAGATTATCATTCTATAACGATAGTGAGATTGTAGACTATATCAATAGTAAAGATGTAACGAATACTGATATTTATGAATTAAGCTTGTTGCAACAAAAATATGACAATCAATTAAACGAATCACAACAACGTCAAGTTGCATTTAAACTCGAAGAATTAAAACAAGGTGTTTTATATCCATACACTACAAACGATGAATACGATAACTTAATGTTTGAGTATAGCGTTATTAACCAAACAGGAATGGCTAAAACTGGTGTAGTTATTACTAAGAATGAACAGTATGGTGGCGTTGAAATTAAACCACTTACTGAACGTTATAAAAATGCGATTAATGAAGTGAAACAAAGTAACAATAGAAGATAATTAAACAATTTGCCTATCCTTAAATGGGTAGGCTCATTCTATATTATTGGGGGTATTATCGTGCAGGAACGTACTAATGAATCATATCAACAAACAAAGATATCTGAATATGAGTTATTAACAAAATATAATCCTAAATACATTAATTCTAAAATTAAAACGGCACAGTCACATATTGATGAAATGTATCACTTAAGCACCTCAATAACAACATGTGACGATATTATGGGGGTTATTTCTGTATCTTATCCCGTTGATAATTTAGTGATATGGATTAGTGAAACTAAAGATAATTTGAAACGTTTTAAAGATGATTCAGCAATGAGATTATATTTATTAAAACAAATACTCAATACCTATTCACAAGAAGAGCAACAGCAGGTTGTTAGATATATGCAATCACATGGACGTATCAAGTCACAGGAGCTTATTGAACGTTTGCAGGTAGATTTATACAACATTAGTCATGATAAGCCTTTAACAAAGGCTAGTGAGCCACAACATACAATGGTGGTGTGATTATGTTTGTTGGTGATAAGGAGACACTGAAGGAATTTATATTAAACTACCATAATAATGTGGATGATGATTATAAGGATGTATCATTTAATGATTTCTTTACGTTAAATGAAGATGTAGACGAATATTCATATCAAACAATTAATGCAGATGAACATATATTTATGAATGACCTAGATATCCTGGTTGATCGTATTGCAGATTTTAGAGAATACAATATTTTTATGTTGCTATGTAATGGACGCACATTTGGCGATATAGCTCAAATACTAGAAATTACCCAATCCAGAGTCCAACAGTTATTTGATGGTTTACTAAATAAAATAATAAAACAAGGAGCGTGATTCAATGGACAAATTAACGCCAAAACAAGAGCGTTTTGCGAATGAATATATTAAGACACTCAATGTTACTCAAAGCGCTATAAAGGCAGGATATAGCCCGAATAGTGCACATGTAACTGGTAGTAGGTTATTACGAAAAGATAAAGTAGACGAATATATTAAAAGTAAGAAAGACGAGATTATGGACGATACTATTTTATCAGCCAAAGAGTTACTGTATCTATTAACTCAAGCAGCAGTAGGCGACGAAACTGAAATCAAAGAAGCTGTAGTAAAGAAAGGTACATTTGAACGTAACCCAGACACTGGAAGGATGAACCTCATATATAACGAACACGTGGAAACAGTAGAGGTACCTATTAAGCCTAGTGATCGCATGAAAGCTCGTGACCTAATTGGTCGTTACCACAGCTTATTCACTGAGAAAGTAGACTTGAATGTAGCTACACCTGTATTTATTGATAGTATTGGTGAAGATGATGAAAAGAATGTTATGGATTTAGAAAAGTTGGGTAAGTAACATCCCAATACTAATTTTTATATTGATAATAATAGGGAGATTTGAGGAATAAATAAAGTGCCAAACCTATATGGCTTGGCACTTGTTTATAATAAAAATACGTTGATTGATAGTTTTGGATAAATTTTATTTATAAGGTAAATTTAACCAATCAAACAATTGATTTAGTATTCCTCTGGAAAATAATTGGAAATATTCAAAATGCATTAGATATAAAATAATACAAAGTAAAATTATCAAAGAAAAGTATGAAAAGAATAAATTCCATTTATCTTTATAAAGTTTTAATGTTTTTTTCAGAAAACTTTTCTTTTCAATATCGCGATAGAGTGTAAGATAGATTAATAATAATGAAAGAAAACGAAAAATTATAACAAAAAAGTCATAACTAAGAAATCCTATACTTTTAAAATACATGAATGTAGCTTTTGACATAGTTAAAATTGAAGTAATAAATGGAATAGAATTACTTTTATCAATTGGTGGAAGAATTTTCTCCAGGTTTGCAACTAATGTTGGATTATAAATTAATCCAGTAAATAAAATTATGGAAAGTAAAGTATACTTAACAGTATAAAACCCAAAACTTTTCATGGATAAATGATACTTCTTTAACCTAATGGAGATAAAGATGCTAGTTAATAAAGTGAGTATACAAGAAAAACTTATTATCCAGTGGTTATATTTAATGAATATAGTAATTGATACTAACAAAGCGACACCAAAAAGTATCGAGCTCAAAATTTCATTTTCGTTGCTTTGAGATTTCATTAAATCTTTAATATCGTTATATGAATTGTTTTCGTTATATGTAATATTTTGTTCATTATTAACGTTATTATTGTTCCCTTCAATTTTTTGATTGTTATTATTTGAATGTTTTTTTAAAAAAATGGAAAAAAAAGAAACTAATATTGTTGAAATACTGGCGATTATTGATAAATTTGATTCTAACATAAAAAAACTCCTTTCATATTTATGATGACAAATGGTAAGTCATTACTTATGTATACTTCTTAAGTGTAACATTTTTGTTTTAAATTGTTTGGAATTTAGATTAAATAAAAACCTATAAAATATGAGACAGTGTAAAAACACTAAAAGAAAAAATATATAATAATTATAAAGCGAAGTAATATATGAGTAATTTAATTAAACTAAAAAATATATGTGTATTTATTACAGTTGTTAATGTTTAGTTGATCTTTTATTTTTCATTATGTATATTTTTATTATTACTTTTAGCTCCTGATATATGCTATAGTTATATGTATAGGGCGACCTTATGTTTGTCATTTTTTTGTGTAATTTGTGTTTATAATATGTATGTAATTTAGTTAAATAAGAAACGAAATTCGGCTAAATTGTTTACAAAAGATAATAAAAGTAATATAGTTATACATGAAGAAAGTATCTCGTCTGTTCTTTCTTCCTAACTAGTCTGTAGTTCTTGTTAGATTGTCTTGTAACTATTAATTTAGTTATATACAATTAGGAGTGAATTGTATAGCCCGGCAGAGGCCTTATATCTGACTGTTGGTCCCGCAGGAGACTTCTTCCTTGCCATCACTCACATACATAATCCCTACTTACTTTAATGTTTGTAGGGATATTTTTAAGGGGTGTAAGTAGGTGGGGGAATCATCATATTTAAAAATAAATAATGAAAATGATGTTGATTTACAAAACATCCTGAATGACTTTATAAATTGCTTTTGTAAAGGTTATGTTGAAGTTAAAACGAAATATAAAAAACTCCCCAGCTTTAAAATAAATTTTCATAAAAATAATTTACCCCATTTATTAGGTTTACACTATACTCAAAATAATGAGAAAGCTAAAAAAATTGTTGGAAAAATTGCGGAAGGTAAAATTACACATAAGTCTATAAAAAAGCATCATGAATATGATAATATTAAAGATAGACTTATTAATTATAATTTTTTACATAAATGTTTTATCGATAAAGAAATAAAATTATGTGTTATAGTTCCGAAAAATTCAATAAATCCACAAAATATTGATGTAGCCTTTTTAGATGATGAAAATAGTGAAGTAATGATACTTGGGTTAAAAAAAGGATATAGTAGTGACTTTTATGCACCATCAACTATGTATATTTTAGGTAAAAATAGTTCGTATCGTAGAATGAGAAGAACCCATATTGTTGATATAGAATGGAAAGATTGTTAACAGCAACTAAATAGCCGTTTGTTTTCGTTATGATGAAGTGGTCTTCTTGATTGATGAGAATTAACCGTATCTTAATTGGTACGGTTATTTTTATACGTTAAATCACTAGGTACTATATAAAATGTATATTGAGAAACGCCCTGTGTTGCAGTGGGAAATGAGATTGTATAACTATGTATGCAAAATGTATATATTACATTGTTAAACTCGACATCATCAAAAGCTGATTAGTCGATTTTCGAAATAAGTCGTAGAATGAAACACATTAAAGAGAATGACTTAGCACATGGAGAGTTTGGTAAGTGGTTAGAACGTGTGAATATCACAAGAGATTACTCATCTAAATATATGAGAGTTTATGAAGAATTTAATAATTCAAATGTAGTGTCGACACGACATTTAGGAGTTACAGCTTTAAATGAATTAGCACAAATTCCAGAAATTGAACGCACCAAAGAACATACAACATCAAAAGGCGATAAACTTGTCAAAACTTGACATTTCATAAAGTTACAAACAGACTTAAAAGTACGCTTGTAACCAGTACCTTAAAATAGGGAAGTGGTTTGATAAAAGAATAAAGGGTGCCCCAAATTAGGGCTACTTTTTTATATAACCGAGCAAATGTGGCTTCGTTAAGAGTGTCCTTAAGTGGATGTATTAGCTACTTAGCTTAATATCCTTAAATTGGGGTATATTGGTTTATACTCAGCTCAAAATTGAGCCCTGAATATTATTAGAGGACAATCCAAAATTGGATAGTAGTTTTATACAATAATATACGTCGGAATCTCAAGTTTGAGACGTACTTTAATGAATAAAAATAAAATGTTGAATATACTATTTTGTATCAATGAAATGGATAAGATTATTGATAATTTTAAGGGCGAAAAAAAGGACATAATTTTGATGATAAGGGCAAGTGTATGAACATTAATTTTGTCAAACCTATTCTTTGCCCCAAATTACTTTTGTTTTTT
>NZ_KV834804.1:0-241 GCF_001837945.1 Staphylococcus sp. HMSC077D08 | reverse complement strand
TGCCCCAAATTACTTTTGTTTTTTCAATTTTAACATTTTACACACAACCTAATAGACAACGAAAAAGTTGATATGACAATAGTTATAACGTTTTCTAAACGAATAAATAAACGCTTTAATGAACTCCCGCCGTCTCCATTATGTAGCCTGCAACCCATGTGGTTGTGGGCTTTTTGTTTTTGGGTCCACAAAAAGTGCACAGCACATAAAAAACATACTAAGATTAGCTATGAAGAAATCT
>NZ_KV834803.1:0-695 GCF_001837945.1 Staphylococcus sp. HMSC077D08 | reverse complement strand
ATGCGTGTGTATGATATTATCATTTACTTGTTCCTGTTCGCTATTTTGACAGTTATGGTTAGTAAACTCTTTGTCCTATTAAACTTTATTGTGTCTCAAATTGATATTATCGATACGCGAAACGTCACACACTATATCACAATCATTTCAAATGGTGTATATCAACTTACATTTTACTTATTAGTCTTAGCATTGATGTTAATAGTTATCGATTTAATGATTCGTTTATTGAAAGATCAACTCACGAATCATATCAAATCTGTTTATCACACAATGGTTTTACGACATTATCTTAAACAAGATGTTGACACAGACACGACTCAGGATTGGCAAAATAACGGCAAAAGTAAAACAAATTCTGTCCAGCAATACTTTAATAAAATGGTTGGAAAATCGCTCGTTGATGTTCGTCAAAATGAAGTCCGTGTGGCAATTAAAATTCCCCGGAAACAGCAAGCTCACGATATATTAAAAAAGATTGAACCTCAAATTCATGAAGAAATTACACATATGCACCCGAATTATTACTTTTCAAAACCTCAACGTCATCATCGTTATCTATGGTTTGCAGGCCACAAACGTTAAGATACACATGCGTTGTGGTACACGAAGTGATAAACACAAGCGCATGTGTATCTTAACAGTGCCATGGGGTTACTACGACCCCCATGGCATCATTAATCAATAATCACAGA
>NZ_KV834802.1:0-290 GCF_001837945.1 Staphylococcus sp. HMSC077D08 | reverse complement strand
TGGTCTGTTTTAGAATAACTATTTCTATCCTTTAAAATAGATTTTTGGACTTCGTATTTATGCTTTCGCTGAGAGTAATCATTAATTTGCTTTTTGTATTTTTTAATTTTAGTTCTTTTGAGCCGTATTTGTTTTCTTATTTTAGTACATTTTTCATTATCGATATGTTGGTTTAAATCTTCGATTTCTTTATCTAAATGACTACCAATCAAATCTATTTCTTCTTTTGTTAAGTCATTATCATGATCTTTTTTAATCTCAGGTATGATTTTATTTATCACCAATTCATG
>NZ_KV834801.1:0-231 GCF_001837945.1 Staphylococcus sp. HMSC077D08 | reverse complement strand
TTGGAGGAATACCCAAGTCCGGCTGAAGGGATCGGTCTTGAAAACCGACAGGGCCTTAACGGGCCGCGGGGGTTCGAATCCCTCTTCCTCCGCCATTAATTATTAGCGCGGGATGGAGCAGTTCGGTAGCTCGTCGGGCTCATAACCCGAAGGTCGGTGGTTCAAATCCGCCTCCCGCAATACATGTTTTATTAGGTCTCGTAGTGTAGCGGTTAACACGCCTGCCTGTCA
>NZ_KV834800.1:0-405 GCF_001837945.1 Staphylococcus sp. HMSC077D08 | reverse complement strand
TTTAAGTCAAAACCACAACCACTTTCAATATCGTTGATGTCATAAGGGGTTTTATCTGTATTAGACGCATGAATAAAATAATCAAACATGCCCTTAGGGGACATAATTATTTCAATATGACTAGGTGTATTTAAGTGTTGTTGAAGTAATTCAGAGACTTGGGAATAACTTTTTAAAGAATCAAAAAACAAAGCTCCATGTTTATGTGACTTCTTAATTTCTCCTGTCGAGTGATCAATATCTTGATTATGCCACGGACTTAAAATATAGGGGATATGCATTTGTTCCAAAATATCTCGGTAGTTAGATGGCGAGCTCTCTTCATATATTAAGAAAGCCCACTTATTTGAACGTTTATCTTTTGACATCATCAACATCCTTTCTGTGATTATTGATTAATGATGC
>NZ_KV834799.1:4195-34091 GCF_001837945.1 Staphylococcus sp. HMSC077D08 | reverse complement strand
CATATTGTCATTCAGTTTTCAATGTTCATTTTGTAAAATCAATCTTTTATATTGTACTATATCGCTTCGATAAAAGTCAATAACTAATTGATATTACTTAATTAATTTTAAAAGCTTTTCATTAACTTTGCAAGGGTTATTTTTACACCAACTTAACAAAGTTATTAATCGCTTTACATCCACTTTTTAGCGACTTTTATATAATATCAATTTTATGTTTTGAAGTCAACATTTAAATTGAATTATTTTTTATTCGTATGAGTTCTTTTATTCACTCACAAGAAGATATTCTAACACATTTCTTAAAATTTGCAATAGAAAAATCGTATGAAAATATTTTTCACACGATTTAAACACAATTTAGGTATTATCGATTTTATTGTTTTTGGGTGCTTGCTATAACTTTTCTTGCGATTGAATTATATAATTCTCCTAAACAATCATCCGATTGATATATCGAAGGCGAAAAGTCATTGGGATTCCATGTAGGTTGTTCTAATGGAAGTTCAGCAAATAATTGCGTCTCAAGTTCATCAGAAAGCTTTTTGCCTCCTCCTTTTCCAAAAACATACTCTTTTTTACCTGTTTCCTTACTTTCAAAATAGCTCATATTTTCTATAACTCCAAGAATAGTATGTTCTGTATGTTTAGCCATTGCACCTGCTCGAGCCGCTACAAACGCCGCGGTTGGATGCGGTGTCGTTACTATAATTTCCTTACTTGATGGTAACATTGAATGTACATCTAAAGCTACATCTCCTGTGCCAGGTGGTAAATCAAGAAGTAGATAATCAAGTTCTCCCCACTGTACTTCTGTAAAGAAATTTGTAAGCATCTTACCAAGCATTGGACCTCTCCAAATAACCGGTGCATTTTCTTCTACAAAAAATGCCATTGAAATAACTTTTACTCCATGTCTCTCTACAGGTATTATCTCCTTACCATCTATACCCGGTCTTTCATCTATTCCCATCATATCAGGCACACTAAAACCGTATATATCAGCGTCTACTAATCCTACTTTCTTACCTTCTCTTGCTAAAGCTACGGCTAAATTAACAGCCACTGTCGATTTACCAACCCCACCTTTACCTGAAGCTATAGAAATAAATTCAACTGGGTTATTTTGTGATAATAGTTCTTCAATGGTTTTGGGCTTTTCACTACCTTTTCCTATATATCTCTCGACTACTTCGCCAGGAAGTTCTTCAAAACGAATTCCCACAGTATTTGCACCATTTTCTTTTAAGGCTTTGACTATAGCCATTTGAAGATCTAATTGTGGTTGCCCCCCTAATTGCGCCATTGCCACCTTAACGCTCACATGGTTAATATTATCCTTAATAGACACATCAACAATACCTTCAGATTCCTTCAATGGCACATCTATAATCGGATCCTTTAATGCCCCTACAATTTCTTTAACTTGATTTACCGTTAACAAAGTAAATCCCCCTTATTGATTTTTAATTTATCTACATAGCAACTAATAGTTGCCTGTTTATATATCATTCATATTTTTTAGTATAAGACTTTTCCTAATATAAAAAAAGAAGTTAGCCCATTTTTAAAATAGACTAACCACTAATTATTATACTTTCCTACTATTGTGAGTAGAATGATTAGGCTCCTTTATAAATAATGCTAGAACAAAAGCAATAATCACAAAAACAGTGACTAACGCGAACGATACATCAACTCCCGCAGCAACACTTTGCCGTTGAATCATTTCTTTACTAGCGTGATTACTTGATGATACAACCCATTGAGCACCTATACTCATAAAAGTGACCATTAGAGCAGTTCCTAGAGATCCCGCCATAACACGTCCAAAGTTCATAATTGCCGTTCCGTGGGAAATGTTTTCAGTTTTCAATGCATTTATCCCCGTCGTATTGATAGGCATCATTAATAAAGACACAGCAAACATACGAATCGCATAGATTACAATCAAGTACGTATAGGATGTATCTACTTTAAGAAAGCATAATAGAAATGTACAAGAAATCAATAAGATAAATCCAGTAAATATTAACGGTCTAGGCCCATATTTATCGTAAAACTTCCCAGTAAACACAGACATAATACCATTGATAATCGCGCCAGGCATAATTACTAATCCTGATAGCAACGCAGATAATCCTAAAGCATTTTGAACATACAATGGAATAAGTAATGCAGGTCCTACCATAGATAACATAATAATCATAGAAGTAATTGTTGAAAAACAAAATATTTTGTTATTAAATATTTTCAAATTTAATAATGGATTAGAAATTGTAATTTGTCGTTTAACAAAAATACCAATGATGATTAGACTTATTAAAAGCGAACAAAGGACAATTGGGTTAGAAAAACCTAGGTTACCAGCACTACTGAAAGCATAAAGCATTAATCCAAAACCTAATGTAGAGTATATAACGGATTTTTTATCCAGTTTTGTTTCTTTCGTTGTGTTATAACTTGAAATCGATACAAAACCAAATATAAATGTAACTAATGCTATACCGACAATAACAATAAATGGCACTCTCCAACTTGCATTGTCAATGATTAAACCAGTAAATGTAGGTCCAATTGCAGGTGCAAATTGTATAACTAATCCTGCAAGTCCCATTGCAAATCCACGGTGTTCTTTAGAGAACAATGTAAACAATGTAAATTGCATTAATGGCATGAGTATACCTGCACCGACAGCTTGTATTACCCGTGCAAACATGAGCACGCCAAAATTAGGTGCAATAGCAGCAACGATTGATCCTATCAGAAATGTTCCCATTGCACCTAAATATAGCGGTCTTGTTTTTACTTTATCCATTAAGTAAGCGGTAAGTGGAATCATGACACCATTCACTAACATGAAACCTGTAATCAGCCACTGCGATGTATTCTCATTAATATTTAACTCACGCATAATGTGTGGCAAGGCTGTATTAAGTAATGTTTGATTTAAAATGGCCACGAAAGCGCTAATTAACATTACAGATACGATTAAATTTCGCTTAGTCTTAGATAATTCATAACTGGCCATAAACATATACTCCTTTTTATTCAAATGATAATTTTATATTCAATCAAATTTTATTTACCGATACAAACTTAATGCTCAGAATAATGATAGAAATTTCTTGTTATTTTGAATACCATTATTGTGTAATTATTCAAACTTTGTACTGCTTGGTAAAGCATGATATAACTGCAATTTTTAATAGCATTATCAAACATTGCTATTAAATAATTAAATTATTTTCTATCGTTAAGTTCAATTATTCCATATTAAATTCTCTTTTTTTACAAACGCCTTACTTTTTATTATTCAAATTTTTACTTTCAGGATAAAAAACTTCTTTACATACAAATAAAAATCCTATAATAATCATAATTACCCAAAAATGTATATTAACATGTACATAGTGTATGTGAACTATAAAATAAAACATAATTGTAGTAACAATGTAGGAGATGAGATGAAAGTTAATACCTTGAAAGTATGGATTTTTTGGAAGATTCTTTTTAAAATAATCCATTAAATGCTCAATTGAAAATAAAGTAAAATAGCCTAATACGATATAACTACCGTAGTATATTAAATTATCATAAAAGCCTTTATTGTAACTAAAATCGCCTAAGTGTAAATAAATAAGGATGCGACTCAAACCGTACAAACCAAAGCCTAAAAACGTTAAAAAAATGGCTCCGGAAATAATAAATATAGTGAGAACAATAAGTGTTACTAATAAATGATATGATTTATTTTTTAAAAATTTCATCACTTTTGTCCTCCCTTACACTTCGTATATACATATATATTATCATGTAAATAAAAGCATATAAAATTTTAAGTTATACAACATTTCTTCTTCTCATCTCAACTTATTTCTTTTTATTTTCACAAAAAAAGCAAGTAGATATGGTATACGCATTTCTACTTGCTCATAATTAAAAAATCATTCTGTAATGTTTCTAAGATTGAATAGGATTACTCTTAAATAATGTCATCCACATTACAATTAAACATACTGAAATTATTGATACTAATCCTAATACATTGTGTAAATTAGAACCAAATAAACCAACATTTAGTGCATACATATATCCCATAATCGTAGATCCGACAGACGAACCTAAATTTTTTGTCAATGCATAAAACGACATCATCTTTTTCATATTTTTTGGAGAAGTTTCCTCTTGGACAATAACACTATCTTTTGTATAAATATAGCCAAAACTTAAACCTGCAAATATAACCGCAAAAGCAATAAGCAATGGGAGTTTTAAGCCAAACATTATCATCAGACTACAAACTAATAAAACAAAGAATGAGCAAATATATAATGTTTTTCTAGTAAAATGCGCTTCTATTTTAGCTAAATTGAAATTAAGCGTAATCCAAGCAACAGACAACGGGAATATTACAAATCCACTTTGTAAAGGTGATAAACCAAGTTTTTCTTGTAAATATACTGGTATATATAAATTATATCCCATCAATGTTATCGCAATTAGTAAATCCGTTATAAAAACTAGAACTATTGATATGTTAAATTCTTTCGTTGGTAAAAATGGTTGTTCGAAACTATTTTCTACTTTAAATAGCATCCATAAAACAACTAAAGCTAAAATAATTGAGAATATATTAAAAATAATATGATGTTGGTTGAGTAAACCAAACATTAATAAAGCTATAAAGATATAAAAGATAATCAATCCTTTTATATCAAAACGACTCTGTTGTACTTGTGTCTCATCAGGAAAATGAAAAGTCATAAATACAAGTATTATTGCCAATATAGCAATAGGAATATTGATATAGAATAGCCAATGCCATGAAGCGAACTCTAAAATCGCACCACCTAATAATGGACCAATAATACTCGAAATCCCCCAGACACTTCCGACGATACCCATAATTTTATATCTTAACGGAATTTCAAAAGCCAACTTTGGAACTATTTGTGAGAGTGACATCATAACTCCTGCTCCAAAACCTTGTACTATTCGAGAGATAATTAAAAAAGTAAACGTCTGACTTAATCCCGACATTAAACTACCTAAGGCAAACAATGATACCCCTACAACAGCAATGTTAATAATTTTAAATCTAGACATGAGCTCACCAACGATAGGGTTAGCTATGACTAAAGCAATAAAATATACGGTAAATACTAATGAAACTAGATTACCGGCATTCAAACTATTTTTTATTGTTGGTAATGCTAATGAAATGATTGATGTTTCTATAGCTGCCATAAACATTATTAGTATGAGTGCCATTACAGTAATGATGGACTTAAGATTCATAAAAAAACTCCCTTTTTATTGGATTTAGCTATTGAAACGTAAAATTGACTTTTTAATATGATGGTACTCATACACCATTTGTTTTCAATAAAAAGGAGTGAGATCAGTACATCTCACCCCTTTAAAAAGTCCATAAAGTTAAAATTCCAACGCCACCATGTGTTTATTTAAAGTATAATGATATATCTAAAAATAATACTTATTTTTCTCTCTAACTTAAAAGGATAGAATGTTGCAATTCACATAAAATAAAAAATGCCTATCATATGTAAGAGAGAAGCAAGAACAATAAATATATGCCAAATCATATGAAAATAAGGTTTATTTTTTTGGGCATAAAACCAAGCTCCGATAGTATAAGATAACCCACCAAGAAATATAAAGAAAATAAACCACCATGATGTTCGCATAATAATAATAGGTAAGAATATGATACCTACCCACCCCATCACCAAATAAACAATGAGACTTAATCTATGATTGACTTTAGTTGCTATTGATTTATACAAAATTCCCCATAATGTTGTTCCCCATAATAATATTGTGACAAGCCAACCTAACCAACCACCGACAACACTTAACAAAACAGGTGTATACGTTCCTGAAATAGCCACATAAATCATACTATGGTCAATAATCCTTAATATATATTTATGAGACGTATTATTTTGCATCGAATGATAAATGGTTGATGATATGAACATCATAAAAATACTAATCACATAAATCGACACACTAATTGACTCTAATGTGCCACCATTGTTAAAACTATGCACTGCTGCATATGGAAGAATAAATAATGTAAGTAATGCAGCAGCACCATGTGATGCTGCATTACCAATCTCTTCTCCAAATGTTAAAGGAATGATGTCCTTAAAAGTTTCTACCACAGAATCGTTTTTTCGCTTAGATGATTGAGACATCTATTCCACCACCTTTAGTTAAATCAAATCCATTCGTTTTAAATCTTCTGTAGCTGTATGTACACTATCCTTACCTTCTTTATTTTTTAAAGGTGAAAATTCTTCTTCTCTTGGAACTTGTAGTGTTACAAAGCTTGTACCGTACCTAAATATGTCAAAATAAAATAATTCAAACTTTAATGTAGGACGTTCAACCACACCAAAATTTTCATCTAATTGTTTTAATTGTTTGATTGCCAAATGATATGGTAATTCTCTATCAACAACACTGGTAATGAAACCTAGTTTAAAAGCATGGATACCTATATTAGCATTGTTAAATTGATTTGCTATGTCTGTATCTAATTCGGAATACTCTAACACAGTGTCTTTACAATCAACATTTACAAGTCGACCTACACTTTCACTATCTTTAGGTTGAATTGTTTTTGATGTGATGTCTTTACTTTGTGTCACTGTAAAACCTGCAAATAACGGATCTAAAACTTTAACTAAGACATTATCAATGTTATTTAAGAAGATATATTTGACGTGATCCTGTTGCATTTTATCAAGGTATCCAGCTTTTTTAAGAGACTTGAATACACCCCCATTACCATTAGGTGTTTCCATAATATGTCCATCTCTATTTAAAACAAGTTTTCCTTCTTCACTTAAAGCAACAATGTTATCTTGCTTAAAGAAATGAATATGATTGGCATCATAATTAAAATATTTATGTTGTTTAAAATACTCTATTGTATCTTTATGATTAATGTCACTTGTCATAATATACCAATTAATTGTGTGGCCAGTTTCTTCTTTTAAACGAATCAATTGACGCGCCTGAAGCTCAAATAAACTCGTACCCTCTATTTCAAAAGAACCTTTAGGCCCTTTATATCCTAAACGCGTACCTTGTCCTCCAGCCATCAATAATACTGCAAATTCACCATTTCGTATTGCCTCATAACCTTTTTGTTCATATGTATGTCGTTGTTCTTCATTGAGTCGTGATTTCACTTCATATTTGACTTCAGATACAGAAGATACATCATCAATAGTTTTTCTATTAACATATAAGTCCTGATATAAATCTTGAATTTCTGCAAGATTTAACTGATTCACTTTTTCATCTAAAGCATTCTTTTCATTACTACTCATTAATTTTTCATATTCATACAAATGCTCTTGGTTATACTTTTCCAATTGATTTTTTTCTAACATGATAACGCTCCTTATGTATACGTAATTTTAATTGTTATTTTTCTCATAATAATCTTATTTGATTAACCAATAGTGCATCATAGTATTTAAATATGGTTGAAATAAAGTATATATCGCACCAACATTTAATGCAGTAGCTAGAGATACATCTACTAGTCCCCCAGTTTTAAAATGAATGGGTGATACGATATTAAATGGTAAAGGATAAAATAGTTTAACACCTCTTGGAGTTAATATATCAAGTATAACATGCGAAAACATACCAATAACAATTGCAACCATATAATACATCGGAGTTTGTATGAAGTACAGTAAAAAACTAATTCCTATAATAAATAAAAGTGAATGCGTAAATGTTCTATGACCAAATAAAATTCTGACAAAAAAACTAGTAAGCCTAAATCGTCTTCCTATTTTACTTTGTGTATGACATATATCTGGCAAAATACTTGAAATGACTGAAAGTACAATCACTGATATAGAAGTAAATATATCTGTATGAAAATATTGTGTGGTTATTGCACCGACTAAAAAGCCACATGATGCGTGTGTTTTACCTGTCATGTTTTGTTCTCCTTTATAAGGATATTTTAGCACATTTCGTTTTAAAAAGCGAACATACTTTCGCATTCACTTTCAATTAGTATGACATAATTAAAAAAAGTATCACATAAATACTTGAAAACGATTACACAATCATTTATGATAGGTTTATAAATTAATTAAAGGAAGTGTTTTTAATGGCAATGACAGTTAAGAAAAACGATAATGAAGTTCGTATTCAATGGAGAGTAGCAGATATCAAAATTCCAAATAATGAAATTAAAAATGTTACTCAAGATCAAGATATTCATGCCGTACCAGAAGAGAATGGTAAAGAAATATCTCGAATCGGTTCTACTTTCGGAAAAACAAATCGCGTATTAATTGATACTGATCAACACTTATATATTATTTACACTCAAAATGATCAAAAAGTATATAATGAGTTAACAAAATAAATTACAGATTTATATTTTTTAACATAACTTTATAATTAGACTGTCGACATAACTCAATATAATGTCGACAGTTTTTTAATGTGATATTTTCAAAATTGCTAAGCTGAATGATAAATATTATATTAAAGAAAATAGACTAGGAGGTAATATGAATGTTCGTTGTTACAAATAGAATCACTGTAAAAAAAGGATATGCAAAACAAATGGCGCCTAATTTTACTAAAGGAGGACCTATTGAATCTTTAAAGGGCTTTGAAGGTATTGAAGTTTGGCAAATTGATAAAGATGATTATAGCGAAGATATGTATGTAAATAGTTGGTGGGAAACTGAAGAAGATTTTAAAAATTGGGTGAATAGTGATGTATTTAAACAAGCACATAAAAATACTGGTAAATCCGAAAATTCACCAGTCATTAAAAGCGAAATTGTTAAATCAAATGTTTTATCTTCTTTAAACAGAAGATAAATTATGCAAAGGGAGTGGGCTAGAATACGTATATGATTCATTGTCTAATTTTGCATTTATTATTAAAATAAAACAAGTTTGATATATGAGAAATTTTATTTTAACCATTAGTAATATATTGCTGTTGTTTTGATTAGTTCCCCACTCCCACTAAATTAAAAATGAGTATATCTTTTACCCAATAAATAAATGCGCTAATAAAGCAATTATTGGAAGCGTAATGATAGTACGAATTAAAAAAATCATAAATAATTTACTTATATTAACTGGAATTTTAGAACCAAGAATCACGCCGCCCACTTCAGATAAATAAACAAGTTGAGAGATACTCAATGCTCCAATTACAAAACGTGTTACATCATTTTGAACCCCTTCAATAAGAATTGAAGGTAAGAACATATCGGCAAACCCAATTAGAATTGTTTGTGATGCTTCATGTGCTTCTGGAATTTGTAACAATTCTAGTACTGGAACAAATGGTTTTCCTATAATCTCAAAAACAGGTGTGTAGTTAGCGATAATAGTAGCTATTGTTCCTATACTCATAACTACTGGTAAAATTACAAACCACATATCTACAACTGTTTTAAAACCTGAAATTAAAAATTCTTTAAACCCTGGCGATTTAATTCCAACTTCAGTTGCTAAATCAAAACCATATTTTAATGCTGTTTTGCCTTCTGGTAGCTGTTCATTACGGGCCTCTTCACTTACTTCTTTAGCATATTCGTCAGGAATATTTTTAAGTGGCCAAATTCTTGGCATAATCATTGCTGCAATTAAGCATGAAATGACAACTGTTAAATAAAAATAGAAGAATTGATCTTGCATTCTAATTGTTTCGGCAATGACAATCGCGAACGTAATAGATACAACACTAAAGGTTGTGGATATTACAGTTGCTTCTCTTCTTGAGTAATATCCTTCACCATATTGTCTACTAGTAATTAAAACACCAACTGTACCATCACCTATAAATGAAGCTAGATTATCAACTGTCGATCTACCAGGTAAAGTAAACAAAGGTCGCATGATAGGTCTAAAAATGGGGCCAAGTAATTCTAATAGACCATACTCCATTAATAAAGGTAAAAAGATTGCAGCAAATAAAAATACTGCTACAAGAGTAGGTAATAAACTCGAAAATACTAATCCACCTGTATCTTCAGATTTAATCATTTCAGGTCCAATATTTAAAAATGTTAGCCAAGAGAAGAAGACAGCTAATACTCTCAAAACAAGCCATCCTATTTTAACGTTGAAAGCACTGTTCATTAAACCTTGAGGATTTAATTTATTTTTATAAATTGTAGAGCATAATATTGTTAAAATACCTGATACAGTTATGATAGTTACAATTAAAATTGGCATGATACCACCAAGCCAATCTTTTAATAAACCAGCTAAAAAAGCTATTGGAAGAGTCGTTTGATGCTGTCCATCTTGAACAACTGGTATAGGAATTAAAAATAATATAATCCCTAACAACGACATAGTGATAAATTTAATTCTACCTCTAACTATGTCAACTTTTTTATATTCATTCATATATATTCAATCCATTTCTATCTTTTTATATCCATATGTAATTTAAAGTATATCACATTATATATATGCATTATTTTGAATAATTACGTAAAGAACACTATACGCTATTTATTAACTTTTAGCAAATCCATTTTAACTCTTTTTCCATTTAAGCAGTTCTATTCGTATATGATTTATATTTTTTATTTTTTTAATGAGCCATCAAAATGATATTGTAACATCAATAAGAGCCTGTACATTAATTTGTAATGTATCAGGCTCTATAACTAAAAATATAATATTGAAACTATCAAATATACTACATCTTACGTAATAAAAATAAGAAGTAAGGTGCGCCTATAATTGCTATTACAACACCTACAGGAATATCAAGAGGAGGTTGTATACCTCTTGCTAAACCATCACCAAAAGTTAATAATATTGCTCCTACCAAACCTGACATGATTATAACATGTATATTTTTATGACCGACAAGTTGACGTGCAATATGAGGTGCTATAAGACCTAAAAAACTAATACCTCCTACTACTGCAATGGACGCGCCTGCTAACATTACTGCTAATACAAGTAAAGTCATTTTTAAGATTTTTACACGTGCTCCTAGTGCAATGGCTACATGATCACCTAAATTTAAAATATCAAGTTGATACCCTAATAACAATACTATAGGTACAGTGATAATAAACCATGGTAATAAACTATAAAAACTGGCTATATTATGACCATATAAACTACCAGTTAACCATAATAGCGCATTATTTGCATCAAGAGGATTACGTATAAGCAGGAATTGGACAATGGCCGTACAAATTGCACCTATAGCTAAACCTATCAATGCTAATTTTGATCCCTTTACATCAAATTTAGAAATAAGAACTGAAAGAATAATACTTATTGTCAAAGCACCGATAAATGAACCTAAAGGAAGAACAAATAGAGGTGCCGATGGAAATATCATTATGATTATTACTGCTGCTAAACTTGCCCCTTTTGTTATTCCAATAACATCGGGTGAGGCAAGTGGATTTCTTATAACCCCTTGTATCACCGAGCCAGAAATAGCTAAACTACTGCCTATAAGTATTCCTAAAAGTGTTCTAGGAATTCGATATTCATTTAAAATAAAGTCATTGTGTAAGAAGAAGCCTGTAACTGCATGAATAGGATTAATCATTACTGATCCTATACAAAGACTAAAGATTGTACTAAAAATTAATAACAGTAAGACAATGGTATAGCGCATCTTCAGGTTTTGTTTAATCATATGCGATTCACCCCTCTAACAGTTATGAATAAGAAGTAAAAAGCACCAACAAATGATGTAACAATACCTACTGGCGATTCGAATGGATAAGTAATTAAGCGACACAATACATCAGAAATCAGTAATAAAGTAGCGCCGAATATAAATGTTAAAGGTATCATCAATATATAGTTTTTATTTATATATCTTTTCACTATGTGTGGAACTATCAAACCAACAAATCCTATAGGACCAGCAATAGAAACAGAAACACCAGCAAGAACAACGACCAATATTCCAACAATCATTCTGACGATTTCTGTTCTTTGTCCTAATCCTCTGGCAATATCATCACCTAACTCTAATATAGTTAATTGTCTTCCCATAAATATGGTCACAAAAATAGCAAGGAGTAAAAATGGTAAGATAAATATAATCTGTTGCCATTTTATACCGGCTAATGAACCAACTAACCAGAACATCACTGTATCATTAGAATCTTCATTTAGAATAATTATACCTTGAGTCATACTACTAAAGAACAGATGAATAGCCATACCTGCAAGTGCTAGTTTAATCGGTGTAAGCGACTTAGTAGAGCCAGACAATGTATAGACAGTAAAACCTCCTAGGAAGGCACCAATTATCGCTAAAATTGTAGAGTAAGAGCCTAGAGACGGTATAAGTACAGTTATAAGAACAATAACGAAGGAAGCGCCTGCATTCACACCAAAAATCTGTGGTGAAGCCAAAGGGTTTTTGGTAATTGCCTGCATCAATAAACCTGCAATTGCTAAAGCGCCACCAATAATTAAACCAGCCAGCATTCTTGGCATACGTACATTGTGTATTAAGAAAGTTGCTTTTGTATTCGTGTGTCCAGTGACATAACTTAAAATATCATTCAATTGTATTTTTGAAGAACCAATCGCTAAATTCAAATATACTGAAATAAAAAGAAGGCACACACCCACAATAAAAGTGAGTGTAGTGCGCTTTTTCTTTTTTTGTTCAATAGCGGATTGACTATCTTTATTTACTATAGTCATTGTTTTCCACCTTACTTATTATCTTTGTTACTATCTTTCTTTGATAATTCAACAAGTTCTTTTGCCATTTCTTCTGAAGAAATTAAACCACGTGATCTTGCCCATAAGTCACGGTCTAAAATATCAACACGTTGATTTTTCACAGCATTTAATTTCTTCCATACAGGATCTTTTTCTAGTTCTTTTAGTGAAGGTTCTTTAGAACTTGCCTTATTTGTCATTATGAACATACGCTCAGGATTCACTTGAGATAAAGTTTCAGTGTTCATTTGTAAGTAAGGTCCTTTAAGATACTTACTTAAACCTTTAGTAACATCATCACTTAATGCTTCTTTAAAACCTAGTTGACTTAGGAATTGACCAACATAAGAGTTGCTTGGGTGAGCAAGCAAACCTGATTTAGCAGCTACTGCAGGCAATACCTTTAGATTTTTATCCATAGTTATTTCTTTTTTATATTCTTCAATTTTCTTATCGTGTTCTTCTAAGCGTTTTTTACCTTCTTCTTCTTTACCTAAAGCCTTTGAAATTGTTTTAAAAGCATCAATATTTTCATTATAATCTCCATCGAAACTTTTCAGTTCAATCGTAGGAGCAATTTTATTTAAGTCTTTATAAATACCTTTGTGTCTATTATTATCAGCAATAATTAAATCTGGTTTGAGTTTACTGATTTCTTCTAAGTTAGGTTGTTTACGTGTTCCTACAGAAGTGTATTTTCCAATTTTGTCTCTTAATGGTTTAATAATACGATTTTTTTTGTTATCATCCGCTATCCCAACAGGTTTAACATCTAAAGCAACTAACGCATCAACAAATGAATACTCAAGAACAACAACACGTTTAGGGTGTTTAGGTACCTTCGTAGTACCTTCTTCGTGCTTGATTTCAACTCCATCTTTTGATGACTCTTTACTTGAGTTACTTGAATTATTATTTCCACATGCTGCAGTTGCAATTAAAACAAACAATAAGCCAATTACACTTAAAATTTTTAAACCTCTCACTGTTTCCACTCCTTAATATGTATATGCTTACAATATTAGTTTATTGATAACGATTCTCAATGTCAATAACTTATTTTATTATTTTCATAATTAATCCAACGCTGAACAAATGATGTTTATATAAAAATGCTAATTTTAATAAGTAATGCCTATCAAAATTTAATTTGGAACGGTGCGTTGATTTAAAGGTAAATAAACACTTTTAGCAGTGGGAATATATGGGCATATCAAAGTTTTGAACAAGGGATTCTATTTTTGAATCACTACTATATAACTTAGTTAAATTTTTCATATACATGCTCTGAGACAGCGCTTCATAATTCAAGCTAAATTGAAGTTTATCTCCGATCTGATAATGGTCTTGGTTATTTAAATCAATCATTAAATGGTCACTTGATGCACCTAATATTCTTATATCATCCCCAAGAGGTTTTATCCCCTCGATAAAAGTATCTAAATAACCGATATCAACTATAGCTTGTAAATAAGATTGATTATTTTTTTGATATAGGCGTGGTTTTATTTCTATAATTTCTGCTTCTAATACTATCGCATTTTGATATAAGCTATTAATTGAATGATTTGTCGTCGTATCTATACCCCTTAATAATGCTTCCCCTATACGAAGATCATTGATTTTATTTAAATGATTGTACAGTGTTTGAGGTAACATACTCGAATTTCCACCTGAAATAATTCTAAACTTAAAATGAGTTTCACTTTCTACATCATGTATAAATTTGTTTATCATACGAACATCTTTTTCATTGGGTGCTTCTGATTTAAAGCACATAAAATTAAATGCCAAGCCAACAAGTTGTATGTGAGATAATTTAAGTATTTCTTGTACATAGCGTACCACATCATAGGTCAAGACCCCTTCTCTACCATCTTTCCAGTCAACCATTAGCATGATTTGATGTTTAATATCAAGAGATTTTGCTAACGTATTAAGTTTTTTGATTGTGGTTAATTCAGTTTGGATACTCATTTCTACTCTTGAAATCATCTTTTCCAAATCTGCTTCAACAGTAGGTCGTAACAATGTAAATGTAATGCCTAAATCTTTGAGTTGTTCAATATTATCTAGTCTTGATTCAGCAAAATGTGTAATTCCTAAAGACTTAATACTTGATACAATATGTTTATCCCCTGCGACACATTTAATTACTGGTGTGAAATGAATTTGTTTACATTCTAATAACGATTGAAGTACTTTGGCATTATATTTAATTTTAGATAAATTGACACGAACATTCGCCATGTACTACACCTCTTTTTTTATTGGATTATCTAACTTGGTATTTAAATATTTTTTCACTTTATTTTCCATTCTCATACTTAATAAAGCTTTGACTGTGATAGTTGACCCAAACAATATTTTTTTCAATTTTTCAGCATGTGGCTTGTCATTATCGATTGCCATTTCGATTTCTTCACGCACAATTTCAAATAATTCTTCTTCTATTACTTCATCATACTGATTAAAATGATGAATCAATTCTGCTAACTGATTTTGAATCACTGCATGTTGAAATTTAGCAATAACCTCCTCAATGGTATCTGCAATAAGACTTTCATTTGTAACATCTATTTGAGGAACTTTCTGTTTAAGTGTATTTAAATCTATACGAGAACCACCTAAATCACGTACAATGAATTTCATTTTATAATTAGGTCCAAGATTAACAATCGTATTTTGCATATGCGCTTCAAGTGCTATGCCATAATTTTGAATATACGCAATAAGTGGTGTAACTAAGGTTTGTGTATAAACTGCTATAAAATGCTTAATATGATCAAGTGTGATTTCATTTTCTATCCATTTTAAATAACTATCTACAACTGCCTGATTATCAATTGGATTAGGATTAACTAAACTAGCTGTTACAACTGTACAACCATAATCATATATCGTTGGTTTTTGACGTATGATAAGCGCTAATTGTTTTGATAAATCAGATGCCGTGTGAGCATAAGCTCCAAAAGGTTCCATCGCGACTTGAAGTTCTGGAAATTCCTGAAGCAATCCTTGTAATGCATGGCTTAACTTAGGACCATCTACAGTCGTAACTGATGAAACTGTTCTAATAGCACTTGTAGCTTGAACATTTACTGGCAATTTTACATGATATGGTTTATGAATTAAATCCATTGTTCTAAATGATAAAGTAGCTTTAGACTCAACAGTAAATGGTGTAGGTAGTAAGATTTTCTTGGCTATCCATTCTTCAAATTGTTCGCCGATAGTATGATCATACTGCCAAGGATGTATCAACATCACTCTGTAATTGTTAAGATTTAATCGAAGTGGCTCGAGGTAGCATTTTAAACGATCTCGATATTCAGGAATAACTTGATTCAGAATAAAATTCTGATCATCATTTATTGCTGTTGTTACTACATGATTTTTTTCAATAAGCATAATATTTAATGGAATAACTTTTTCAAATTCTGGTGCATAAAGTTTCAATTCATTATTACTGAGAGGCAATTTAGTTTTTGTTAAAGGATGTGTTGGATGCCCTTCTATCACAAGACTTTCCGAGTAACTTAAATCATCTGTCATACCACTATCTTGTAAATGTTGCAGCCAAGCTATAAAATTTATAGAATCGGGTAATTTACTAAATTTCATACTCTGATGAATGAGAGTTTGTCTATTATAAAAATGTTTGTACGTTTCATACAAACTATCCCTACTATGAATTAATTCATTGTATAATCGTTTTGAAATGTTGATACGGAATATTTCCGTTAGTATTTGAAGAAGTTCTTCTAAACTTTCAACTGATTGAGACAATTTTTTATTTACTAATACTATGTCACCAGTAAAAACATATCTTTTTAAGGCACTTTTTCGAGCTACTTTTAACGATAAAAGGTGATCATTGAGAAAAATTTCAACTTTATGCGTACCTTCTTTAATACACATACCTTCAGAAACAATATGCTCCTTAATCATTGCGTTAATCGTTCGATATTGGATGTTTTTGTCAGCTAAAAGCCATTCCTTATGATTCATTATTGCTCTCCTCCATATTCGAAATACGTTGTATGATATAAAAAATGATTGAAATACTAATAGTGCTAATTCCCATAATAGTAAATGTAGTTAAAATACCGAACATATCCGCGAAAAAGCTCATTATTAAACTACCTAACGGAATCATACCTCGATCCATCATTACAATACTTAATACTTTCCCTCTATCACAGTCCTTTACACTATGTTGAAAATAAACTCTATTAGTTGTTCTAGCCCATTGACTAAACAAACCTATTAACGTAATACATATAAACATGACTACTAAATGATGTATGATAATACCTAGTAAAGCCATACCAAACAATATTGAACTGAGATAATACATTTTTACTGTACTCAAGTGTTTTAAAATTGATGGTAAGACTATCGTTGCAACAATTCCTCCAATCGCACAAAAAGTCATAGCTATACCAAACACTTGCGATTGACCAGGAAAAATATGGTTTGTTAGTACTGGTAAAACTGTAGTATAAGAAAAGCCTGTTGCCATAATAATTATAGACGTTATGAATATCTGACTACCTTCTAAATTACTTTTAAAATAATTTAGCACAACTTTAAGTGGTAATGCTTTTCCTTCTTTTTGACTTACTATGACTTCAAAATGAATAGGTATGCATAAAATTGCTGCGATAAGATAGCACATTGCTTGAGCTAAAAATGTAGTGGGTGTATGGTATACAGCTATTAAGCCACCTGCTATTGCGGGCCCTATTGATCGACATATATTAATAATGAACGAATGAAAGGAAACTGCTTGAGTTGTAGAAATTTTACTAGATAAATCAGGTAAAACTGCTTGTCTCACCGGAGTTTCTACAGCACTTAGTATCCCCCTAAATGTTGCATATAAAAGTATGATGAAAATCGGTATAGTGTTAAGACTATATGTAAGTAAACACAATAATGCTGTAATGATGAATGATGAACTAATAGTGATACGTAACAGGAGACCTTTGTCATATTTATCAGCTATGGATCCTGCCCAAACACTTAATAGTAAAATAGGTATAAGACGACAGAAATTAACTAAGCCTAAATATACAGCATTATGATATGTTGTGAGTACGAACCAATTTAACCCCACTTGACCAATCCAATTTCCTAAAAATAACAGAAAAGAACTGGAAAAGAAATATTTTGCCATCAAATTCCACCTGTCTTTTTCGTTGATAATAATTATCATTATCATTAATATGGATTATACAAATGTTATTTATTTTTGTAAAATATTTTTAAGAGGTGAATTATGAATTTCAATCAATTTATAAATAAACAAAATATAATAATGACTGAAGATGAGCATAATGTACATGACTTTCTTAAACATCATGATCCTAAGTGGTCTTCTAATTATATTGATCATTTATTAGATGGACGTGATAAAGTAAGTCAACGTTTAATTACATCTTTACATAGGGAGAATTTAGTAAAAAGTCGCGATCATAGTCGTGTACTTAATCGACGTCAGTTTGCTGGTTACGGAGTTAATGTGATTGCCATTTTAGAAATCTATTTTCCAACATCAAATATTTATTTGTATGCACCAATAACTGGAATGCATGCATTCGATCGCCTTGATGTCGAAGGACCTTTTTATTTTAAGAATCTAAGTAAAGAAGATGATTTTGAACGTGTACTACATCCTAATCAAATATTAGATTGGATATTAATTGAAGATGAGAACTTAAATAACGAGGCTAGTATACAATTTAGAAATGATTTAAATAATAGTGCAGCTAATATGACTTTTGCTTTAAGTTTCCAACATCATACGATGCGTAATGAAAGAGCGCCATTATATCACCTTATTAAAAATGCAAATGATAGTTACTTGCGTTCTGAACAATCTGTCGTCGAAGGCCATCCCCTTCATCCTGGTGCTAAGTTAAGAAAAGGAATGAATGCTAGGGAAAACTTTATGTATTCATCAGAATTTGGTAATGTTATTCATCTAAAAGCCGTGTTTATTCATAAAAGTATAAGTCGTATTCAATCATTGAATGTAGATTACAATGATGCCGTAAAGCAAATGTTTCCTGACTTAATTAAAACCTTAGAAAAAGAATTTGGCGAAGATTTTAATTTACAAAATTATCATTTAATGATGGTTCACCCTTGGCAAATAAAACATATTTTACAAAGTGATTATCAGGATGAACTAAACGAAAAGTTAATATTGATAAGTAATCATTCAGTACCATACTATGCTGGTCTATCATTTAGAACGTTAGTACCTAAACAACCTGATTTATCCCCGCATATCAAATTATCAACGAATGTGCATATAACTGGTGAGATTCGAACATTGTCTGAACAAACGACGTATAATGGACCATTAGTGACTCAAATTTTAAGGGAGATTATGTCAAAAGATGAAGATTTTTCACGTTATCAATCTACTTATATCGATGAAAATGCAGGGATTCACTTTTATAATCGAAACGACAATGAGTCAATTCAAACAGATCGAAGTGAACAATTAGGGACTTTGTTTAGAAATAATTTATATCAGTTTATATCTAATGAAACAGTGCCAGTAATTCCATCAAGTTTGGTTGCGACCTATCCATATAATACTGAAGCACCAATTTGTACGTTAATCAAAACGTATCAAAATACGCATCAATATAAAAATTTTGAAGAAGCAGCGAAACAGTGGATTAAAGACTATAGCAAAGCTCTTCTTGGCTTAGTTATACCTCTTTATTCAAAATATGGAATTTCGCTAGAGGCACATTTACAAAATTCAGTGGCAACTTTTAATAAAGATGGCGCACTAGATATGATTTATATCAGGGATTTTGAAGGATTACGTATTGATAATGAGCAATTGAATAATGCTGGATTTACTACTCAACATTTCCATGAAAAATCTAGAATCCTTACAAATTCTAAAACATCAGTATTTAATAAAATGTTCTATTCAACAGTTCAAAATCATTTAGGTGAACTCGTTATTACAATAGCTAAATATTCTGATAGTAAAATTCTTGAACAAGAAATATGGCAAATTATTGCACAAACAGTAGAAGACATTTTTAATCACATGACTCACATTTCAAAACAACATCTCAACAACATCAAGCGCACTATTTTCGCATCCGAAATCGATTATAAGTGTGTCACAACAATGCGTTTAGAGGATCAAGCACATGAATATACGTATATTAAAGTGAATAATCCACTTCATAGAAAGAATGATTTATAAAATCAAAAAGCACTTGAGCATGATGCTCAAGTGCTTTTTTGGTATACATCAAGAGATTGATTATTTTAAACCTTCTCTTTCATTGTTTTCTTTGTTATCTTTTTCGTTTTTTTGTTGCCATTCTTTTTTTGTCATTACGTCGTCAACTTGCATGTTAACTTCAACAACTTCTAAACCAGTAATATATTTTACTTGTTCTTTAACTAAGTCTGTCACTTTACGGAAAATTTTAGGTGCAGATTCACCATATTCTAAAATAACTTTTAAATCTACAGCAGCTTGTTTTTCTCCAACTTCTACAGATACGCCTGTAGTTACATTGTTACCGCTTGAGAAAGCGTTAGTAAAGCTGTCTGTGAAGCCACCTTTCATGTCTAAAATTCCTTTAACTTCACGTGCTGCAATACCAGCAATTTTTTCAACTACTTCATCTGAGAAAGTTAATTTGTTTTCAAATTGAGGTTGATTATTTTGAGCTTGTTGTTGCTCTTTTCTTTCTTGTTCATTAACACCTGTTTGATTATCATATGCTTGTTTAGCTTTATTGTTATCTACTGCCATAATACATTCTCCTTTATTTTTAAATTAGTTTTATCCATAAATTAATTAGAAACTTCTTAATATCTGAGTCTAACTCCATCTATTTAGGAAGTTTAAGAAATCTTGAGTACGGTCTTTAATATACCCGATACCGATTCCTATTAAACATAAGACTATAATTAAAATTGTCTTCCAGAATCCAAGAGTTAGGAATAATATAGCTATAATTAAAAATGCTAAAAATCCAATAATACGCCATTTAAACGATTTTAAAATATTTATAAATTGTTGAGTAGCGTCTTGTCCGTTTTGATTGTTATTATCAGCCATGGTATCCCTCCCTTACAATACGCGTGGACCAGATGTTTTCTGATCACGTACGTTAACTTCTAATTTTCTTACAGGAATTTCAGTAAAGTGTTCAACATTACTTTTGATATCAGCACGAATACTCTCTGTTAAACTCTTAACTTGAACATGGTTTGGTACGAAGAAATCTGCTTTGATGTCAATGAATGATTTATTCTTTTTGTTATAGAGCTTACTTACAACATTTGGTTGTCTAACTTGATCATATTTAGCGATTGTATCGTAAATTGTTTTTTCAACAGCTTTACGTGATACGTAAATATGTCCATCATCAAAGTCTTTATAAAGTCCAGGTTTGCGATGCGTAGGTTTAAAAATACTAAGTACTAATATAAGTCCTATTAATATAAGTAATCCTGCAAGCCCAATCAATAGTGGTTGGAACCAATTAAATTGTAAGAAGTAGTCTTGATAACTTTGAATACGACTATCATCTATATACATAAATAATAGGAAGCCAACTATAGCCACAATGAGTAAGCCGAGAATAAAATTCTTAAGTCTTTTCACCTCGCACGTCACCTCCTTAGCAAAAGTTAATTTTAGATTATACATCAATTAGGTACCCTATAAATATTTTTTAAAACATTAATAATTCAAATTGATATCTAATTTAAAATATATTTAAAGAAGTACATCTTACAATCGTTATTCCCTATTTTTTTAATAGAAAACCAGAATTAAGCAAATTAATTTTATTTTCATTATAGAGCTTTAAATTTTAATATATAGTTTTTCATGTCCATGTTATACTTGTCTGATAACGTATAGATAGTTCTTTTATTGGAGACTTTTATTAGAATCGAATAATTGCAATAACCATTAATGAAAATGTTAATAAAATCACTATAAGCTATATTGTAATGACTTTATGTTACTGCGTGTAGGAACAAAATATTACACCAACTTATATAAAATAATATTAATCACTAGGCAGGAACTAAGCATATTTAAACACGATTGGTACAAACAGTAGACTTAAGTATGAATATCATTATTCAAATAAAGTAAAAGTGCTTAAATTAAAATTCATGGCTATAGTCTACTAATACACTACATCAAAAGATTAAATATACATGTTCTATCACACTCTGTTTGAAATGATTAATAATTTCAAATGACAAATATAAAAGCCTGGAACATCAAATGTTCCAGGCTTTTATGGTGTATTAATGATTAATCACTGCGTTAAAATAAACGCTTATCTCGTATCGATTATGATTCATATTAAAACTTTAAACTGAATTAGGATAATAAATGTTGTCGCCTTTTCATACATATACTGACATTTATATAACGTTTTTTACTTAAGATTGATAACAAGCTTACCAATCATAGAATGAGACTCTAAAATTTGATGCGCTTCATAAAGGCTATCTACATTTAATCCGTTGATAACTTTCGTGGTAGTTGGTTGATAATATCCCTGTTCAACCTTTTCTGCTATATCCTTAAGATATTCATGGTGTTTGATTACATCATCTGTATGGTGTAATGGTCTTGAAAACATAAATTCATGCGTAAATGTTACACTTTTAGATTTCAATAAATTTAAATCTTGTTGCGAATTAAATGCGACAATTGTCGCAATATGTCCTCTAGGTTTAACTAAGTTAACCATCATTTCATAATACTTATCTGTATCAAATGTACAAAAGATATAGTCAACACCCTCAATATGATTATCTTTAAATTGTTGACGTAAATCTTTCCTATGATTCAGTACAATATCAGCACCCATATTAATAGACCACTTTATAGTATCCTCTCTCGAAGCAGTTGTAATAACCTTCAACCCATAAAATTTCGCTATCTGTGTTGCAATACTACCTACACCACCTGCTCCATTAATTATTAACAAAGATTTACCTTTATTTTCAGAAGGATTTTTTGAAATCCCAAAAACATCGAAAAGCGTTTCATAAGCTGTTAGCCCAGTTAAAGGTAGGCTAGCTGCTTGTTCACTTTTCAAATTTTTAGGTGCTTTAGCTACTAAATACTCCTCTATTAATTGGTATTCTTCATTCGAACCATTTTGGTTAGGGGAACCTGAATAAAAAACGACGTCCCCTTCTTGAAACATTGACACTTGATCTCCAATCTTTTCAATCACACCAACAGCATCAAAGCCAAGTACACGTGGCGCTTTGTCAACTGGCATCGTACGCTGTTTTGTATCAACAGGATTCACACTAATACTTTGAACCTTGACTAATAATTCATGGCCGGATGGATGAGGTATATCAAAGTTAAATTCCTCAAAACAATTTCCTTCATCTAATTGGAATGGAGATTTAAATCCTATCGCTTTCATAGTGCCACCTCTTTAAAATTATTTAATTTTATTATATCACTTCAATTTACTACTTATAGTGTAAACGTTTTATCGTCAAATAAATTAATGCTTTGTTTTTATTCACTTGCCACTTTAATAACTTGTTTACCAAAATTATCACCAGTTAGCAGATTTCTAAAGGCTTGCGGTACTTTATCAAAACCATCTTCTACTGAAACTTGTGTTTTAATTTTATTCTCTTGAACCCATTCAGCTAATTGCTTGCTCGCTTCTTTAAAATTATCAGCGAATTCCGCTACTAAGAAACCTCTCATCATTGCTTGATTTTTAATCAATGTTTGCTGAATGCGTGGCCCAATGTCTTTTTCTGGATGATTATAGGATGAAATCGCACCACAAACAGGAATTCTTGCATGTGTATTGAGATGTTTGAAGACTTCATCGCCAATATATCCACCTACATTTTCAAAGTAGACATCTATACCGTTAGGCACCGCTTCTTTTAAGGCTTCAGGGAAGTTATCTTTTTTGTAATCGATACCAGCATCAAAATGAAGTTCTTTTTTTAGATAGTTCACTTTTTCATCTCCACCTGCTATACCAACGACTCTGCAACCTTTAAGTTTCGCAATTTGGCCCACAACTGAGCCAACTGCACCTGAAGCTGCTGAAATAACTACTGTTTCACCTTCTTTAGGTTGTCCGATATCAAGTAGTCCATGATAAGCTGTCTGACCTGGCATCCCCAACACACTAAGATAAAGATGTAATGGTACGTCAGAAGAAGGTACTTTGTTAACATACTCACTATTTACTGTATTGATTTTTTTCCAAGGAAGCATGCCCACTACTATATCACCTTCATCAAAATTACTATCCTTGGATTTTAAAACTTTAGATACTGTATGTCCATTAAAAGGTTCCCCTTGTTTGAAAGGATCTACATAAGAATCAGCATTTGTCATACGTCCCCTCATATATGGATCAACCGATATATATAATGTTTTCAATTGCAATTCGTTTTCTGAAGGTTCAATAACATCTATATCTTCATATTTAAATGTATCGTCTTGTGGCATTCCGTCAGGTACTTTATTAAATATTATTTGTTCATTATTCATATCATCATCATCCTTATAATAATTGTTTATGCTTTTATGTTTCCCTAAACAATTCGATCGCAATCATTACATATCATTTGTATAATATATAATAGTATTTATAGTATCGTGAATATAAATGAATAGGAGATGTGTGTTCATGAGATTAAGTTTACTTGATTATGTCCCGTTGTTCGAAGGGCGTAGCCCAAATGACGCCCTAAAGCATAGTATTGAATTAGCCCAACACGCTGAGAAACTTGGGTACTTACGATACTGGGTTGCAGAACATCATCAAGTTTATTCTGTTGTTTCGAGCGCACCCGAAATAATAATGATGTCAATTTTAGAACACACACAACACATCAGAGTTGGTAGTGGAGGTGTGATGTTACCACATTATAGTCCTTATAAAGTAGCTGAACAATTTAAAATTATGGAAGCAAGACACCCCCAACGTATCGATATGGCTATCGGGCGTTCGCCAAGCTTTAAAAATGTTAATGAAGCATTAAATGAAAACAAAAATAAAAAATTACCATTCAATACTCAGATTACTGATTTGCTTAAATACTTCAATAACGATACATCTCATGACCATCGTTTCAAATCATTATTAGCCACACCTATGGTTACTTCATTTCCTCAGCTATATATTTTAGGTATGAGTAATAGAAGCGCAAAATTAGCCGCTCAGCGGGGACTACCTTTTGTTATTGCACGAATGGGACAATCTGAGACTGACCTTCATGAAGCTATAAGCACTTATCGAAAATATTTCAAAGCTTATCATGGTGAAATTAATAATGCAAAACCATATGTTATTTTAGCAACTTTTGTAGTAACAGCTCCTAATTTGTCTAGAGTTAAACAATTGCTACATGCGCTTCAACTTTGGTTGATGCGTATTAACTATTTAAATCAACCTAAGAGCTATCCATCGATTGAAACAGCGCAGAGCAAGCATTATAGTCAACGAGAATTAGAAAAGCTTGAAAAGATGAAATCAAAAATCATATACGGAATGCCAAATGATGTTGCGGAACAACTTACCTTACTTCATCAACAATTTAAAGTGGATGAAATCCTCATCTTACCTCATGTATTTGGTGAAGACGCTAGAATGGAATTAATTGAGTTAATTGCGAATGAATTGATTCCATCTTGTTCACGCGATGAATTTTAGACTATTACTAAAAGACGCACGATTGATTCACTTGAAAGTCAAGTTATCATTCAATCGTGCGTTTTGTTTACTACTTTTAAATTCCCCATAAGAATTGTATGATTTTATTTGCAACATCTTTATTCTCATGTAATTGACTATGTTGTGCCTTTGCACCTTTAAATTTCATTTCTTGATAAGACTTAGCGCTACCTCTTAGTAAATATTGAAGCGATTGAGAAGAGCTATTTGACACACGTCCATCTGAATGTGAGCCATCTTGTAAATCTCCGTAGATATTTAAAACTTCTATTTCCTTACCACTATAAATCTTATGCAATGATAACAATTGTCGATATGCGGGATTCATTCTACTTGGTTTTCCCTGTTTATCTATGATAATTTCATTCACTTCCTCATTCATATTCAAAACCCCGTTATAAACTCCCGCTATATTAACTTCTTTTTTAAGTTGTGGCAAATGCAGATCGTCTCCATAATTTTTCATGTAAAAAGCAAATGACATGTTCCCCATTGAATGTCCTACAAAATTAAATTGTTGAATTCCAAATTGACTTTTTAGTTGTGATAGAATTTCTTTAATCCAGAAAGCATTTTCTTTAAAATTTCCATTTTTATTATCTTTAAATTCTACTTTGACAATAGGGTTAGCTGCATCTTTACTTAATTTTTTATCAAAATATACTTTTCCTTCACGACTTACTCTAGCGGTTATCACTTCATTGGTTACATTTTTATTTAATGCTTGTTTGACCATAAACGTTTCTGAGCCGTTCGCTACCACCATAACCATGTAAAAAAATTGTTGCCGTTGTTTTTAATTTATTATTAGAATATTGAGTCGAAATGTATGATTGCGATTGAGTTTTGTTATAAATAATAAATAAAACTAATACTGTCGTAGATAAGATTGTAAATAATAGAATTGTGAATTTTGACTTCATCATTAGCCCTCTTCATGTTTATTTATTAACTATACTATTACTAGTAAAAATTTATTTGATTTATGGGATTACTTTAAAATAATCTTAGTTCGATAAGGTATATTACAATGAGACATAACTCTATTTTAAACTACTTTACTTGAAAAAGAATATACGTAAAAAAACGATTATTTCCAAATCATTTTCATTGGAAATAATCGTTTTTGTTTTAAATACTTTAATAAGTGCTCTTAGTCAACTGTCTTTTTTCTAGTTAATATTTAGCTTTTATTTAATTTCTTTACTCTCTGCAAGTTCTTTGTACCAATATGCACTTTTTTTAGGGAATCTTTCTTGTGTTTCAAAATCAACATAGAATAAACCGTATCTTTTTTCATAACCATTTGACCATGAAAATACATCCATTAGAGACCATAAGAAGTATCCTTTAACATTGGCACCGTCTGCAATCGCATCTGCTATCACATTTAGATGCTGTTTAATATAGTCAATTCGTGCATCGTCATGTACTGTTTTTTCTTTTTCATCGAATACATCTTTATATCCTAATCCATTTTCAGTAATATAAATCTTATGATAATTTGGATAATCTTTTACTACACGCATAATTTGGTCATATAAACCTTGTGGATAAATCATCCAATCCCAATCGGTTCTAGGAACATCAACATCAAATTCACGTTGTCCTACACCTTTAAGTTGATACTTAGATCCACCTTTATCACCAGTAGCATTATGTGTTATTTCAGATTCACCTTCATAACCACGCATCCAGTCACTCATATAATAATTAATACCTAAGAAATCGTTTAAATCCTTAGCTTCATCTAAAATTTTGTAGTCTTCATCAGAAATCTCTAATTGACCACCATTCACAGATAGGATGTGTTGTACTCCTTCCATCGTTTCACGTGAGTACTTACCAAGGTATGTTGCATCTAAAATAAATTTATTATGAATAATATCTTCAAGTTCGGCTGCTCTCACATCTTCAGGATTAGATGGATCATATGGATATTTTGTAGGTAATGCATGGACAACACCTATTTCTCCCTTATAATTTTTATCTTTAAAAAGTTTAACAGCACGTGCGTGTGCAACCATCATATTATGATGAGATTGGAATACTTTTTCAAAGTCATATTTGATACCTGGAGGGAATTTACCAACTAAATATTGACCATCACCAATTGGCCCAATTTCATTGAATGTTGTCCAATACTTAACTTCTGGAAATTCTTTGAAACAAAATTCAGCATAATCTACAAAATAGTCTATAGTTTTACGATTTAAGAAATCTCCATCTTTGTGAAGTACTTCTGGTGTGTCAAAGTGATGTAATGTTACAAAAGGCTCGACATGACGCTTATGACATTCTTTGAAAAGATTATGATAATACTCGACACCTTTTTGATTCACTTCACCGTAACCTTTAGGAAAAATACGAGACCAAGCAATTGAGATACGTATACCATTTACACCAAAGCGTTCACTTAATTCCAAGTCAACAGGATATCTGTTATAAAAATCACTTGCTGGTTCAGCTGTGTACCAATAATTCTCCTCTAAATACGTGTCCCAAGCGACACGCCCTTTACCATCAGTCTGAGTAGCTCCTTCTGCTTGATATGCAGCGGTTGCTCCACCAAAAATAAAGTCATCAGGTAATTTCTTAGTCATATATAAAACTCCTTTTTAATTGTTAAATTGTTGTTTTACAAATTCTAAAGCCGCCTCACCGTCTCTTGTTAACTTGATATATTGAGCGCCTTCAGTTTTGGCTAATTTAATTCCTAAGCGATCAGTATCTTGTTTAATATCTTCATAATTAGAAGCAACTTGTGGTGCTAAGATAATTAATTGATAATCTTTCATAATATCCATATGTGCACCATAACCACCTGCTGCTGCTTTTACTGGTACTTCATACTCTTCAGCAGCTTTATTTAAAGCATTAGCTAGTAAACCACTTGTACCTCCACCTGCACATAAAACTAAAACATTTGTTTGTTCACTAATAGTATCTGTAGAGGATGTAGAAGTTGTTTCATCAACTGAAGATGTATCATCAGTATCCGCTTCACTTGCCCCTGCAGTTGCTAAAATAGCATCGGCTTTTTTCGTATCAAAGTTTGCTGATACTTTTTCTTTTAATTCATTATTTGCTTCTTTATTTCCTAATTCTTCTTCAAGCACTTGTTCATCGTATACTTTTAAGAATGGATAGTAAATGATCACATCAACAACAATAAGTAATATTGCTAACACAAATGACCAAAATGCAAATCCAGTCCCCATAATAATACCGAGTGGACCAGGAGTAGTCCAAGGTAAAAAGATACTAAAACTATTCATGTTTAAGACATCAACAAAAAATTTAAAAATCCATATGTTTACTATAGGTGCAAAAATAAAGGGTATAAAGAATACCGGATTTAGCACGAGTGGTGCACCAAAAAGTATGGGTTCATTGACACCAAAGAATGTAGGTACGACTGATGCTCTACCTATCGCTTTATTTCTTTTTGATTTTGTTAACCACATAAACATAAATGGAACAACTAATGTTGCACCGGTTCCTCCCATAGTTGCTACGAACATCTGTGTACCCGGTGTAATCACTTTATCAGCATGTTCTCCAGCTTGTATTAAGTGTAAATTTGTTTCAAGGTTCGCATAAGTAATTGCTGCAATCGCTGGTTCAACAATAGAAGGCCCATGAATACCTACAAACCAGAAGAACGCAAACGCACCGAATATGAGTGTAACCCCAATCCAACCATCTGCCGCAGTAAATAGTGGCTCAAATACTTTTAGTACTGCATTTGCTACATTCGTGTGAACTATTGCTCTTGAAAGTAAGTCTAAAGCATACAAAATTAAAATAACTGCTGATAAAGGGAAAATATCTTTAAATACCTGAGATATATTTGGTGGGACTTCTTTAGGCATTTTAATGGTAATATTTCTTTTGACAAAGAAATTATAAACAATCACGGTAATAAACGCGGAAATAAAGGCTGTCAATAAACCTTTTGTACCCATAAATGCACTAGAAAATCCACCATCTTTAACAGGATCAGCAGCTAAGAATAAAAATCCACAAATAGCTGCCATCATTGTCGAAATAAAGTTGATCTGATTCGTTTTATCTAGTTTTCGATTGTAAGAATCAGTTAAGGATTTAGCTGTGGTTCCTGCTACAAGCAAACCAACTATTCCCATTGTTTAGTTTGTACTTTTTATATGTATTTCTAACTGTTTATAAACGTTGATATATCAATATTTTATAGTCATATCATTATTATAGATTGCTATTAATTTTTAAATAACGTATTCAAAACGTATTCAAAATAAAAAACGCCACTCAATGAGTGACGCTTGAAACGAATTATTTAACTTGTCCGTGTGCTAACTATTTAATTTGCCCTTATCATCAAAATTATGCCCTTTTTT
>NZ_KV834799.1:0-4095 GCF_001837945.1 Staphylococcus sp. HMSC077D08 | reverse complement strand
TTATCATCAAAATTATGCCCTTTTTTTGCCCTCTGAATTTAAAGCTATTTATATCCATAATTAACGGTAAAAAATATTATTTAACAATCACAATTTTCACAAACATAGTTTATTCCTTAATCTAGTTTATCAATAAAATTATAAAACTGATTAATATCTGTTAATTGTTTATTACAATGAATGCTATCTCGACATATATAGTCACCTTTTTTTACATATTGACCATCCGAATTGGTTTTTGACTTTTTCATGAATAATGAAACATTAGATTCTTTATTACAAATTGTGCAGAACCCCTTTACAACCTGATTAGAAATTTCTCCATAAAGTCCTTTTAATTGTTTTTTTTCATCGTAATATATTATATATTTCCGATTTGATGCAAGTTCATTCCATCCTACAAATGAACTTACCTTCAAATCATATTCTTCAAATTGAGGTATTTTTATTTTTTTAACTTTCTTAAATACTTTCTGAAGTTTTTGCGGACTAGGTAGTTCAAAAGGTACTACATATTCTAAAAATTTATTAAGTATTGCTTCAATTTCTTTGTTTGATAATCTGATGTTCATTAATACTTTTAAAGATTCTTCAATATCGTCATCTATATGACCAAAAATCTCATTAATATCATTATAGGTTTCCGATTGAATAACTTTGACGGTTTCTTTATCATTTACCGTTTTATATACATTTTTCAATCTTAAAATAACCGATCTGATATAATTATATTGGTGAGGATAAATCATTGTTTTCATTGTTTTCAACCTTTCACAAGTATATTTATTTTACTTATTAATAAATAAGATACTTTGTGATAATGTTGATTAAATTTAGCTACAAAGCATCTTATATTCAAGATCCAATAGCTTTAAATATGTTATATCTTTTAACATAACATCATCACCTCCCGAACTGTTAAATTCATTTATATCACTTCAATATTAATTAATTACTCATAATGTTACTCTTAGTAAAAAAAATAACATGGGTAAATCCAGAGTTAATCGTTTCACTCATCGAAACACAGAACGTTTCTCAACGTCTTATATTGTTAATAATTTCATACTCTTGTCCTTTATTTCAAAACTGTACCCTTTTTTGCCCTTTAAATTATCATTAAACAAATCATTTCATTTTTGCAAAAAGTATTGTAAGAAAAAGTTTCATTATGATATATTTTTTATAGTTTTTATATAGAATTAAACTTGCTAAACAGGAGTGTTTTTTTATGAAACTCTCAGCAAAAAAGCAAAAGCAGTTCCATCATTTTTGTAACTACTTTAAAAGTTTAGAAATTAAAACATTTTTGCAAAATGCTATCGGCGCTTTATTTTTAAGTCCTTTTACATTAATAACTTATGCATTTATTTTAGCATACAAGGTTACATTTATGAATAAATCATTAATTGAAGCTTTGTCAAGCGCTGTTTCTTTAATTCTTATATTTTGGGTAGTTGCATTGTATTTAATGATGTTTTATGTAGTTTACTTTAAAGGTAAAAATTCATTATTAAAATTTGTTAAAATAACTACTCTAATAATTATTATTTCTTATCATATATACATATTTATTAGAAAAGGTATAGAAAATCTTACTCATTTTGATAATTATATTATTATTATTACTTCAGTTCTTATTTCTTACTGGCTGATACAAACTTTGAGAAATATAATTACTTCTATTTACAATTGGATATTTAACGATGAAAGTCACCAACGAGATGAACTAATTAAATTTAAGCTTTCTTTCATAAAAAGCTTACTCTTAGGCTTTTTTTCTTTTATTGCCACTATATTAGGTATAGCATTAACGATTAAAAACTTATTCTTTACTTAAGACGAGTTAATTTTTATAGAGCACAATTAATAAAGGATGTTGTATCATACGACATCCTTTATTATATAACTTACCGTAGTTACAAAAGCTCATTCCTCACTGCGACACAGGAAGTTTCTCAGCGTAAAAAAACACCACATGAGAGTGTGTGGAACGTAAAAGTTATTTTACTGGTACCGATGACTTTATTAAATCTACAGTAATGGGACTATTTTGTCCTAATTTATATGCTTTATCCCATGCTGTGTTTTTTTTGTGAGTTTTTTCAACCATGTCCCAAGCTGACACTCCATCATACTCATCAATAACATCTTTTATTAAACTACTAATATATTCAGAATCCTCTTCTCTGAATATTTTATATGTTATTGGAGTAGTAGCATTACTTATCACACTATATACAGACTGATCATCTTTTTCAGTAAGTACGTCACTTTGCCCCCTGTATACTGAATAAACTTCTTTAACTACAGGCCCATAATCAAAGGCTAAAAATCTCTCTTTAAATAACTCTATTTTTCTGTTTAAAAAATATCTTTCATATACTATATAAAGTAATTTTTGAAGTTTAAGTGGAGTAGTAGGTTTCAACATTAAAATATATCTCGCTATATCCATAGCATTTAATCCGTGAGGAGATTTAGCAACGTTTTTAAAGTCAAAATATTTTTCGAAAATGGTTACATTTTCAAAAAAACTATCTTTTTCCTTTATACTTTGAATTGTATCTTTTGACGTAGTAATCAAATGTGTATAAAAACCAATACCTAATTCTGTTAAATCTTCTTCATAAAGTTCTATTTTTTCAAGATCTTTTTTTTCAGTTATAGTCATATGGAATGCTAATCTTCCTTCATGGTCATATTCTTCCAAAATTATTAAATAATGTTTGTACATTTATCTCACCACCCTACTTTTTTTCTAATTCACTTTCATATTCTTCCCAATTTAAATAATCTTGCTTATATATTTTATGCGATTTTTTATTATTCTTATGATCTTTGTTTAGCCATATTTGAAGTTCACACGGAAAACAAAAATTATCAATCTTAAAATATAAGTGAATTGCTTTATAGTCATTTTTACTAGCGTCTACTATCTTTATTTTACCATTAAAATTCTCATAAACATACTCATTTAATATATTATATACATTATTTAAATCAATATCGCTTTGTAAAGTGAATCTATACCCTAACAAATCATTTAAACATTTAATAATAGGATACTTTCCTTTACCATTTTTTGCTTGATATTTTAAAAGTTTGTTATAAATAGACCTTTCATTTTTAATACGTTTATCTATTTCTAATTCTAACTCTTCATCAATCAATAAGATTCTATTTTCTTTCTTTACTATTTCTTTAAAAACCACTACATTATCTAACAACTCACTATCAATATACGTATTTTTATCATCCAAAAAATCACAAACACATTTCTTTTTAAAATTAATTTTATTATTTCTTAGTTCAACAAAGGTATCAGCGTAATTAGTCATTCTTTCATAGATTACAGAAATTATTTTTTTAAGAAAATTCAACTCATCATCATAAGACATATTTTACTCCTAATCAAATATAGTTCTGTTAAGTATAACTCTATATTTTCTTAGAAACAATCAAAATTACAACAATATATTATAATTTAAAAAATTAATCTTCTTTACTTCCCAAATCTCCTTATATCATCAATATGAAACTCTGTATTCGGGTATTGCTCTTACAACCCTTTTAAATCTCTTTTCTTTCATCATCTTCACCGATATTATCAACAAACACTGGTGTAGCTACATTTAAGTCTACTTTCTCAGTAAATAAGCTATGGTACCTACCGAGTAAATCACGAGCTTTTAAACGATCACTAGTCTTAATAGGTACATCTACTGTTTCCACATGTTCGTTATATACAAGGTTCATGCGTCCTGTATCTGGATTGCGCTCAAATGAGCTCCTCTTAACCACAACTTCCTTTGTTTCAGTCTCATCACCTATTGCTGATTGTGTTAATAGGTACAACGTCTCTTTGGCCGACAAAATGGTATCGTCCATAATCTCGTCTTTCTTACTTTTAATGTATTCGTCTACTTTGTCTTTTCGTAATAACCTACTACCTGTTACGTGTGCACTATTGGGGCTATATCCTGCTTTTATAGCGCTTTGAGTAACGTTGAGTGTCTTAATATACTCATTCGCAAAACGTTCTTGTTTTGGCGTTAATTTTTCCATATCATCACTCCTTATAACTAGAATGAG
>NZ_KV834798.1:0-279 GCF_001837945.1 Staphylococcus sp. HMSC077D08 | reverse complement strand
AGACCAGTATTTCAAGAAGCACTTAACTTTGTGAGAATGGGCGATAGATTTGTAGTAGAATCGATTGATCGTTTAGGTCGTAATTATGATGAAGTGATTAACACAGTTAATTATTTAAAAGATAAAGAAGTTCAATTGATGATTACTAGTTTACCTATGATGAATGAAGTCATTGGCAATCCTTTATTAGATAAGTTTATGAAAGATTTAATCATACAAATATTAGCAATGGTCTCAGAACAAGAACGAAATGAAAGTAAACGTCGACAAGCTCAAGGT
>NZ_KV834797.1:0-219 GCF_001837945.1 Staphylococcus sp. HMSC077D08 | reverse complement strand
AAAACATACTAAGATTAGCTATGAAGAAATCTATGACGATAGATTTTTTCATAGCTATTTTTTATAGTTATAGAGAGGAGTAGACTGTCCAGACTCTTGGATTTTAAATCCGTAAAAAAAACAAGTCAGCTTTACTCTCGCCTTTTGAAATTCGTTTGTAGTATGTTGGGTTCCTGAAACCGTGTATAGGAAAATGAAATGAGAAAGGTTAAGTAAAGT
>NZ_KV834796.1:0-482 GCF_001837945.1 Staphylococcus sp. HMSC077D08 | reverse complement strand
GTCCCTTTACCAATGGGTATCACAATACCTTCTGGATCTAAATCGGGGAATAAAAATTGTGTGGTTTTTTTATTAATATTACCGATTTGAATCAGCACATTGAGTTGTTCTCTAACGGAAACCGGGATGGTTTGATGATCAAATCGTTGAGACACCAGTAATAAATGAACTTTGGTGGCACGACCTAATAAAGCAATTTGAGATAGTAATGAAAAGAACGCGTCTTTAATGGTCTTATTCACACCTTCAGCTAAAGCGAGCACTTCATCAATCACAATGGTTAGGTGATCAAATTGATAGTCTGGATCGTCATAAAGAATGGTTTGTCGTTGTTGAATAACTTGAAGGCAATGACTTAAGTTTTCATTAATTTCAGATAAAAAATCAGACTTAGATCGATTTTGATGAGGGTGAATCACAGTAATATCATGAATACGTGCCCAACGGCTCGGTGTATCAAACTTAGGGTCAACAATAATGAG
>NZ_KV834795.1:0-413 GCF_001837945.1 Staphylococcus sp. HMSC077D08 | reverse complement strand
TTTTACTTTCTTCCTCGCCTGCCTGCAGGCTATATTGTGGACGATGACTTATATCAAAAAATATTTCTCATTGCGAGTGCAGCTTTATATCCCAAATTCACATTGTTAAAACAGAATTCTGCGTATTTCGTACCTATGGATACCGACGATATTCATACGCAACGCGCTTTGTTTTTCCCATGGCAACAAGGGATATCAGAACGCTTAGTGATTTCTGATTTAGATCGTTTTACGTCGTCTCTAACGAATCAACAAATTCCGATCATGAAACAATTAACTTTAAACTATCAAAACATTACATCTATAGCGATCGCAGGTAATTCAGGCAGTGGTAAATCTTATATGCTGACGTACTTACTAAGTGTATTAAAACCGATATCAGAACTCATTATTGTTGACCCTAAGTTTGATAC
>NZ_KV834794.1:126385-148410 GCF_001837945.1 Staphylococcus sp. HMSC077D08 | reverse complement strand
GAACTAGGATTTGTGCTAATGGCACTTAATATGAGAAAAGTAACAGCTCAAAGAACTGAAAATATTCAAAAAATAATAAAAAAGACAATTTCTATATTATTTCAATAGAAATTGTCTTTTTTTATTTATCTTGGAACTTTATGTCCCAACCTCTTTTATAATATAAAGGCAGTTGATGATTGAATTAAAAATGCATTAATATCAATCTTTTCGACACACGTTATAGGAGGACAAGCATTCATGTCCTCCTACACTATTATTTAAAGAATTAAGATTCGTATTGACTTGAACCTTTTGACGGCTTAAGAATTGGATCTAAAATAGCTACAACAATAGTGAAGATGACAGCAATAATAATTGGATTAATTACATTTAGTGCCGGTCCACTATTTAAGCTATTCAATACGAAATTAACCATTTGAAGTAACAATACTGCCCAAATGAATGTCATGAGGTATCTCATATTATATAACCTCCACTTGTTTATTCGTTAACTCTATTTTAAGTGATAATATCTTATTTGTATAGTATAAATCTAAGACGTTGTTATCTCATACTTTTAATTAAAAGCAAAATAAGAAATTAGAGTATGTTGTAATTATAAAGATGTATTTAGTGAAGTTTGTTAAAATACATAATGGAAATGTTTTGTATTGATTGGGAGGCTCTCTGCTTGAGTTTAAAAACATGAATATGTTAAATTAATACCTGGTATTAAAAAATTTTAAGAAGGTGTACAACCATGAATGTGGGTATTAAAGGTTTTGGTGCATATGCACCTAAAAATATTATAGACAATGCCTATTTTGAGCAGTTTTTAGAAACTTCAGATGAATGGATTTCTAAAATGACTGGTATTAAAGAAAGACATTGGGCAGACGAAGATCAAGACACATCTGATTTAGCATACAATGCAAGTATTAAAGCGATAGAGGATGCTGGCATTCAACCAGAAGATATAGACATGATTATCGTTGCTACAGCTACTGGGGATATGCCTTTCCCAAGCGTGGCTAATATCTTACAAGAAAGACTAGGAACAGGTAAGGTTGCTACTATGGATCAACTTGCTGCATGTTCTGGCTTTATGTATTCAATGATTACTGCTAAACAATATATACAATCTGGTGATTACAAACATATTTTAGTTGTGGGTGCTGATAAATTATCTAAGATTACCGATATGACTGACCGTTCTACTGCTGTATTATTTGGCGACGGTGCTGGAGCTGTTGTCATGGGAGAAGTTGCTGAAGGCCGTGGTATCATTAGCTATGAAATGGGTTCAGACGGTAGTGGCGGTAAATACTTGTACTTAGATAGAGAAACTGGCAAACTCAAAATGAATGGTAGAGAAGTATTTAAATTTGCTGTGAGAATTATGGGTGATGCATCTACGCGTGTAGTTGAGAAAGCTGGTTTATCTTCTGAAGACATAGACTTATTTGTTCCACATCAAGCTAATATTAGAATTATGGAATCTGCGAGAGAGAGATTAGGAATAGAAAGAGAAAAAATGAGTGTCTCAGTAAATAAATATGGTAATACTTCGGCTGCCTCAATACCATTAAGTATTAATCAAGAATTGCAAAATGGAAAAATCAAAGATGACGATACATTAGTCTTAGTTGGCTTCGGTGGAGGTCTAACTTGGGGCGCAATCGTTATTAAATGGGGAAAATAGGAGGATAACGTATGAATAAAAATAATAGAGTTGTTATAACGGGTATCGGAGCCTTATCTCCAATTGGTAACGATGCTAAAACAACATGGGACAATGCACTAAAAGGTGTTAACGGTATAGATAAAATCACAAGAATAGATACTGATGATTATAATGTACATCTTGCTGGTGAATTGAAAGATTTTAATATAGAAGACCACATTGATAGAAAAGAAGCTCGCCGTATGGATCGTTTTACACAATACGCGGTGGTTGCTGCAAGAGAAGCGGTTAAAGATGCACAATTAAATATTAATGAAAAAAATGCCGACCGTATTGGTGTATGGATTGGTTCTGGTATCGGTGGTATGGAAACTTTCGAAGTTGCACATACAACACTTGTAGAAAGAGGACCACGTCGAGTAAGTCCATTTTTCGTTCCAATGTTAATTCCTGATATGGCTACCGGTCAAGTTTCTATTGATTTAGGTGCTAAAGGGCCTAATGGTTCTACAGTAACAGCTTGTGCTACGGGGACTAATTCAATAGGTGAAGCATTTAAAATTATTCAACGTGGTGATGCAGATGCAATGGTGACTGGTGGAACAGAGGCACCTATTACACATATGGCAATCGCAGGGTTTAGTGCTAGTCGTGCATTATCTACAAACAATGACCCTGAAACGGCTTGTCGACCATTCCAAGAAGGCCGTGATGGCTTTGTTATGGGTGAAGGGGCAGGTATTGTTGTACTTGAATCATTAGATTCAGCTAAAGAGAGAGGCGCTGAAATTTACGCTGAAGTTGTAGGTTATGGTTCCTCTGGCGATGCACATCATATTACAGCACCTGCGCCTGAAGGTGAAGGTGGCTCAAGAGCTATGCAAGCTGCTTTAGATGATGCTGGAATCAAAGCTCAAGATGTACAGTATTTAAATGCACACGGCACAAGTACACCAGTTGGAGATTTATATGAAGTTCAAGCGATTAAAAATACATTCGGTGATGCTGCGAAGTCATTAAAAGTAAGTTCAACTAAATCAATGACTGGACATTTATTAGGTGCTACAGGTGGAATTGAAGCTATTTTTTCTGCTCTATCAATTCGTGATTCAAAGGTAGCCCCTACAATACATGCAATCACACCAGACGAAGAATGTGATTTGGACATTGTTCCGAATGTAGCCCAAGACTTAGACATTACCTATGCAATGAGTAATAGTTTAGGATTTGGTGGACATAATGCAGTGTTAGTATTTAAGAAATTTGAAGACTAAAATTAAATAAATGTAAACAGAAATCTTCAAGTGATGAGTTATTAATTTAGCTACTCACTTGAAGATTTTTTTATAATAATAAGGATACTCCGATACTCACAATTATATAAGTGAGGTTAACAATCAATGTTGGAACTACCCATGGGGAAATTATATAACTTTCTTTTTTAACTTTTTGCGGATTGAAAAAGTGGTCATTTTTCATCATACGTTTTTTCTTAGTTGAGGAAAGTTGATACTTTAAACGACGAAATCCAAAGCTTGTAACATCAAATATTCCTTCTTGAATGAGTAAAATAAGGAAAGCAACTATAAAAATAATGAATGATGTATAAAATAAGATATTGATTAAATTTATAAAGTGATTTGAATAAAATAACCATATAATTATTGATAAAATGCCTCGAAAATTATTTTCGAGGCATTTTTTGTATATTATATAGTATTATCTTTTTCGACCTAAGCCCATTGCTTTTTCCATTTTTTTCAATGTTTTAAATGAAGCTTTTTGAGCTTTTTCTTTACCTTTATCTAGAATATCATCTAGGTCATCAGAATTATAAAAGCTTGCATATTTTTCTTGGAAATTAATAAGAAAATCTTTAACAATTTCCGATAAATCACCTTTAAATTTACCGTAACCTTCACCTTCATATTTAGATTCAATATTCTTAATAGATTCATTAGTTAGACCAGAATAAATTGAAAGTAAATTTGAAATGCCTGGTTTATTCTCACGATCAAATTTTATTATACCGTCAGAGTCTGTTACAGCGCCTTTAATTTTTTTGGCAGCGACATGAGGTTCATCCAATAAAGAAATGAAATTCTTCTGATTATCATCACTTTTACTCATTTTTTTAGTAGGATCTTGTAAACTCATCACACGCCCACCAACTTTAGGCATTCGTACCTCTGGTTTTACTAATACATCGTTATATCTACTATTGAAACGATCTACTAAATTACGTGTCAGTTCCATATGTTGTTTTTGATCATCACCAACAGGAACAATGTTAGTGTTGTAAATCACGATATCAGCCGCCATCAATGGTGGATAAGTGAGTAGACCAGCAGGCACTCCATCTGCGCGTTTCTGAGCTTTGTCTTTAAACTGAGTCATACGTTCCAATTCACCAATAGAAGCTATTGTTGTAAGCATCCAACCAGCTTGCACGTGTGCAGGGACTTCAGATTGAATAAATAAAGTCGATTTATCTGGATCAATACCTGATGCCAAATAAATTGCTGCGAGTTGACGTATTTGTTTGCGTAATTTTAAGCGGTCTTGTGGTACCGTTATTGCATGTTGGTCTACGATACAGAAAAAACATTCATAGTCATCTTGAACATCTACAAATTGTTTTAATGCACCAATGTAGTTACCAATTGTTGGAATACCACTTGGCTGAATTCCTGAGAATAAAGTTTCCATATTAGATGCCTACTTTCTAATTAATATTGTTTATGTAACATTATAACAGTATTTCGTTAATTTGTAAGTTGTGTTAAAATATCAATATCTGGGTATATCGTTAAAGAGAGGTATACATTTTTATTTATTTTTAAGATTTCTCAGAAAAATTAGGTTTTTCTCATTTAATTTTAATCTTAGCCATTTATAATAATAAGTGTAAGATTAAGAAAGCTAAAAACTTAATTTCTTTAATTAACAAATAATTTTAAAATAATGAATTAAATTCATTCTATAGGAGAGTGAGATGTATGGTAACATTATTTACTTCACCAAGTTGCACATCTTGCCGTAAAGCGAAAGCATGGTTACAAGAACATGATATTCCGTATACGGAGCGTAACATTTTTTCTGAACATTTAACAATTGATGAAATTAAACAAATTTTAAAAATGACTGAAGATGGAACTGACGAAATTATTTCAACACGTTCTAAGACATATCAAAAATTGAATGTGGATATAGATTCATTACCATTACAAGATTTATACTCAATCATTCAAGATAATCCTGGCTTGTTACGTCGTCCAATTATTTTAGATGACAAACGTTTACAAGTTGGATACAACGAAGATGAAATTCGTCGTTTCCTACCACGAAAAGTACGTACGTTCCAATTACAAGAAGCGCAACGTTTAGTTGATTAATAATAATATTAACAACTTCTTTGAAAGATATTTGAGAGTGGAATAGAATTCTTGCTGATTTCGTTTTTCCACTTTGGTAACGAAGAATCGTGTTGAACAACGCTTAACATATGCGTACTAACAATTTAGTCATCGATTGCCATTCGTTAAAGTATGCCTAGGACATTTTTCGTCCTAGGCTCTTTTATATATAATCTTATTTAAAGTAAGTTTTTTGTTATTAAAACAGGGAATATGTTAGAATAGATGTCCAAATGAATAATAGTTAAATTTAATCAAACAAATAAATTGTAATTTAACCTCCGTTCTAATACAATATGGTTACTATTCATCGACTGTAAGGAGTGAGATGATATGAGAATAGAACGTGTTGATGATACAACAGTAAAATTGTTTATAACATATAGTGACATTGAAGCACGTGGTTTTAGTCGTGAAGACCTATGGAGTAACCGTAAACGTGGTGAAGAATTTTTCTGGTCAATGATGGATGAAATTAATGAAGAAGAGGATTTTGTAGTTGAAGGTCCACTTTGGATTCAAGTACACGCTTTTGAAAAGGGCGTGGAAGTAACGATTTCTAAATCAAAAAATGAAGATGCTATGAATATGTCAGACGATGATACAAATCATCAATTTGATGATCAGGTAAATGAATTATTGGCTCAAACACTTGAAGGTGAAGAAAGTTTAGAAGATTTATTTGAACAACGTAAACAACAAAAGAAAAACCATCAAGATAAACAACAAAGACGTGCGCATAAGCCATCAAATGTAAGAAATATTATAGTGAAATTTGACGATTTAGAGCAAGTTATCGACTATGCTTATCATAATAATCAAAACACTGATGAATTTGAAGATTTATTATATATGATTGATAATAAATATTATTACTCAATTCATTTTGATGATTCAGTTTCACAAGAGATGATTAACGATAGTTATAGTCAGTTATTGGAGTTTGCATATCCAACCGATAAAACAAATATATATTTAAACGACTACGCTAAGATTATTATGAGTCACAATGTTACTTCTCAAGTACGTAAATACTTTACTGATACAAACGAATAATAATGATTTAAAAGGTGCCATTGGGCACCTTTTTTTTTAAAAAAAAAGTAAAACTATGCTGTACTCCGTTATTAATAATGGGGTGAGGAGATGTTAATGGCAATCAATCAGCAAGGTCAGAAAATTTTAGCACAACATACAAACAAATTTGATAAATATCAATGTCCTCACTGTAAGTCTGAGGTGATACTCAAACAAGGGATGACTTTAATAGCTCACTTTGCGCATAAAACACGTTTTAATCACCACTGTTCAAAGTCAGAATCAGTTGAACATTATGAAGCAAAGTTATATTTAGCAAGAATTTATAAAGCATTGAATTTTAACGTGGAAATTGAACCTTATTACAAAGAAGTTTTGCAATATCCAGATATTGTGATCAATCAAGAAAATGCAATTGAAGTTCAATTTTCTAAAATAAGTATTAGTAAAATTATTCGCCGAACAACTGGTTTAAAGCGAATAGGTTTGAATGTAATTTGGATTATTAAAGATGTTCCTTTGAAAGATAAATACGTTAAATTATCACCATTTCAAAGTGCTTTTATTCATCCAATTAATAGAACATTAGTAACATGGGATTCCAAAAAGTTTGTATTAATATTATATAGTCATCTTCAACATGTAGGCGGTAAAAATTTTGTTGCACAAAGAAAAGTTTTAAAATTTGAGGATATAATAAATATGACTTTTCAATCAAATAATGTTCCCAATTTTAGGTTATCTGCTTCTAATATACAACGTTATATAAACTATTGTAGAAAGCGCCACAGTGTTTTAGAACCTACACTCAGTGCCATGTATCAATTAAATATGTATGATTCTGATGTAATTTCTAAATTAGGATATGTTGTACCACATCAAATATATTTAATAACGCATCCAATAGAATGGCAATTAAAATATTTGTTGCTAAGAAGAACATTAAATGATAACGAATTATGTAAACAACTTCTTAGTCAAGTGAAGTTTAGGGTTTTTGCAACGTTTCAATACGACAAACGTCAAATATTAAACACTATTTTACGTGAATTTGATTATTTATATGAACACGAAAGCTTAAACGTGCAAAAGTAGTGCTAAAATGAGAAAATTAAGCTATTCAGATTATTAAGGAGGTTTACATTATGAGTCAACAATTAACAAGAGAAGAACAGGAACGTAAATATCCTGAATATACATGGGATTTAACAACAATTTTTAAAAGTGATGAAGCATTTGAAGAAGCTTTTAAAAGTATTGAAGCTAAAATAGGTGAAGAAGAAAAATTTAAAGGTCATCTTGGTGAAAGTGCTGAAACATTATATGAAGCGCTAAGTCTTGAAGACGAGTTAGGTACAAAATTAGAAAAGGTATATGTATACGCACATTTAAAACAAGATCAAGATACTGCAAATGATAAGTATACCGGTTTAGAAGCGCGTGCACATCAACTTGTTATTAAATATAGCTCTGCATGGAGTTTTTTAGTACCTGAAATTTTACAACTAGATGAAGCTACTATTCAATCTTTTATCGATTCTAATGATGATTTAAAACGATATGAATTCGATTTGAAGTTGATTAATGAGAAACGCCCACATATATTAGATGCGAATACAGAAAAGTTATTAACAGAAGCACAAGACGCACTTTCAACGCCTTCTAATGTATATGGAATGTTTAGCAATGCAGATTTAGAATTTGAAGATGCTATAGATAAAGATGGTCAAGCTTATCCTTTAACACAAGGTACATTTATCAAGTATTTAGAGTCTGATGATCGTGAGTTAAGAGCTTCTGCTTTTAGAAATGTTTATAAAGCATACGGTGCGCATAATAACACGCTAGGTGCTACTTTAGCTGGTGAGGTTAAGAAAAATGTATTTAATGCTAGAACTCATCATTATCGTTCAGCACGTGAAAGAGCTTTAAGTAATAATCATATTCCAGAAGCTGTTTACGATAACTTAATCAAAACCGTCCATAAATACTTACCTTTATTACACAGATACACGAAGCTTAGACAAGAGTTACTAGGTTTAGACGATTTAAAAATGTATGATCTTTATACACCTCTTGTTAAAGATGTCAAATTTGAAATGCCATATGAAGAGGCAAAATCTTGGATGTTAAAAGCACTTGAGCCAATGGGAGAAGAATACTTAAATGTGGTTAAGGAAGGTCTAGATAACCGTTGGGTCGATGTATATGAAAATAAAGGTAAACGTTCAGGCGGATATTCATCCGGTGGACATTTAACCAATCCTTTCATTTTACTTAACTGGTCAGACACTGTTTCTGATTTATATACTTTAGTACATGAATTTGGTCACTCTGCACATAGTTACTTTAGTAGACAAAATCAACCATCAAATTTAAGCGATTATACAATATTTGTCGCTGAGGTAGCATCAACTTGTAATGAGGCTTTACTTAGTGACTACATGGACAAACATTTAGATGATGAACGACGTCTATTGTTACTTAACCAAGAATTAGAACGATTTAGAGCAACACTATTCCGTCAAACAATGTTTGCTGAATTTGAACATAAAATACATCAAATAGAAGAAGCTGGGGAGCCGTTAACGCCAAATCGTATGAATGAAGAATATGCTAAATTGAACAAACTATATTTTGGTGAAGCAGTAGAAACTGACGATGATATTAGTAAAGAATGGTCACGTATTCCTCATTTCTATATGAATTATTATGTATATCAATACGCAACTGGTTATAGTGCAGCTCAAAGTTTAAGTCATCAAATTTTAACTGAGGGTCAACCTGCTGTTGAACGATATATCAATGAATTCTTGAAAAAGGGTAGCTCAAACTATCCGATTGAAATATTAAAAAATGCAGGTGTTGACATGACAACACCTCAACCAATAGAGGAAGCTTGTGAAGTATTTGAACAGAAATTAGATGCTTTTGAAAAGTTAATGAAAGCTTAGTAGAATTGAATTCGCTTACAATATGAACAGATTGTGACAATTTAATTTTATGAATAAACAAGGGTTGAAAAGGATATTTTACCGTGGTATATTATGAACATGAAATTAATCACATAACAAACATACCCCTTTGTTTGAAGTGAAAAATTTCTCCCATCCCCTTTGTTTAGCGTCGTGTAATCAGACACGGCGTTTTTTTATTTGCAAATTTTTAAAGTGAATTTAAAAATTATTGCTATACATGATATATACATTATTGTGTATATTTTTTAATAAGAAATAAATCAGTAAATATAAAAAATCGCCTATGACAACTATTCACGTCATAGGCGATTTTTTTAATTTATAGATAACTGAGTTAAACATAAATGTGTATTCTTCTTTTTATACTCGAGAGTCCACGCTATCGTAATTAAGATATAATTTTCAAAATGAAATTTGTATAGCTCTCATCATATCTATCATTAACACTGAGGCATTTTAGATTTCCAAAATTCTCCCTCTGGATATTGCAACTTTTCAACTTTTTGTTGAAGTGTGAGTTTCTTTAATTCTTTATTTAGTAATTTTTCAGGCCATTCATAGATTGTTAAAAGTTCTTCCATTGTTACTAGTTGTTTCTTTTGAATGTAGTATTCTAATTTTGGAGGAAGATTTTTCTCTATAGGTTGTCCCATTAACTCATTAATAATGTAAGTATAGATATGATAAGGATATAATCCTTCGACTTTTAAACCTTCTTCATGAACATTTTCGCTGAAAAAAACAAGTGAGGGAGCTTGTTCTATTTCCATTTCTCTTGCAATGTGAAGATCAACTTTCAAGCTGTCAGTCAACTTGTCCTTTTGCAAGTCTTCTTTAAAAACTTGATAGTCAATGCCGGCATTTTTAATACAATCAGAAATCATATCTTCGGTAATAATATCACGTTTTGGAATGATTTCATTTTGCATTAAATGTATAAATCTTTCTGCTCTGATACGACCTTGAAGTTCAGCGGCTTTATAGGCAAGTGCAATATTGTCAAAATCTGAAGTACTTTGAGCTTGACACTTAGTTAATACCTTTAAAGAAGGGTTTAAAATATGTCTTACCTTTATATATTTATTATATTCAATTCTTAATTTTGATAAGATTGCAGATAATTTAAAACAATCTTTACTAAAAGGATCAAAAAAAGAATAGATTTCTATTTTGCTAACAGGTGATAGATTAGTATCTTCACGACTCTTATTCTCCATGATTCTTAATTCTTCAGCCATGTATTTTCACCTACAATTAAATTTAGGAATTTACCATGTGATTTGCAGTAAGTCTTAATCGCTCAAACAAGTAATCGCCTACACCCGCAGGAAGTTGGGCGTGTTGAATAGCAGTATGCATGTTCTCAAGCCATGCATCACGTTCATACTCGCTAATTGTAAATTCCATATGTCTTCGTTTTAACATGGGATGACCATGTTCTTGTGTATATAAGTCAGGACCTCCAAGAAACTGTGTCAAAAATTGTTTCTGCTTTCGACTGGTTTCCTTGAAATCGCCTGGGAATAAATGATTGATACGAGAATCTTTCTCGACAAGTTGATAGAAATGATCAATCATTTGATACAAGGCTTTTTGACCAATCAACTCATATGGTGTTTTAGACATAATATCACCGTGTTCCATTAATATATATCTAATATAACATGAATTTTTACATTTAAAAGTAATTTGCCTTATCGACAACTGTTACTCTTTATCACTTGCATTTTGTTTTTCTTGAAAAAAACGTTGCACCTTATTCAAGGGTTTTTGATGTTGAAGATTAAAATGTTGAAGTAAACTTTTAAATTTTGAATATCCTTCATCATAAGAATGAACTTCAAACTCTAATTCATAATCAGTTTTGCCGAGATATTCACTCTTATCTAATACTAGTAATTCATTTTGATAATCGGTTTCTAAGCGATAGGTAGTTAAGTTTCCTAGCACTTTAAGCTCATTTTCTAAAATATTAAAGTCCTGTTCTAAAATATTTCTAATATCGTTGGGTAATTGGGAAAGTTGAAGTGACATATCAAGTTCAGGTTCTATATTTACTGAGTGATTATATTCTGTCAATCCAACTTCAGCAGGGACTTTTAAAGTCATTTCATACATATAATCTTTGACCCTTATACGCAAAGCAGCCTGATGCTGTTTTAATTTAAAATTCTCTGTGTCGATATAGAAATTAGTTTGCTTAAAAGGTGATTGATTTTTGAAATAGAGTTCATAGATTTTTGAGTAAGTATCTTGATCTAGTATTTGTTTAAATTCAATCTCATTATTCGTAGACATAAAAGTCACCTCTATCATGTTTTAGCTATTGTAAATTTAGCACGTCTTATTATGACGAATTTTGATTTATAATTAAAGTCAAACACTATAAGTAAAAGTTGAAACTTAAATTTACTAGGTTAGTTACATGATAAAAGGATTGTGGTGATCACTAAAGCATCATTAAAGAATGAGTAATGATAACAGTAAAAACATGAGAGACTAGAAGATTTTTCTGTGAGTTGTAGCGTGTTTTGATAGGTTGTAATATGTTAAACTAGTATGGAATAAGGAGGAAACAAGCATGCGTATTTACATAAATGAAATTAAATTAAAAGATGATGGCGTTTATTGCTTCTCAGAAGAATCTACAGAAGGATTAGAAGAGGTAGGTCAAATGCTTGTTGATAGTGATAATTATGGTTTTGCTTATCTTTTAGATGATGGACAATCATATTCATATTTGATTTTTGTTCAGGAAACATGGTCGATGTTGCATGAGAATAGAGATAAAAGAATCATTATTAATAATCATTTAGAACTTAAGCATTTCCAAGAAGAATTAGATTATGTTTTGAATAACATAGAAGGAAACAATAACTATGGTAAGGAGTTTGTTTCAGCTGTTGAAAAAACTTTCGAACTAGAGTGAAGCGGAGTGAAACAAAATGAACCAGTGGGATCAATTTTTAACGCCATATAAGCAAGCTGTTGATGAATTAAAAGTAAAACTTAAAGGATTAAGAAAACAATATGAAGTGGGAGAACATAATTCTCCAATTGAATTTGTAACTGGAAGGGTAAAACCTATTTCAAGCGTTATAGACAAAGCGAACAAAAGGGGTATCCCTTTTGACTGTTTACATGAAGAAATGTACGATATTGCTGGTCTTAGAATTATGTGTCAATTCGTGGATGATATTGACATAGTTGTTGATATATTAAGACAACGTCAAGATTTCAAGGTTATAGAAGAAAGAGATTACATTCGAAATACAAAAGCAAGTGGCTATCGTTCTTATCACGTGATTATTAAATATCCTATTGAAACATTAAGTGGACAAAAGCACATCTTGGCTGAAATTCAAATCAGAACCTTAGCAATGAACTTCTGGGCTACAATCGAACATACATTAAGGTATAAATATGATGGGGCATACCCAGATGAGATTCAACATCGTTTAGAAAGAGCAGCAGAAGCGGCATATTTATTGGATGAAGAAATGTCCGAAATTAAAGATGAAATTCAAGAAGCTCAAAAGTATTATACGCAAAAGCGTGCTAAGAAACATGAAAATGACTAATGAGGTGTAAATCATGCGTTATACAATCCTTACTAAAGGTGATTCAAAATCGAATGCATTAAAGCATAAAATGATCAATCATATGAAAGATTTTCAAATGGTAGAAGATAGCGAAAATCCTGAAATTGTCATTTCAGTTGGGGGAGATGGAACGTTACTACAAGCTTTCCATCAATATAGTCATATGTTATCCAAAGTTGCTTTTGTCGGGATACACACCGGTCATTTAGGATTTTATGCAGATTGGTTACCTCATGAAGTTGAAAAGCTTATTATTGAAATTAATAATTCGGAGTTTCAAGTTATTGAATATCCACTCTTAGAATTAATAGTCAGGTATAACGATAATGGTTATGAAACGAGATACCTTGCTTTAAATGAAGCAACAATGAAAACTGAAAATGGCTCAACATTGGTTGTAGACGTCAATATAAGAGGTAAACATTTCGAACGATTTAGAGGAGATGGGTTGTGTATATCTACACCTTCGGGTTCGACAGCTTATAATAAAGCTTTAGGTGGTGCGCTCATACATCCATCACTTGAAGCGATGCAAATTGCTGAAATTGCATCTATTAATAATAGAGTGTTTAGAACGGTAGGCTCGCCATTAGTACTTCCTAAACATCATACGTGTTTAATTACGCCGGTAAATCACGATACGATTAGAACCACAATCGACCATGTTAGCATTAAGCACAAAAACGTCAATGCAATACAGTATAGAGTTGCTAATGAGAAAGTGCGTTTTGCCAGATTCCGTCCATTTCCGTTTTGGAAAAGGGTACATGACTCATTTATTTCTAGTGATGATGAACGATGATTTTAACATATCAAATTGTACAGTCAGAACCAGTGAAAACTTTTTTGAAAAATCAAGATTATTCTAAACGCACGTTGAGCGCCATTAAATTAAATGGCGCTTTACTATTAAACGGTTCACCTGTAACTGTCAGACATGTTATGAACAAAGGTGATAGATTAGAAGTTCATTTTCCATGTGAAACACCAAGTGAGAATTTGATTCCATACGATAAGGAATTAGAAATCATTTATGAGGATGCGTATTTGATAATTGTAAACAAGCCACAAAGGCAAAATTGTGCACCTTCTAGAGAACATCCCCATGGTAGTTTAGTAGAACAAGTGCTTGCTTATTATACAAAAAAAGGCGAAAAAATAAATCCTCATATTGTGACTCGACTTGATCGAAACACTTCAGGTTTAGTTGTATTTGCTAAATTTGGACATGTACACCATTTGTTTTCAAAGGTGAAATTTAAAAAAGAATATGTTGCCTTAGCCTATGGCCAAACACAATCTTCAGGTGTTATTGAAGCGCCTATTGCAAGGCTGAGTGATAGTATCATTAAGCGAGAAGTTAATGAAAAGGGAAAGTGTGCAAAAACTGTCTATCAAAAGCTTATGCAAAATGAGACTGCTAGTTTATGTAAGATTAAATTGCTTACTGGAAGAACGCATCAAATTCGAGTTCACTTTGAGTATATTGGTCATCCATTAATTGGTGATGATTTGTACGGTGGAAATCATCCTTGTGTTCATGGACAAGCGTTACATTGCTGTTCAGTCGAATTTATCCACCCCATATACAGGTCTCATTATCTGATAAATGTTGATTACAAACAATTAATTAAATTATTCAACATGGTATAATAAATATGTTTTGGAGGTGTTAACATGTCTAACGAAACTGAAATGAAAGACAACGTTCGTGAAGACGTATATGATAAAGAATTATTTGATCGATTATTAGATCAAAATGATATAGATGAATTCAGAAAAGAATTTTTAGATTTACATAACTATGAGCAAAGTGAATACTTTGAAGATACGGATGATGGAAATAGACAAAAAATATTCGAGTTTTTATCACCCAAAGAAGTAGCAAATTTCTTTGATCAATTAGACTTTGATGACGATGATTATGAGAGTCTTTTTGATAATATGGACGCTACCTATGCTAGTCATGTCTTAGAGGAAATGTCTTATGATAATGCGGTAGATATTTTAAATGAGTTATCTAAACCTAAAGTGGCGAGTTTGCTAACATTAATGAACAAAGATAATGCTAATGAAATCAAAGCTTTATTACATTATGAAGAAGATACTGCCGGCGGTATAATGACTACGGAGTTTATCTCTTTAAAATCAACTACACCTGTTAAAGAAGCGTTAATTCACGTAAAAGAACAAGCGCCTGATGCTGAAACAATATATGTTATATTCGCAGTAAATGAAGATGAACAACTTGTTGGTGTTCTATCACTTAGAGATCTTATTGTAGCTGAGAATGATGCATACATTGAAGATGTTATGAGTGAACGTGTCATCAGTGCTAATGTCGGTGATGACCAAGAAGATATCGCTCAATTAATGAGAGACTACGATTTTATAGCTGTTCCAGTTGTAGATTATCAAAATCATTTACTAGGTATTATTACTATTGATGATATCCTGGATGTTATGGATGAAGAAGCAAGTGAAGACTACTCACGATTAGCTGGGGTATCTGACATTGATTCTACAAGTGACTCAGTGTTTAAAACGGCGAGTAAAAGGTTACCATGGCTCATTGTGTTAACATTTTTGGGTATGATTACTGCTACTATATTAGGTAGTTTTGAAGATACATTATCTCAAGTGGCATTACTTGCAGCATTTATTCCAATTATAAGTGGTATGTCAGGAAATTCTGGTACACAATCATTAGCCGTTTCTGTCCGTAATATATCTACGGGGGAAATAAATGAACAGAGTAAATTTAAGATTGCATTGCGAGAAGCGGGAAGTGGTTTATTATCTGGTATTGTTTGTGCAGTTATCCTTTTCTTAATTATTGTCGTCATATTCAGACAACCGTTATTAGCTTTAATAGTAGGTGGAAGTTTGACATGCGCAATGACAGTAGGTACATTGGTTGGTTCAATGATTCCTTTAGTAATGAACAAATGTAAAATTGATCCTGCTGTTGCAAGTGGTCCTTTTATTACAACAATTAATGACATTGTGAGTATGCTTATTTATTTTGGATTAGCTACATCATTCATGTCATACCTAACATAAGGAGGTCATATGGAATTCTTATCTTTAGTTATAGTCGTCGTAGCTGCATTTATGACTCCAATCATTGTGCATCGTTTTAATATAAACTTTCTTCCTGTTGTTGTAGCTGAAATATTGATGGGGATTGTGATAGGACACTCTTTTCTCAATTTAGTGGAAAGAGATGCATTTCTTAATATTTTATCTACGCTTGGGTTTATCTTTTTAATGTTTTTAAGTGGTCTAGAAATTGACTTTAATGCATTTAAAAAGGATTCACGTCCAAGACAAGGAGAAGATAAACATGAAAAGGATGTACCTGGTCATCTTAAACTGGCACTGACAGTATTTGCATTTATTATGATGATTTCCGTTGTTTTAGCTTTTGCATTTAAATGGTTAGGATTAGTTAATGATGTCCTTTTAATGGTGATTATCATTTCTACAATTTCGTTAGGAGTTGTAGTACCAACCCTTAAAGAAATGAACATTATGCGTACAACGATAGGACAATTTATTTTACTAGTAGCTGTATTAGCAGATTTATTTACCATGATTTTACTAACTGTTTATGGTGCTATTTATGGTGAAGGTGGGAGTACAATATGGCTTACAGGTATTTTAGTCGTATTTACAGTTGTCTTTTATGTAATCGGTGTGTTATTTAAACGTATGTCCTTCTTACAAAAGTTAATGGATGGTACAACGCAAATAGGTATAAGAGCAGTATTTGCACTTATTATTTTATTAGTAGCACTTGCTGAAGGTGTTGGTGCTGAATACATATTAGGTGCATTTCTTGCCGGTGTCGTTGTTTCTTTACTTAAACCTAATGAAGAGATGGTCGAAAAATTAGATTCCTTTGGTTATGGTTTCTTTATTCCAATTTTCTTTATCATGGTAGGTGTCGATTTAGATATCCCAAGTTTAATTAAAGAACCATCGTTGTTACTCATTATACCTGTACTCATTTTTTCATTTATTATTTCAAAACTGATACCAGTATTTTACATTAGACGCTGGTTTGACACCAAAACTACCATTGCATCTGCTTTCTTACTTACATCAACTTTATCACTTGTTATAGCTGCGGCTAAAATTGCTGAAAAATTAAAAGCGATTTCTCCGGAAACTTCCGGCATTTTAATTCTTAGTGCTGTGATTACATGTGTCTTCGTACCCGTGATATTCAAGAAGATGTTCCCAATTCCTAATGAAGTGGGACGCCGCATAGAAGTAAGTATGATTGGTAAGAATCAATTAACTATTCCAATAGCACAAAATTTAACTTCTCAATTATATGACATTTCTTTATACTATCGAAAAGATTTGAGTGATAGTAGAAAGCTCTCTGACGATATTACTATGATAGAAATAGCAGATTACGAAGAAGATTTATTAGAACGCTTGGGACTTTTCGAGCGAGATATTGTTGTATGTTCTACAAATGATGACAATATAAATAAAAGCGTTGCGTTAATGGCTAAAAAACATGGTGTTAAACGTGTTATATGTCGACTCGAAAGCACAAACGAAGATCCGACATTGAAACATCAAGGTATAGAGGTGTTTAGTAATTATTTAAGTAATAAAATCTTACTAAAAATTTTAATAGAAACACCTAATATGCTGAATTTATTAAGTAATGTAGAAACATCTCTATATGAAATTCAAATGTTAAATTATCAGTATGAAAATATTCAATTACGTAATTTCCCATTTGGTGGCGATATTATTTTTGTTCGTATTATAAGAGATAACGATTCAATCGTACCTCATGGTGATACACAGTTACGATATAAAGATCGTTTGATTGTGACGGGAACTAAAGAATATGTAGATGAATTAAAGCAAGAATTGGAATTTTATTATTAAACACGGCATTGTTTGTGTTTTATAAGGTTTCGGTTATGTACGTTATTGTTAGTATTTATCTAAGGTAAAAGTTAAATGTATTTTAATAAGCATCATAACTTAGAAATAAATTGTTTAAAAGTTTTGTTTCTATGTTGACGCCGCTTTTTCGATAACAAAAAGTATTAAGCACTTTTAGTCAGTTGCTTAATACTTTTTTTACATAAAAAGGCTACTCTTCTGATGTTGAAAATATAGTAAAAAGTATTTCAAGTAGATATGATTATCTTCAAAAAAGTAACATGTCATTGTGGAACGGGTGGGTCACAAGGATAAGCTTATGATTCTCGGATATAATTCTTTTCAGCCATTATTGTAACTAGTAAAGGTAACAAATTAGATTTAATTTGCGAAAATTTGTTGGCGTTGACATAGTAAATTCAACTAAAGGATTAGGTACGAGTTAAAAAGTTGACTGGACTGGTCATTAAATTGATAAAAGAATTGTTTTTAAAACTAAGCAATTTATTTTAGAAGCAAAAGGCGCATTATATATGAAAAATAAATTACAGGATAGTTGTCAAGAGGTTGCAAAAACTGTGGAAAATAATGCCAGGTATTTTAGTAATAAAGCAGAATAAGTCGAAAAAATGTTGGAGAAGCTGTCAACAATGTCAAAAAAGTAGCAAATCCAATGAAATGGAGTTGGTGAAACAAGTTGGATTATGTATACACAATTTATAAAAATCCTCGATATAAAATCATTCAAAAAGACAATCGATATTTAATGGTCGATTTAGAACAAAATTGGTATTCATATTTATGTCCAATGCTGAATTGGTTTATACCTATTAAATTCACAGAATTAACTTATCAAGAGTTCAATAATATAAACATGTTTCATAATGGAAGACAAAAGAGTCAAGGTATGCTAGCAGGTGGTATTGGTGTCATTATCAGTGTGCTATTAAGAAGTTTTGTAGGTTATATGGATATTAATATTAATCGAATCGGTATATTTTTTATGTTTTTAATTGGCTTTGTTGCTGTGATCACACTTCGTTTATCTATAAAAAAGAAGTTGAATCACCCAGCATTTAATAAAAAGAGTAAACAAAGAGTAATATTGATACCATCATTTAAAAATATGATAATAGTAGTTTTCGGCTATTTTATGATGCTGTTTTTATCAATTGCCCCTTTACAAATGATTTTTGAGGAAAAACAAAATATTTTAGTATATATTTGTTGGATAGGTATGCTATTTCTATTTACTATTTTAAATATGATTTCAATTTCTGATAGAAAAGTACATACCAAAATTAAAAATATATGAAGATAAGTGGGATAAAGTGGAAACAATAGGAAGTATCATATATTTAAAAGAAGGTTCCCAAAAGTTAATGATTATTAATCGCGGTCCAATTATAGAAATTGAGGGTCAAAAATATATATTCGACTATTCAGCTTGTAAGTATCCAATTGGTGTTGTAGAAGACCAAATCTATTATTTTAATGAAGAAAATATTGATGAAGTTATTTTTGAAGGTTATTCTGATCGAGATGAGATTTCAAGAATTATTTAAAGAAAAGAAAAATAATTTAGATGATGATATTCAACAAGGTATTGTTCAAAAGCAAGATGATTTAGGTTTAATTTAACATAAGTCATTATTATCAGAAGTACGATCCACATAAAAAGCGAGCCTAGAACTTTATGTCCCAGGCTCCATCCTTCACTTCATTTTACTCTTTTTCTTGTTCTTTAATAAATTGTTCTACTTTTTTCACTTTATTTATCGCATATTCTTTTTCTGGTAAAACACCGAATTTTTTGTATTCATAATAATATTCTCTAGCTAACGGTCCAAATTCTGAATTTTTCCAATCAATATAAGCAAAAGCCACGTTTAATTTACCTTCATTATTAAAATCAAATTCACATGATGTCCATGGTTCTTGATTATTTTCTATAAATAGCTCTCTGAGTCTGTCAAAATTTTCGTAAAGTTCGTCTGATAATTCATCAAATATTCTTTCAGAAACATTATAATCGTCTGGAATACTAGTATAGTAATGTAGGTCGTCACTACCAGGTGTAGTGTAATTAAAAAACACTTCTCCTCCTCCTTCATCTATATAAGCCATTGTGTAAACCTGTTCCCACTCTGCAGGAATCATTTCATTGATTTTATTCGCTATTTCTTGATACATTTCATTTAATTTTTCTTCAAATTCCATATTTCTTACTCCTAAATATTTTCTATTGAATACAAATGCTCTTCTCCATTATTTTCACAACTAACGTCAAATTTATTAGGTCTTTGACTGTCACCCCTATATTTCACTTTAATTGATTCTTTTTCAAAATTTTATGTTCAATAATTAATTGTACGTTTCAATATTTTCATTACTAGATAAAATGTTCTAATGTTAATTATGATTTAATCAAAATGAATAAATCGTAGCTGAAGTTATTGAAAAAGCTAGTAAAAACATACAAAATGTTGATAAATTGACTGAACAAGCTTGTAATAACTTTGTGGGTAAACATCAATCAGAAGTCGATAGCAATAACTCAAAAGAATCTGAATTAATAGACGAAATTGGTAAATTAAAAAAGCATCTTATTCAGTTAGAAGCGATAAATACGTCACTTAAACACCAATTCGCTAAAAATTAGTATTTTATTATCTGGGAATAACCAAATGATTAGTAGTTTAGAACAATAGAAAATATCAAAAAGTATATGGATGAAAATACAAATGATATTTCAAAAGATTTAACAGTTGATGGAACAACTACACTCTTGGAGGAATATGGTAAATATCTAGAAAATAATCCTGGACTAACGATTATTGGTAAAATGCTTAAAGACTAAGGTGTCGGTATTACAAGAGCTATGTAATGGGAGGCATTGGTTTTGGTACAGGGGTTTATTCAGACATTATACAGGATTATAAAACAACCGGAGAAGTTGTGACGCATAATGGATTAACAACTGGCGTGGGTGCAGGCGCGGGTTTAATAACAGGTACTGCAATTACTATTTTAGCTACCAATCCTGGAGGTTGGGCAGTATTAGGTGGTATTGCAGCAGGTACTGTTGCTACATATGCTGTTGAACAGGCATATAAACATAATTTTCTTGGCCTAAAAACAGGAACAGATTGGGTGGGCAAAAATGTATTAGACCCAGCATTTGATAGAGTGAAACATATTCACTCTATTGAAAAGGGAAAACTAGAAATTGGGAATATTTTAATCCGTGAAAGATACAATAAAGTGAAAATTCATGGTAAAAAAATAATGAAAGACGATATAATCCCATCAGTTATGAACGAAATGAATGCTGGTATGTCTAAAGTTAATAAGATTAAAAGTAATACAGAATCAACCATAAAAGATTATCAGGTTAAAACAAACCAAACTATAAAAAAGACTAAAAAACGATAAATCAAGTTTCTGATACAGTGAAAGATAGATCTAATCATGTTAAAGAACATGTGGGGCAATCTATTAATAATGTAAGTAAAAGTTTGAATCGTATGAAAGGTTGGTAGATTGTTCAAAATAAGAAGTTGAAATGGAGAAATTTTAAATGTAAAAAAGTAAAAGTGAGGGACCAAAATGGAAATTGATGATTTAAATGATAATCAAAAATTTAGAGCAAAGATGTATCGAATCCATTAAAACCCTAGATATAAACTGATTGAACTAAACCAGAAAAAATATCTCATTGATTTGGAATCAAATTGCTTTACATATTTATTCCCACCATTGAATTGGATATTAAAAAAAGAATTAATAGAAGTTTCAAATGATAAATTAAATGAAATTGAATATGATGACAATAATAATAAAGAACAAGCTAAAAATATAGGATGTGTTTCTGGTGGTGGTGGTGTATTAATAGCTACTTTAATGAGACCATTTATGGATTTGATGGATGTGCCATCTAACCAATCTATTAATTCACTAATTGTTATATTGATGGTGCTTGTAATCGTTTTTATTAGAGGATTTTTAAGAAATAAATGGGATTTAAAGCTAAAATCAAATAAAACTCATATAATTAAATGTATTGTTAGATCCAAGTTAAAACATATGTTTTTCGTAATTGGAGCATATTTAATGTTTCTACTATTCTCATTATTAATGATAGGACTTATTTTTGGTGTTGAAAACAATCTTATGATTTATATAGGAAGTCCCTTAATATTTTTCATGTTTTCATTAATGAATCTCATTACATATGACAACGAAGAGGTAATTATAAGTAAGCTAAGTCAATCAGAGTAAATAAATATATCGAACTTAAATCAATTCAAAATATTCTTAGATAAAGATAGAAGAGATAAAGTGACAATAATAAAAATATGTTAGAAAAAAAGTAGGTCAATCAATTACTGCAGTTACTAATTCTTTG
>NZ_KV834794.1:21601-126285 GCF_001837945.1 Staphylococcus sp. HMSC077D08 | reverse complement strand
CAATAGGAAGCATTATATATTTAAAAGAAGGTCTTAAAAATTAATGATATGAAACATAATACTGAGTCAACCATCAAAGATTATAAAACAAAGGTACATCACACTATTAACTATACTGAAGAAACAGTAAATCATGTTTCTGATACAGTAAAAGATACTTCTAATCATGTTAGAAAAAAGTGAGTCAATCAATTACTGCAGTTACTAATTCTTTGAATCCAATGAAAGCTTTTTAAAAATATTTTAAATTAGAAAGAATGTGATTAATCATCGATAAAATAACAATAGAAACTATCGAAAAAAATAGTAAATTTAAACTGATACATTATGAAAATAGATACTTTATTATTGATTTAAATCGAAATAAATTAACATATATATTCCCATTGTTGAATTATTTGACGAAACAAGTATTGATTGAGATTGATAAAAATGAAATTAGTAAAGTTAAGACTGAAAGTTTGAAAAAAAATAAGACCAAAAATGCCATTACTAGTTTGAGCATTGGTGCATCTGTACTTATAGGTTATTTAGTAAAACCTTTAGGTAATTATTTGGATTTTTCAACAACATATACATTAAACATTATATTAATTTTAATTGCGATTGTGCCTATATTGCTTATTAAAGGCGTTGTTAATAAAAATAAGAAGTTCAAATTACAATTATATTTAAAAACTGATACATTTAGAGCACACGTGTTACCAAATATTAAGGAAGTTGTGAAAAACATACTTTTAAACTTTATTGTTACTTTTTTATTTGTTGCTATGATTTGTGGGTTTATATTTCAAAAAGAATCTAATTTTATTTATTTGATAGCAATCTCATTATTATTAGCAACAATCTTATTTCAAAATGTGTTGTTATACGCTCAAACAGAAATTTCAGGTAAAATTGGTAAGATTAAAAGTAAATCTTAAATCATTTTAAAATGTTCTCAGAGAAAGACAGGTGAAATAAAATGGAAACAATAGGAAGCATTATATATTTAAAAGAAGGTTCTCAAAAGTTAATGATTATCAATCGTGAGCCAATTGTAGAAATTGAGGGTCAAAAGTATTTGTTTGATTATTCAGCATGTAAGTACCCAGTTGGTGTTGTTGAAGATCAAATATACTATTTCAATGAAGAGAATATTGATAACGTTATATTTGAGGGCTATTCTGATCAAGATGAAACAAGATTTCAATGATTATTTAAAGAGAAGATAGATAATTTGGATGAAGATATTCAACGTGGGACTGTTCAACAAAAAAGATAGTTACGGTTTGAGTTAACTTAAGTCATGATTATGAGAAGTTCCGTCATTATAAAAGGGGTATCAAGGATTTATATACATTTCACATTCATCTTTAATTACCGAATAATCGGTTTCCAAAACTTTTTTGAATTATTTTTGTTTACTATATCCTTTCTTTGATCATCATTTAATTTATCGCCTTATTGCAATTCATTATTTTGTTGTTTGTACTTTTATTTATCTTTACTTACATCACTATACTGAGAAACTATTTTCTTCTTCTTTATCAGAAATAATCTTTATGAAATCTAAAATATCCATTGTTTCTGGAACTTTAATGTCTTGTCTCTTATTAGCTGAATAATTAATTTGTCTTTGTTCTTCTAACTTAGAGTCTAACGGTTACATTTTTAGTTAATTTACAATGAAATACTTGATGTTTTCAAGTTTTTTGATCTTTCTTACAATTCTTTTATTATTTCATTTACTCTCTTAATATTATCGTTCCTTTAAAAAATTTTACTATAAACACTGTTATTAAGGTATTTACCACCGATTTTTTAAAAGGTTGTTAATACAGTTAGAAAATTTTTTACAATCATAACTTCTTAGTTTAAGTAACTGTAATTCAATGGATTCACCTTTAGGTAGATTATGAATATAACCAATTTCAGACATAAAATTATATCTTTAGTATGATTAAGTAAATTTTGAAGTTAGGTATAGTACTAAAATCAAGATTGTTATTCTTGCATTTTGAAATTTAAAAAGACATAAAATGACTTATCGGAAGTAGATATGTTTGTATATTCACAGCTGGTATAATAATAGAGTCGCCTATCTCTCAGGCGTCAATTCAGACGCAGAGAGGAGGTGCTAAAAATGACAGATATTCTTGTTCACATCATGACCACAGCAGCAAGTGGTTGTATCGTTGCGTTATTTTCGTATTGGCTTCGAAAACGTGATGATAAGTAAATAGGTGACTAAGCCACACCATTAAAAATCCCCTCACTATTGCGAGTAGTGAGGGGATTGGTGCATAAAATGCAGATATTCTTGTTAACTAAATTATAACACTGGTTAGTAGAAGAATGCAAAATTACGCTCACTATTTCTAATAAATATTTTTTTGAATTAAAGTAGTGAATACTTTTCTAACTATAAATTTGGAAGTGAGTCTAATATATTTACCAATTTAAATCCACCCTTAGACTGGGTGTATTATTTCTATATAAAAACTGCGATTCTTTAGCTTCAATAAAATCTTGTTGTTTCGATCTATATCTGTGACTTCCTATCATGATATAACAAGCTTCAATTGCTCTTGTAATTCCGACGTAATGTAAATTTAAAGATTGTATATAATCCTCTTTAGATACCCAATTACCTCGTGGTGGTAAAACCCATTCATATAAATCTAATAGAAATACACACTTGAATTCTAATCCTTTTGATTTATGTAATGTCATGATATTAACTTCATCTTCTGATGCAGGTTTGAAGCTACATAAAGCTATTTTGCTACTTATAACTTCTTTTAATTTTCTATAAATTTGTTCATCTGGTTTATCCGGATAAATTAGTCGGGCGATGTTATGAAAATCTTCAATGTTAGATATGAGGTCTTTTTCATCTAAATTAAATATTTTATCAACAATGATTAGTCCTTTTTGAAAGTTTTTATAATTTAATTCTTCATTTATGTATCTACTAACAAAACCTAGAACAGTTTCAGAATTTTTTTTATATAAATAATAGGAAGATAAAAGGTCATTATACAAAGTTGCCCAATTTCCATTTATGTTATCTAAAGCTGTTTCAACAAATAATTTATTATTTATTTTTAAAAAATCAGAAGCCCGTTTAGCTGTTTTGTTACTTCTACACAAAATTGCAAAATCACTATTTTTATTTATATTATATTTTTTCTTTAGTTTTTCAAAGTTTTTTTCTATAGATTGAATAATATTTTCGTCTGTTCCTAAGACATTAACTTTAAATACTCTCTTTTCTTTCATGATATTTTTTCTTTTGATACCCATAAGTTCTAAAGAATAATCTGAAATTGAATCGTGACATCTATGGTTTCTAGTAATTTCCAAATGTGTAAAATCTTCCATTCCTATTAATGATAATAAATATTTAGAATATCTCCCACTAAATGCATAGATGGCTTGATCTAAGTCACCTACTGCTATACCTTTAATTCCTTGATTTACTAACTCTAAGAAAACTTTGTGTTGAATGTGACCACAGTCTTGGTACTCATCAATAAAGATATGAGTATATCTCGCTTTGAGATAAAGTAAACTTTGTGGGACTTTTTTGAGTATATATAATGCTGTTTCACCACTAATTTCTAAGAATATCAAACCATCTTGTAATGATTGTTTAAGTAGTTCAAATATTTCTTCATCTATTTTACTTTCTTTTAATTTTTTTAACTGTTTATATTTAGGATAATCGTTAAAAGAGTTTTTTATTTCCAGTGATTTTCCTTTACCACATAAGTTCTTTGCAAAAGGAATAATAATTTCAGAAATATAAAATTTATCAATAGTTCCAAAAAAGTGGTTCTTATTTTCTGTCTTCTTCTTCTTATAACGAGATTCCAGCTCTTGACTGGCTTTTCTGGTAAAGGAGATAGCTATAACTCCTTGAAAGCTCATTAAATTTGTAGATACATCTATAATTTTTTCTATTATTGTGTGTGTTTTTCCACTTCCTGGTCTAGCAGTAACAACTAAATTTCCTTGTTCTTTGATAATCTTCAGTTGTTCATTTGTAGCACTAATTTTTTTACTCATGACCATTAACTACCCCTTTTGCTAAAGATTCAATTTGTTTAAGTGGTTTAGAAATTTCATCGTTTTCTAAACATTTTAATTCATCAAAATTATTTTTTAAAAACTCTAACATGTTCTCAGCTTTTGCCTTTTGCATTTTATCTACTGTCTGTTTTTCATTCTGAGTATTATAGAAATTCTTTAAAGATGTAAACAAGTTGCTATGAACTAAATCATGTTCAAGGTCTATATGAGATAAGTATATGTAGTAATGTTCTATTTTCTTTTTGATTTCGTCAGCAAAATCGATAGCACTCTGTGGAGGCTCATTAAATTTTATCCATTCATTTTTGTCTTTATTATCTTCCCAAAAATGTAATAGATCATGATTGTTATCTTTTAATAAAAGCTCTTTATATATACCGATAACACGTGATATTCCTGCATAATAAGAAAATTCACTATCCTTCTCTTTCTTGGTTTTATTAAAAATATCATTATCAGTCCGTAACACAAATGGAATATCTAAAGCTAAGCAAATTTTAATATAAGGTTTAAATCCTACACCGTTCACTGTAATTATTGAAACATTCAATTTGTCTAAATCAATATTCAATTTTTTAGCAAGCGCAGTATAAAATAGTTTTTCTGACGGACCTTCTACTAAAAAAACTGCATTTACAAAGAATACATCAGAAGTTATTGCATCTAATCTATAACCAAAATCATCAAATTGCACTTGTAATTCTTCACTACATCCACCTTTTGCTACTTTTGTAGTTTTGTTTTTAGCGTATAATTTGACTATCTTATTTGGTCTAAATTCGGAAGCTATATGAGGAGAGTGCGTAGTAATAAATATTTGTTCATCAAATTTATCTAACAAGTAATTAGAAAGCTTACGTTGTTGTTGTGGATGTAAATGGGCTTCTGGTTCTTCTATAGCATAAAAAGTAACTTTCTCTAGTGAGTTTATGTTTTTTTGTTTAGAAATCCAGGTTGCTAAAAAAATTTGATTATTTCTGCCATCTCCCCCTAAGGTTAAAGCACCTTCATCTGTATTGTAAGTTAGCTCAATATTACCTAACATTTTATCAATATCAGAATTAGCATTTTTAAAACTCAGTTTTTGACCTACATTATGTATAGCAAGCGATTCCAATTCGGCGTTTACTTTGTCTAAAGATTCGTGAATGTAGTTTAAATGATCTACTTTGCTATTCATAATGGTTAAATCATTTTTTATTTCAGTTATACGGTCTTCATCTTGTTTGGCTTGCTCTTCTGTTAATTGTGATTTTGCATTCTCGAGTATTTTATTTTTTTCTCGTTTCATAAAAGAATCTAAATTGCGGTTTGTGTTTACGTACTCCATATTTAATCTTTTAATATAAAATCGAGAACTTTTTAGCTCTAATAGTTCTTCAGTAGGCCCAGTAAGTATACTATATTCACCATTTTTCGAATTTTTATATTGTATATATACTGTTTCGTCATTGATATCTCCCCTAAATGTGGTTAATAAACAATCTTCTTGAATATGTGTTATTTTAACTGTTATTTCAATGCTTTCAGATTTAGTATATACATTATAATCGCTATCAAATAAATCTAAGTCTCTGTCACTTAAACTTCGATCAAATAAGAGTCTTAATGCAAATATTAAGTTTGTTTTTCCTATATCATTTGCCCCTATAATTAAAGACTTATTGGAGAAATTAATTTTTTCCTCACTAAAATTTCTAAATCCTTTTATTTTAATCCATTCTATATTCACTTAAGTGAACCTCCTATGTATTATTTAATTAGCAAATAAACTAACACCTTTTATGCATTTTTTTGTATATATTTGTAATGGTTCTAATTTTTAAATCATTCATTATTTTTATAATATAACAATATATTAACAAACTTTAATTAAAAATACATAATGTTTTGTCATATAAAAAATATAAATCCTTATAAGAAAAGAAAATATAAATTGAAAAAGTATAAATCAACCTTTTGTATGATTTTGGTACACCCTAATCATACAAATACAGTTATTGAATTTATAGTAACTAAAACGTATGATTAGGTGTATATTAATTATGAGGTGGAAATCAATGATTGTTGGCTATGCGAGAGTATCATCTATCAATCAAAATTAGAAAGACAACTTGAAAATTTAAAGTCATTTGGTGCTGAAAAAATTTTTACAGAAAAACAGTCTGGTAAGTCCATTGAAAATAGACCGATATTTCAAGAAGCACTTAACTTTGTGAGAATGGGGGGCGGTTTGTAATGGAACCAATTGTTCGTTTAGGTCGTAATTATGATGAAATGATTCATACCGTTTATTATTTAAAAGACAAAGAAGTTCAATTGATGATTACTAGCTTACCTATGATGAATGAAGTGATTGGCAATCCATTATTAGATAAATTTATGAAAGATCTAATCATTCAAATATTAGCAATGGTTTCAGAACAAGAACGAAATGAAAGTAAACGTAGACAAGCACAAGGTATTCAAGTTGCGAAAGAAAAAGGTGTGTATAAAGGATGGCCTTTACTTTATTCACTAAATGAAAAGGATTCTAAAAGCGCATTGTTTATCATCGAGTTGTAGAAATGTTAGAAGAGGGCAAATCAATTAGTGGGATTGCAAAGCGAGTCAATATAACAAGGTATAAGGTTTATAGAATAAAAAGTGATAAAGATACTTTTTAGTATAATAGTAACAATTAAAGAAATATATTAGGAGAAATGATATGGATAAAGAAATATTAAATAATTGCTATAAATTTTTAAAATTACATCTAGGTGACAGTGATGAAAAACAACAAGCTCAAATGTGGATTAGGGATTTTCTAGAAATATTTGATATTCCTAAACAAAAAATTAATATTGGCTTTGAATGGAGAATAAATATTGATGGCTCACAAAAGTATGCAGATCACTTACTAAATGGACTTTTATTAATAGAAATGAAGTCTAAAGGAATAAAATTAGACAAAGCTAAATCCCAAGCTTACAGATATGTCATAAATCTAGATAAAGAGGACATACCGAAATTCATTATATTATCGAATTTTGAAAGAATTCAATTACTAGACTTAGTAAACCCTCAAAAATCAATAGATATTCGAGTAAAAGACTTACCTAAGTATATTGAAAATTTTAACTTTTTGCAAAATAAAGTAAGTGAAGTATATATACCGTCAAATCCAGTAAACGAAAAAGCGGCAAAAATGATGGAAAGATTACATAACAATTTGATAAAGATGAGCTATCCTAAAAATGCTTCAGACTTATTAATGACTAGAATAGTGTTTTGTCTTTTTGCCGAGGATAGCGGTATTTTCAATCGAAATCAATTTATCAACTACATAGTAAACGAAACTAATGAAAATGGAAGCGACTTAGTAGATAAACTCTCAGCACTTTTTCAGGTACTTAATACTCCAGAGAATAAGAGATTTCAAAATGATGTTTTAAATAAATTCCCATATGTAAACGGGGGCCTTTTTAAAGTAATACAACCTAGTGGTTTATCTTTAAATAGCGAAATTAGGAATAATTTAATACAGACAGCAACACTAGATTGGTCGAAAATTTCTCCAGTAATATTTGGATCAATGTTTGAAGGAGCAATGGATAGAAGTAGACGTCATTCTTTAGGTGCTCACTACACTTCAGAATTAAATATAATGAAAATAGTCAATGGCCTATTTTTAAATGATTTACGAGAAGAATTTGAAAACATTATAAAAATCAAAACACATGATATTAAAATATCAAAACTTGAAGCTTTCCATGACAAATTATCAAAATTAAAATTTCTAGATCCGGCATGTGGAAGTGGTAACTTTTTAATAGTCGCATATAGAGAATTACGAAGATTAGAACATGAAGTTCTTGATGAAATAAATCAAGGACAAACGATATTATTTGATATTACGGATTACATTAAAGTGGATATAAATCAATTTTATGGTTTTGAAATAGTTCCATATGCAGTATCTGTAGCTAAAATAGGATTATGGATTATGGATCACTTAATGAATATTGAAGCTAGTAATCTGTTTGGTAGAGCTTTCTTAAGATTACCACTCCATGCTAGTGGTAATTTATACGCTGTAAATGCATTAACTAATGATTGGGAAGAATTAGTTCCTACTAAAGAGTTGAGTTATATACTTGGTAATCCCCCCTTTATTGGTGCGAGACTAATGTCAAATGAACAAAAAGATTCGTTTCTAAAAGTAATGAATTTTAAAAATAGTGGTAATTTAGACTTTGTATCAGCATGGTATTATAAGACCGCCTTATTAATGCAAAAAAATAAAAATATTAAAGCTGCTTTAGTATCTACTAATTCAATTTTTCAAGGTGAACAGGCTAGTATATTATGGTCAATTTTATTTGAAATGGGAATACATATAAATTTTGCTCATCAAACTTTCAAATGGGATAATAATGGAGCAATCGTTCATGTTTGTATAGCTGGTTTTTCATTAATAAATGATAAAAACAAGACTATTACTAGCTATTATGATAATTATTCTAAAACAAAGAGAATAAAAGTAAAGAATATAAATGAGTATTTAACAGATGCCCCAATTGCCAATGTAAGAAAAAGAAGTTCACAGATATCTAATATGCCAGTAATGAATTTTGGAAGTATGGCTAATGATAATGGTCATTTTATTTTGAATAATAAAGAAAAAGAAGAACTTATTGATACTTATCCAGAGATTACAGATTTTATTTATTCATTCATAGGATCAAAAGAGTATTTGAGAAATGAACAAAGGTATATATTATATCTAAAAGATATAAATATAAAAACTTTAAGAAGTAATCCTAATATAAAAAAAAGAGTTCAACAAGTACAAGAGTATAGATTAACTAGTAAAAGAAAAAAAACTAGAGAATTGGCTAATATACCTACACTTTTAGGAGAGGATCGCGTAAGTTTTTCTAATAAATTAATAATTCCTCGAGTTTCTTCTACTAATAGGCCATATATGCCCATTGGATTTGTAAATAAATATACTATTATCAGTGACAGTGCTTTTCAATTAGTAAATGCTGATTTGTATATCTTTGGTGTTTTGCAATCCAAAATGCATACTATATGGGTGAAATCTGTTGCAGGAAGACTTAAAAGTGATATACGTTACTCAAATACTTTAGTATATAATACATTTGTTTTTCCAAAAGTTACGCATAAGCAAAAAAATTACATTAAAGATTTATCTCGAAATCTATTAAAAATTAGACATGATTTATTAGATAAAGGTAATTCTATAGCAGATTTATATGACAAACTATTTATGCCAATAGAACTTCAAAATGCTCATAAAAAATTAGATAATGCTATAGAATATTTATATAGAAAAGAACCATTTAGAGATGATAATGATCGATTAGCCTTTCTAATAAAACTTTATAAGAACTTATAGTCTAAGAAGTAACATATATTAATTGTTATCATAAGTTACCTATAATAAAATAAGTTTGGTAAATTTTGTTCGTAAACCGTTAAAAATATACAATGAATATGATTATTGTGGCCATTTTATTTTGCTTTATTATCAGGTACTAAAAATGTTAAACTATTAAGGGTATAAAGGGTTAGTAAACATAAAGTTAACCAGCCTGTAGTAATAATCAATTTAAATTAAGGAGACACTATCATGTTAAATCTAGAAAATAAAACCTACGTCATTATGGGTATTGCGAATAAACGTAGTATCGCATTTGGCGTCGCTAAAGTATTAGATCGATTAGGTGCTAAACTAGTATTTACATATCGTAAAGAGCGTAGTCGTAAAGAATTAGAAAAATTATTAGAACAATTAAATCAATCTGAACATTATCTCTATGAAATTGATGTTCAAAATGATGAGGATATCATTAATGGTTTTGCTCAAATCGGAAAAGATGTAGGCCAGATAGATGGTGTTTATCATTCAATCGCATTTGCCAATATGGAAGATTTACGAGGTCGATTTTCAGAAACATCTCGCGAAGGTTTCTTACTTGCACAAGAAATTAGTTCATATTCACTTACACTCGTAGCTCATGAAGCCAAAAAACTTATGCCTGAAGGTGGAAGTATTGTTGCGACGACTTATATTGGTGGTGAGGCAGCAGTTCAAAACTATAATGTTATGGGTGTAGCTAAAGCAAGTTTAGAGGCGAATGTTAAATATTTAGCTTTAGACTTAGGTGAAGATAATATTCGTGTCAACGCAATTTCTGCAGGGCCAATTCGTACTTTAAGCGCTAAAGGTGTAGGTGGATTTAATACAATTCTTAAAGAAATTGAAGCAAGAGCACCGTTAAAACGCAATGTTGACCAAGAAGAAGTAGGTAAGACAGCTGCATATTTGTTAAGTGATCTTTCAAGTGGCGTAACTGGAGAGAACATCCACGTGGATGGTGGATTCCACGCCATTAAATAATTATTGATAAATTAAAAAGTCACATAGTATAATCTTACAATTGGTGCACAGGGATGATTTGTAATAAAAAATCATCCCTGTTTTTGTGTATAAGAATGCGTTATGACATTTAATTATTCAAGAAATAAATTAACAATCGGCAATGCTACTTTGATATTTATAATATATTTAATGTATAAATATTAATTTTAGATGACACTATTTATTTTGTTGTTAGAAATGTATCGGGGGTTAAAAATTTTATTAAATGCATAATTCCATATAAACAGTAGAAATGACGGAGCTCTATAAGATGATATGATTCATTGCTTACGTGTCTAAAAAAACCAAGGACATCTAATTATGTCCTTGGCTTGAATTGGTGGTATAATTTTCAATCTTATGATTATAACTATTATTAATCTTTAACATTACTATTTGCTTTATCGACAATACGTTGACGATATTTAAAAATGTTGCTCACTAATGTTTTGATTACAGCGTATAATGGAACTGCAACAAGAATGAGTGTGAATCCACCTAAATCTCCAGCTGCAAGTATAACTACAATAATAGTTAATGGGTGAATGCTTAATGATTTACCCATTACATTAGGAGTAATCACGTTACCTTCAAGTTGTTGTGCGATTAATGTTACGACACATACCCAAATAAAAGTTGAAGGACCATCAATGATACCTAGTATCGCTGCCGGTGCAAAAGATAACCATGGACCTAAAAATGGTATTAAGTTAGCTACGCCGGCGAATAATACTAATAAAGGCGTATATGGTAATCCTATAATCGTATAACCTATATATAAAATAATACCTAAGATGATACTAACTGTCACTTGACCTTGAATATATGATTTTAAAGTGAAGTTTAAGTCTTTTAATAAATCTACAACAAAAACTTTACGTTCTCCTTTGAAAAATTTACCGATTGCTGGGATAAATTTTTCATGATCTTTTAGCATATATATCAGGAAGAAAGGCACCATTATTAATAAAAATACAGTTGAGATGAAAGACGTAATATATGACACTGAATTAGATAAAATAGACGTTGCACCATCTCCCATGGATTTAACTGCTTTATTAATACGATGTGTGACATCATCTGGTAATTTATCCATTTGTCTTAACGAGAAATTAATTAATTGTTCGGCTTCTCTTTGTAATGATGGTGTTTGTTTAATTAAATTATTAATATTGGAAATAATGATAGGTGCTATAAATGATACCACAATAGCGATGATAGCTATTAATCCTATGAATATTGTTGTTATACTAGCCCAACGTGGAAAGCCCCACTTTTCTAATATGTTTTGAAAAGGTAAACATATGTAAAAGAGAAATCCACTAATTAAAAATGGAAGGAAGACTGAACCAATGATAGTAGCTATTGGAGCAAATACTTCATGTACTTCCATAAATAGTTTGATGAGTATGAACAGCATAATAAAAAATATTCCTGTTCTAAACCAAACCTTATTGAACATAGATTGTGATCCTCCTATTTTATTCTTTTTCATACTCAATAAGTATATATCAAAACTCAGTCATTAAAAAGAGTAAATACTTTTACAATATAACTGAATGCACTGTATTTTTAATAAAATGAAAAAACTAGTATGAAATTAATTTGTATACGAGCTTGCTATAAATTTAAAAGTATTATAAGTATTGATACAATAGTATTAACATTACAAGGGAGCATCGGTTTATGTCGGAGTTTAAAGTAGGTAAGATTAATAAAAAAATAATACATAGTGATATTTTAAATAGAGATGTAATATTATCGGTTTATTTACCTGAGGATTATACAAACTTATTTAAATATCAGTTGATTTTTTGCTTTGATGGTTTAGATTTTTTTAGATTTGGTAGAATACAACGTATATATGAACAGTTACGTGAAGAGCAATCAATACAACGTGCAATTATAGTAGGATTCCATTACGAAGATGTTGAAAAACGTAGGGAAGAATTTCATCCTTCAGGACGTCGTTCTAATTTAACCATTAAAGCAATGGGAAAAGAAATTCTTCCTTATATCGATGCGACATTTCCAACTTATAAAGTAGGTAATACAAGGTTACTTATTGGAGATAGTTTAGCAGGAAGTATCGCTTTGATGACTGCAATGACTTATCCAACTATATTTAGTCAAGTTGCGTTATTGAGCCCAATGTATAATGAAAATATTAAGCAAAAATTTGATACATGTATGAATAAAGATCAATTGACGATATGGCATGCCATTGGTTTAGAAGAAGAAGATTTTATTTTACCAACTAATGGTAAAAGAGCTAACTTTTTAACACCTAACCGCGAATTGAACCAACTGATTAAAGAAGGTAATATTGAATATTTCTATAAAGAATTTAAGGGTGGACATCATTGGAAATCATGGAAACCACTGCTAGGAGATATTCTCTTGCAATTTCTAAGTAATCAAATAAATGGAAAATATGTTTAATAAAGTAATATAAATAAAATAGTATGTTAGCGAATGGTTATTGAATACGATAAATCTATTAATTTCAGAAATGTAATTGTTTTCATGATAAAAGTAACGGTTTTCAAAAAGTTTTGATATAATAGGAATAAGTTAAACAAAGGAGGAATTTAAATGATTTTAGGATTAGCATTGGTTCCGTCAAAGTCATTTCAAGATGAGGTGAATGCTTACCGCAAGCGATATGACAATCATTATGCTCAAATAATGCCTCATATCACGATTAAACCTCAATTTGAAATCGATGATCATGATTTTAATTTAATTAAAGATGAAGTGAAAAATCGAATTTCTAGTATAAAACCAGTAGAAGTACATGCTACAAAGGCATCTAATTTTGCTCCAATCAGTAATGTTATATACTTCAAAGTTGCTAAAACAGAACCATTAGAGCAATTATTTAATCAATTTAATACAGAAGATTTTTACGGTACTGCTGAACATCCTTTTGTACCTCATTTTACAATTGCCCAAGGTCTAACAAGTCAAGAGTTTGAAGATATATATGGTCAAGTAAAATTAGCAGGGGTAGACCATAGAGAAATAATCGAAGAACTATCGTTACTTCAATATAGTGAAGAAGAAGACAAATGGACTATTATTGAAACTTTTACATTGGGATAAGAAATCCAAAATTGTAAAGTGAAATTGAATTTACAGAATCATATTGTTAAATACAAGAAGAGCGCTTAAATCAACTAAAAACGCCAAATCCTATTGTGTTTCAGTAGGATTTGGCGTTTTTATATGAAACATAATTATATTGTATAGTTAATCATTCAAAAAGATTAATGTACGCTTTATATTGAATATTCATATTTCAAATGCATATCAATGACGTTTCATTAATATATACAACTCATCTTTATATAAATGATTTATAGATTTTAAGGTTTAACCCTTCTGTTTGTTTTAATAAAGTAATATCCGTAAAATACTGCAAGTGCAAGAAAAATCATCGCTGAAAAGTAAAAAGTATTATTTAAATTATTAGTAAATTGAGTAATTAGACCTCCGACTAGTGGACCTATCATTGAACCGAAGCCTTGAACACTGTTAAACACGCCCCACGTTTCTTCCTGTTCGTTAGGATTAATATGACCAGCCATAAAGGTATTCCAAGCCGGTAAGAGGATACCATACATAAGCCCAATAAACAGCCCTATGGTCCAAACTATATATATATTTGTAATTGTAGATAGCCCGAATATAAGAATTGTATATAGTATAAAGCCACTAAAAATAACTCCATACATAAAACCTTTGCTATTATTATCGATGATTTTTGATAAAAATAACATAGAGAAAGCACACCCTATGCCACCAATAATGATTGCTATTGTATATTCAACGGTTGATACTTTCACAACTTGTGTTGCATATTTTGGGAGAATAGGTACAAGTGCTGCTATAGCTGCTCCTTGTAACAAGATACCTGGAAATAGGATAAGATGACGTTGTGTAACATCTACAATTTGTTTTAATTGTGCTTTCACAGGTTTAGTATTGTAATTTGTTAAGTTGATATTAACAAAATAGTATAGAATCCAGGCAATAAGCACAACCAAGGCCATCAAAAATGCAAAACGAGTAGGATGGAATTTAATAAGTAAGTTCATGATAACCATACCTACCAATAAACCTAGCAACCATGAAAAGTATACATAACCCATTTGTTTGCCGCGGTTTCTTTCATCTACACTAGATAGCATAATAACCCAAATCGGACTCACAGCAATTCCTAACATAATAGCACTGAAAATAATTATGAATGGTGATGCCGGGAACCATATCACTAAAAACAAGCTTATAAAAGCAAGTAAGAATCCAGATGTAAGTACTAATTTTGAACCAAACTTTTTAAGTAAAAAGCCGATGACAAAATTTGTTGCAGCATCTGCGATAAAGTGAATGGAAAAAGCAAATGATGTGATTGCTATTGCGATAGAGGTCACTGTAGGTAAAAAGTTTATATAACTTAATATGTACATACCTCTTGCAAATTCCATCAGAAACAGAATTACCAACATCATAACAAAGTTTCTGTTACTTGAGTAATTACTTGACGAAGAATCTTGCATACAAAGGAACCTTTCCATAGATTTCATCAGGTTGAGATGAGTGACCTATTAAATCTAATAAATCTTTACAAATCTTTCTAGTAGAATACCCTACCTTTGATTCTAGCATTTTAGATGACATAACCTTTAAAGTCTCTTCGTTATTTGTTAAGTCAGAAACAATATCAATTGCTTCATTTGGAGTATCTGCTATTTTTCCAAATCCTTTACTTTCAAAGTAATATGCATTTTCAAGTTCTTGACCAGGTGCAGGGTTTAAAAAAATCATAGGAATACAACGACTAAGTCCTTCGGAAATTGTGATACCACCAGGTTTGGTAATCATTAGTTGGCTTGATGCCATCCACTCATTCATGTGATTTGTATATCCTAATATTTTTACACTTGGATTATCTTTGAACTTAGATTTTAATGAACGTTTAAGTTCTTTACTACGTCCACAAATCATGACCACTTGCGAATTTGGACTTTTTTCTAAAATATTATTAATCATATAGTCAAAGCCTTTTGAAACGCCAAATGCACCTGCTGACATTAATATAGTAGGTTTGGAAGGATCTAAATGTTGTTGCGATAACCATTCTTCTTTATCAATAGATTCTTCAAATTTATCAGCAATAGGAATGCCTGTCACTTTAATATATGAAGCAGGAACACCAGCTTCAATGAAATCATCTTTAGTATCTTTTGTTGCTACATAATATCTTTGTGAATAGGGTGTAATCCAATTTTTATGCATGCGATAATCTGTCATAACTGTCGCAATAGGGATATTTATATTAAATTGTTCGGTCAACACTGACATCACAGGTGTTGGAAATGTTAATAATATGAGATCAGGCTTTTCTTTAATAAGTAAGTTGATGAGTTTATTTAATCCATAATATTTATAAAAACATTTATCGAGCTCATTAGGGCGACTATAATAAAATCGTTTATATGTATTTCTAAAATATTTAAAGCTATTGATATACCATTTCTTACATATAGAAGTCATAATTGGATGAGCTTCCATAAACAAATCATGTTGAATGACTGATAAATGATTGAGATTCATCTCATTCAATTGGTTGACAATACTTTGCGTGACTTGCATATGACCGTTACCAAATGATCCAGTAATAATCAATATCTTTTTATTTTGAGTAACCATTTATAGCCACCCTCCGTTAATTTTTAAAATTTATAATAATTGTAACGTATTTTCATACATTGTAAAAGGAAAAGAAGTGTACCATTTATTGTATTTAAATACTATAAATACGGCGTGCAATACAATGCTTTGTCATAAATTGCTTTATAAAGTGTTCATTATTGATTAAGTATGGTTGCAAGATAACGAAACTAAATTTGAACACATTCTGCATGATTTTAGTATTATCTTCAAAAAATCTTAGTATTTGCTATATATTATGTTAATACATGTATATCTTAGCATTATTTAAATATGGAATGAATTATTTAAAGGTGAGCGCAACAAAATTTTAAGTATATTTTAACACTACCTTAACAGTCTTTAATGAATGATTTTATCACTATCTAATAGAACGTGATTTGGATATATTACGTCAATTATGATTAAAAATAAATTAATAAGACTTATAATTATAAATTTATCAACGATAATAAAACGTGTATAATAGACTTATTGTAAAAAAAGGAGCGATACATTTTGAATGCAAGTGCGTTGTTCAAAAAAATTAGAGTAAAAAATGTAATTGGTACATTAGATATACAGGTGGACGATATTACCACTGACTCACGTACAGCTAAAGAGGGAAGTCTATTTGTAGCATCTAAAGGATATACGGTAGATAGTCATAAGTTTTGTCAAAATGTAGTAGATCAAGGTTGTAGTATTGTTGTTGTCAATAGAGAACTCAAACTTAAAGGTAATGTGACGCAAGTTGTTGTTCCAGACACTTTACGTGTTGCAAGTCTATTGGCACATGAATTATATGAGTTTCCAAGTCATCAACTGACGACATATGGTGTTACGGGGACGAACGGGAAAACATCGATTGCAACTATGATTCATTTAATTTATAGAAAATTGAATAAAAATAGTGCATATCTAGGTACGAATGGATTTCAAGTTAATGAAACAAAAACAAAAGGTGCGAATACAACACCAGAAACAGTAGCATTAACAAAAAAGATTAAAGAAGCAGTTGATGCCAATGCAGAAGCAATGACGATGGAAGTTTCTAGTCATGGATTGACCTTAGGTCGACTTAGAGGCGTAGAATTTGACGTTGCTATCTTTTCAAATTTGACTCAAGATCATTTAGACTTTCATGGAACTATGGAAGCTTATGGACATGCTAAATCGTTATTATTTAGCCAGCTTGGTGAAGATTTGTCTAAAGAAAAATATGTTGTATTAAATAATGATGATGACTTCTCCGATTATTTAGCAAGTGTGACCCCCTATGAAGTATTTACATATGGTATTACACACGAAGCGCAATTTATGGCTAAAAACATTAAAGAATCTTTGCAAGGTGTAGAATTTGAATTTTGTACTCCTTTTGGAAGTTTTCCAGTTAGATCTCCTTATGTAGGTAGATTTAACATTTCAAATATTATGGCTGCTATGATTGCGGTTTGGAGTAAGGGAACAAATTTAAATGAAATTATTAATGCTGTTACTGAACTTGAACCTGTAGAGGGTCGCTTAGAAGTACTCGACCCATCACTTCCTATAGATTTGATTATAGATTATGCACATACTGCAGATGGTATGAATAAACTGATTGATGCTGTAAAACCATTTGTTAAACAAAAGCTGATCTTTTTAGTAGGTATGGCTGGGGAAAGAGATTTAACGAAAACACCTGAGATGGGGAGAGTAGCATGTCGAGCAGATTATGTTATTTTTACTCCAGATAATCCTGCTAACGATGACCCTAAAATGTTGACAGCTGAATTAGCTAAAGGCGCAACGCATGAGAATTATATAGAGTTTGATGACCGTGCAGAAGGTATTAGACACGCGATTGATATTGCTGAACCAGGAGATACAGTTGTTTTGGCCTCAAAAGGTAGAGAGCCTTATCAAATTATGCCTGGTCATGTTAAAGTCCCACATCGCGATGACTTAATTGGTTTAAAAGCAGCATATCAAAAATTTGGTGGTGGACCTGTTGAAGATTAAATCACTTCAGTTTCATGGAATGATGATGAACGTATATTACCATCAGTCTAATGATTCAATCATGTTAGCTATTCCAGAACTTTTTTGGTCCATTGAATTATCCAAAGAGTTAGATACAGATCAACTATATGAAGAATTAGTGATGCAATTATTCAATTTGTTGACTGAAGTTGAAGCAGATACATTGGCACGTAATATAACTGATTTGATTAGAAATGAATCCAAAGGAGAATGATAAATGAATTTAAAAGAAGAAATAGAGTCAAGAAAGACATTTGCCATCATTTCACACCCTGATGCTGGTAAAACCACTTTAACTGAAAAATTGTTGTATTTCAGTGGAGCGATTCGTGAAGCTGGGACAGTTAAAGGAAAAAAAACGGGTAAATTTGCAACAAGTGATTGGATGAAGGTAGAACAAGAACGTGGTATCTCAGTTACAAGCTCTGTAATGCAATTTGATTATGATGATTATAAGATAAATATTTTAGATACGCCGGGACATGAAGATTTTTCAGAGGATACGTATCGTACATTAATGGCAGTAGATAGTGCAGTTATGGTTATTGACTGTGCTAAAGGTATAGAACCACAAACATTAAAATTATTTAAAGTTTGTAAAATGCGAGGTATCCCTATTTTTACATTCATCAATAAATTGGATAGAGTAGGGAAAGAGCCATTTGAATTACTTGATGAAATTGAAGAAACACTTAATATTGACACTTATCCAATGAATTGGCCTGTTGGTATGGGACAAAATTTCTTTGGTATTATTGATAGACACTCTAAAACGATTGAACCATTTAGAGATGAAGAAAATTTATTACATTTAAACGAAGATTACGAACTTAAAGAAGAACACGCGATAAAAAATGATAGTGCATTTGAACAAGCAATTGAAGAAATGATGCTTGTCGATGAAGCGGGTGAAGCATTCGATAATGAAGCGTTACTGAACGGGGAATTAACACCTGTTTTCTTTGGATCGGCATTAGCAAACTTTGGCGTACAAAATTTCTTAAATGCATACGTTGATCATGCACCAATGCCTAATGCGAGACAAACTAAAGAAGAGGTTGATGTTAGTCCATTCGACACAGATTTTTCTGGGTTTATCTTTAAAATCCAAGCCAATATGGATCCGAAGCATCGTGACAGAATTGCATTTATGCGCGTAGTAAGTGGTGCGTTTGAAAGAGGAATGGATGTAACCTTACAAAGAACAAATAAAAAACAAAAAATAACTCGTTCCACATCATTTATGGCTGATGATAAAGAAACTGTTAATCATGCTGTAGCAGGCGATATTATTGGTTTGTATGATACAGGTAACTATCAAATAGGTGATACCTTAGTTGGCGGTAAGCAGAAATATAGCTTCCAAGAGTTACCACAATTTACTCCAGAAATATTTATGAAGGTTTCTGCCAAAAATGTAATGAAACAAAAGCATTTTCATAAAGGAATTGAACAGCTTGTTCAAGAAGGTGCAATTCAATATTATAAAACGTTGCACACTAATCAAATTATCTTAGGTGCTGTGGGTCAATTACAATTTGAGGTTTTTGAACACCGTATGAATAATGAATATAATGTAGATGTGGTTATGGAACCAGTCGGACGTAAAATTGCGCGTTGGATTGAAAATGAAGAAGATATTAAAGATAATATGAATACCTCTAGATCTATTTTAGTAAAAGATAGATACGACAATTATGTGTTCCTATTTGAAAATGAATTTGCAACGCGTTGGTTTGAAGAAAAATTCTCTGATATTAAGCTGTATAGCTTATTATAATTGAATGTTTAAACTTACCACTATTCGGGCACACCATAGTATATGAAAAATGTTTATATTGCTATGCAGTGTCATAGTATGTATACTGAAAATAACAAATAAATACCTATGACAAAACTGTCAGAGGGGAGTAACTTGAGAATAGTTATTCAATGCATTTAAACTGCTAATAACTATTCAACACTTTATCGTCATTACGAAGATAAGTCTTCCGGTAAAGTGGGCAAAACTATTGCTAAGTGAGACCTTTGCTATTTAATTAGCATAGGTCTCTTTATTTGTATTTAAACTAAAAGGAGTTGTCCACAATGGATCCGAGTTTGATTTTACCTTATTTATGGGTACTTTTAGTACTTGTATTTTTAGAAGGATTATTAGCAGCTGATAATGCAATTGTAATGGCGGTAATGGTTAAACACCTACCACCTAAACAACGAAAAAAAGCACTTTTTTATGGCCTATTAGGTGCATTTATTTTTAGATTTATTGCTTTATTCTTAATAAGTATTATTGCAAACTTCTGGTGGATTCAAGCAGCTGGTGCTGTTTACTTAATCTATATGTCTATTAAAAATTTATGGCAATTTTTCCATCAGTCAAATGAAAAACATCATAAAGAAACAGGAGACGAACATCACTTCGATGAAACAGGTAACGAAAAAGAAGTGGGCCCTAAATCTTTTTGGGGAACAGTATTTAAAGTTGAATTCGCCGATATCGCGTTTGCAATTGATTCGATGCTTGCCGCATTAGCTATAGCCGTTACATTACCAAAAGTTGGCATACATTTTGGTGGTATGGACTTAGGTCAATTTATTGTTATGTTCCTCGGTGGAATGATAGGTGTCATCCTGATGAGATTTGCAGCAACTTGGTTTGTAGAATTGTTGAATAAATATCCAGGACTAGAAGGTGCTGCGTTTGCAATTGTAGGTTGGGTAGGTATTAAACTTGTTGTAATGGTACTTGCACATCCTGATATTGGCGTTTTACCAGAAGCATTTCCACATAGTGCTTTATGGCAAACAATCTTCTGGGTAGTATTAGTTGGCTTAGTATTAATAGGATGGTTAACTTCAGCAATTGGCAACAAGAAAAAAGGTAACCAAAAATAATTTGATTGATACGCTAGAACCTTTGCTTAATAATAAATTAAGTGGAGGTTCTTTTTATTTTAATTTTTATTAGAACATTGCAGTTTTATAGTTAAAATATTAAACTTTAGTTTATAAACGAATTTAAAATGATGATATATAGTATTAAAATAACTTAAATTTAACAGATAAAGAATGAGTTAAAGAAACTATAGGAGTGGTCTTCTAGTGGATAACGATAAAAAACAAGTCATACCACGCAGTCAATATCGCCGTAAAAGACGTGAGTACTTTCATAACGAAGAGCGAGAAGAGCGCATTAGACGCGAGAAAATAGAGAAGGAGAATCAAGCTAAAAGAGAACAGCATCAAACTAAAGTCAATGAGGAACGTGTTAAAGATAATTTGAGAAAAGCAAGAATAGAAAAACTGACTCAAGAGGAAATACATCAACAACGTGATGATAAAAGTTATAAACAAAATAATCAAATGAGTAAATCAAAAGACGACGATAATAAAATTGGAGAAGAAAGTTTACATGATGTTCGAGTTTTAAGTGACACCTCCACGTTACCGCATCAAAGTAAGTCAAAACAGTTGAATGATAATCAATCAAAGGAAAATCAATATCATAATAAAGTAATTGAATCCTCAGAAAATAAGTCAATAAAAGAGCATGATAATACTTCTGGAAACGAAAGTAAACAACATACTAAATTGACTTCAAAGGACTCCATGTTAGGTGTAAATTCTAATCATACTGAGCAAGATTCAAGAGGTACACAACCATATTCTTCAAAACATAGCTATTCACAACCAGAAGATAAAGACAACGATAATACTCAACAAGCGCAATTTCTTAAAAAAGAAGGCGAACAAGGTAGCAGAGCCGAAAATATTAAAAAAATTAATGAATTTAAACAATTGGTAATAGCTTTCTTTAAAGAACACTGGCCTAAAATGTTAATTATTATAGGTATTATAGTATTACTTTTAATATTAAATGCCATATTCACTACAGTTAATAAAAATGATCATACAAATGATAGTGCATTTAACGGTACAACTAAAGATGAAACAACAGCGATGAAAATTGCTAAAAACTCTGTTAAGTCAGTTGTAACAGTCGAGAATGATTTGTCTAATGACACGACTGTGTCTGATAACAAAAATGAATCTGATAATGAGATAGGTTCAGGTGTCGTCTACAAAAAAGTGGGCGACTCTATTTATATTTTTACTAATGCACACGTCGTTGGTAATCAAGAAAAACAAAAAGTAACATATGGTAATGATAAATCTGTGACAGGTAAGGTGATTGGTAAAGATAAATGGTCTGATTTAGCAGTTGTAAAAGCTAAAGTTGCTGACGAAAATATTAAACCAATGACTATGGGGGATTCTAATAATATTAAATTGGCTGAACCTATTTTAGTTATAGGAAATCCTCTAGGCACAGACTTTAAAGGAAGTGTTTCTCAAGGTATTGTGTCTGGACTCAATCGTCATGTACCTGTTGACATTGATAAAAATGATAACTATGATGCTCTGATGAAAGCTTTTCAAATTGATGCGCCTGTGAACCCGGGAAATTCAGGTGGTGCTGTAGTCGATAGAGATGGTAGACTCATAGGTATAGTTTCTTTAAAAATTGATATGCATAATGTAGAAGGAATGGCTTTTGCGATACCTATTAATGATGTACGTAAGATTGCGAAAGAATTAGAGCATAAAGGTAAAGTGAACTATCCAAATACTGAAATCAAAATCAAAAATGTTGGTGATCTTGACGATTCTGAACGTAATGCAATCAACTTACCAACTAAAGTGAATCATGGTGTATTAATCGGCGAAGTGAAAGAAAATGGTTTAGGAGACAAGTCAGGTTTAAAAAAAGGTGATGTAATAGTAGAATTAGATGGTAAGAAGATTGAAGATAACTTACGATATAGACAAGTCATATATAGTCATTATGATGATCAGAAAACAATCACTGCTAAAATTTATCGAAATGGTGCGAAGAAAAATATTAAAATCAAATTGAAATAAATGTTGAGGTGAAAATCATGTCAGTTTTAAGTCAGCTGCTTAAAAAATCTAGCCCTCAACAAGGGATTATACTCTATTATCTATTTGCCATAGTCGTTGCATTTTTATTATTAAATTTGCCATATGTCCATAAGCAAGGGGTTGAGGTTAATCCAATTGATACACTTTTTGTAGCTGTATCAGGTATTAGTGTTACGGGATTATCACCAATTACTATAGTCGACACATATTCAACCTTTGGTCAAATTATCATACTTATTATTTTGAACATCGGTGGTATAGGTGTTATGGCTATTGGAACCATGCTTTGGGTTGTTTTAGGCAAACATATTGGAATTAGAGAGCGACAACTCATTATGTTAGATAATAATAGAGATACTATGAGTGGAACGGTTAAACTAATTTTAGAAATTGTAAGAACAATTTTTATTATTGAGTTTATAGGTGCACTCTTACTCGCGTTCTACTTTTATCGGGATAATCCTGATTTAAAAAACGCATTAATGCAAGGCGTTTTTGTGTCAGTATCTGCTACGACTAACGGTGGTCTTGATATTACTGGTGAATCTTTAGTTCCCTATGCAAAAGACTATTTTGTACAAACGATAGTAATGTTCTTAATTGTGTTAGGATCTATAGGATTTCCAGTTTTGTTGGAGTTAAAAGCATATATTAAGAATCGAGTAACTAATTTTAGATTCTCATTATTCACAAAAATAACGACAACAACGTACTTATTCTTATTTTTATTTGGCGTTATTGTTGTATTAATATTAGAACATAGCAATGCATTTAAAGGATTGAGTTGGCATCAATCACTATTTTATGCATTGTTCCAATCATCAACGACCAGAAGTGCAGGTTTGCAAACGATAGATGTGTCACATTTTAGCGACGCAACAAATATTGTAATGGGATTATTGATGTTTATAGGGTCATCTCCTAGTTCTGTAGGAGGCGGAATTAGAACAACAACATTTGCTATTTTAATTTTGTTTGTTATTAACTTTAATAATACTGGTGACAAAACAGGTATTAAAATTTTCAACAGAGAAGTACATATTATGGATGTACAAAGATCATTTGCCGTATTTACTATGGCGTCATTGATTACATTTATTAGCATGATTATTATATCTGCCACTGAACAAGGCAAGTTGTCCTTTCTACAAATTTTCTTTGAAGTAATGTCTGCGTTTGGTACATGTGGTTTAAGCTTAGGTGTGACAAGCGATATCAACGATATTACCAAGGTTGTATTAATGATATTAATGTTTATAGGTCGTGTAGGCCTCATTTCATTCATCATTATGTTAGCTGGACGTAAAGAACCCGAAAAATATAGCTATCCTAAAGAACGTATACAAATTGGATAATCATTACACTATTAGCAAAGGCATACATACACCTTTGCTAATAGTTTTTTTATTTGGAATGATATCAATGCGATAATAGTTTTATAACATTTAATGAATGGTACATGTTACACTAAATTTAAGGAGAGGAGTGGCTCTATGGAAAAAAATGAAAATAAAATAGTTGATGTGATTGCAACTTCTGATATGCATAGTCACTTCTTAAATGGTGATTATGGCTCAAATATTTATCGAGCTGGTACTTATGTTAATGAAGCTCGAAAAAATAATGAAAATGTCATATTACTAGATAGTGGGGGAAGTTTGGCGGGATCACTTGCAGCATTCTATTACGCCGTTGTAGCACCATATAAACGTCATCCTATGATTAAGTTGATGAATGCAATGCAGTATGATGCTAGTGGAATTAGCCCTAATGAATTTAAATTTGGATTATCTTTTTTGACACGTTCAGTTGCACTCTCAAGGTTTCCCTGGCTATCAGCAAATATAGAGTATACTGTTACTAGAGAGCCATATTTTTCTACGCCTTATACAATCAAAATGTATTCAGATTTGAAAATTGCTATCGTAGGTTTAACCTCAGATGGATTAATGAAGAACGAGTACGCAGAAATGGAAGAAGATGTCTGTATTGAGAAGACTTTGGTTTCAGCTAAACGTTGGATTAGATACATACATGAAGTTGAAGAGCCAGACTTCCTTATTGTTATTTATCATGGTGGGTTAAATAAAATAAGTAGTACCAATAAAAGAAATGAAAAAAATGCAAATGAAGCTGAAAAAATTATGGAAGAACTTGGTGTTATTGATGTAATTATTACCGCTCATCAACATCAAACAGTTGTCGGAAAAGATCATGAAACTATATATGTTCAAGCAGGTCAAAATGCTGAGGAATTAGTACATCTTTCAATTAAATTTAAGAAACGGACAACTTCTTATGAAATTGAGCACATCGATTCAAAAGTTATAGACTTAAATGATTACCATGAAGATGAACAATTATTGAAAGAAACATATTATGACCGTAAGGCAGTTAAACACTGGGCAAATTCAGTTGTTTCAAACAAAAACAATGGCTTAACAGTTCAATGTATTGAAGATATTATTTGTAAGCCTCATCCTTTTACTCAGTTATTACATGATGCAATTCGATTAGCCTATAATTACGATATTTCTTGTGTGCATATACCTAAGAATGGTGAAGAAGGGTTAAAAGGAACTATAAGAAATAGAGATATATACGATGCATATCCTCATCCAGATAAACCTATAGATATCACTGTCAAAGGTAAAAATATCAAAGATATACTTGAATACAGTTATGCGCATATTGATTTTAATAAGCGACAATTAAGTATGACAATGATAGATGAAACGTTATTTACAGTTTGGCAAGGGTTTGATTATTGTATAGACATGTCACAATCACCGTTTAATAGAGTGAAATTAAATGGTCTAAATGAAGAAGATTCGTATAGAATAACAATGACTGATTATTGTTATAGAAACTACAAAATGTATTTACAAGAAGCTATCGTTCACGACACATATTCGGAAACGATGGGTGGATTGATTAGAAAAAATTTAAAATGTGACATGTATTCTGTGAAATTAAATCATAATTTTAAAGTTTATTAATCTTCCTCGTACTATTTATAACGGTGTATGTGTCACTTTTTCTTTAATTAATTTAAAAAAGCATTTCTTAGCTCAAATTCATGAGTCTAAGAAATGCTTTTTTTATCCGTGGAATATCAATAATAAAATGATAGCCACAATTTGACCAATTGTAGTCGTAGCAATACGTCTCGTATATTCATAGCTAAGAGATAGAATGAACTGAGCTACAAAAATAAAGAATACAATCCACCAATTATCTAAGTATATAAATAATGAACTTGAACATATTGCAACAATTAAAATGCTAGCCCATTTCGGTAAGTTATATTTTATTAATTCCTTTTGTAAAACAGTTCTCATATATAGTTCATGACAAGGTATCACAAATAATAAAGTAACGAGCATTTGCCATTTAAAGTAGACACCCGTTCGTGATAATTCTTTGATTAAAGATGCGTATGATAATTCTGATGAAATAAGTGAAAAAATCAATTGTATAATAATGAGTGCGACACTCGTTATTATACCCATGCCTATGGAAGTTAATAATCGTTTAGATGCAATGTCTCTTTGGTAAAAAACATAACTTATTCCAGCTATTAACATAATGCCAGTATATAAATACCAGTATTCCTGATGTTCTCCCCACATCACAAATAATATGGCGTGAAAGATGATGAAGCTTATAACAAACCAAATCAAAGCTTTAGAAACATTTTTCATTTTAATTAACCTTCTTGATCAACGATTTTGTATCGCTTATGATTGATAACTGTCTTTTCCGGTAAATCTAATTCATTAAAATTATCCATAATAGTTAAATCTACAATAACAGAGTTATCATTAATCTTCTCGACACGGCCTCTTAAACCGTCATAAAATTCTACTATATTACCTACTTCTGCAACAGTCATTACGAGTCCTCCCTTAAATCATAGCTAGATTATATTGTACTAAAATTTACTTGACAAATAAACTAATTTCTATGAAAAAGAAGTGAACTAAAAGAAAATTATAAAATATCATTCATAAATGAGTAAAAGAGTGGAATTTTTCTTATAAATCATTCATAACTAGGGTAAGGGCATATAGAGAGACTTATTTAAGGAGAGAATGTTATGAAATTTATTAGCAACAATAATATTAATGATCCTTCCATCAATTTAGCAATGGAAGAGTATGTTCTTAAAAATTTACCTTCTGAAGAAAGTTATTTTTTATTTTATATTAACAGACCTTCAATTATTGTTGGAAAGAATCAGAATACAATTGAAGAAGTTAACCAATCGTATATTGATAAACATCAAATTGATGTAGTAAGACGTATTTCTGGAGGTGGGGCTGTCTATCATGATACTGGAAATTTAAATTTTAGCTTTATCACAGATGATGATGGTCATAGCTTTCATAATTTTAAAAAGTTTACGATGCCCATTGTACAGGCCTTACAATCAATGGGAGTTAATGCTGAAATGACTGGACGGAATGATATACAAGTAGGGCAAGCTAAAATATCTGGAAATGCTATGGTTAAAGTAAAAAATAGAATGTTTAGTCACGGTACATTAATGCTAAATTGTGATTTAAATGAAGTTCAAAATGCATTAAAAGTGAATCCAGCTAAAATTAAATCTAAAGGCGTTAAATCTGTTAGAAAAAGAGTTGCCAATATTGAAGAATTTCTAGAACAGCCAATAGATATAGAAGAATTCAAACAAATTATTCTTAAAACTATTTTTGGTGAAAATGAAGTTGAAGAATATGTACTAACAGAAGAAGATTGGAAGAATATTAAGCAATTAAGTAATGAAAAGTATCGTACGTGGGAATGGAATTATGGCAGCAATCCAAAATATAATATTGAGCGTGAAGAGAAATTTGAGAAAGGTTTTATTCAAATAAAATTAGATGTAAAAAAAGGAAGAATTGAACGGGCAAAACTATTTGGAGATTTCTTCGGCGAAGGTGATGTAACTGAACTTGAACATGCGTTAGTAGGTTGCTTACATGATTTTGAACATATAGAAGAGGCACTTCAAAATTATGATTTCTATCACTACTTTGGGGATATAAATAAGTATGAAATTATAAGATTGATGTCCTAAGTATGATAAAAAGGTCTATTCTCAACTTGTTTTAAAGTAGGGAATAGACCTTTTATGATGAGTGACTCGAGTCTAATTTATTCACTTAAAAATGCCTCCAATTGTTTAAATTCGTTAGTATATTGAATAAAATCGTTCTCGTTTTTATTGATGAGCGCTTCGTCAATTAAGAGTTTAAGTTTAGCTTTTCTTGCATTTCTGAGTGCTTCTTCAATGACGAGTTCAACGCCTAAATCGTTCACTGTCATTACAAAATCTTCTAATGTAGTGTACTTGACCTCAGTATTGTGATTCATAAAGACCACGACCTTTCAATTATTTAATATATAAGTATTATACTGATTTTAAATTTTGAAATCAATGAATATTCTGACATTTTAAAAGAAATATGTGTAAAAAGAAAATAAAAGTAGAACTTGATTTTATTTTGAGCTTGGATAAAATATTATTAGGTTATTATTTTTTATTTTTAATAATCATCTAAGTAATTGAATAAAGTGAGGTTTTTTAATGACACATTTACCCGAAACGATTTATGTTATACGAAAAGGTGATATGGTAATACGACCTAAATATGATGAATATCAGCAGACAAATGGTACTGAGATTATCAGATTTGATCAAACCCGAAAAGAAAGTCCATTTAAAGTACAGAGAATTATCGAAAGATCATGTAAGTTTTATGGCAATAATTATATTAGTAAAAAAGCAGAAACGAATCGTATTACTGGAATTTCTAGTAAACCACCTATTTTACTTACACCTCTTTTTCCTACTTACTTTTTTCCAACTCACTCGGACCGTCAAGAAGAAAATATATGGATTAATATGCATTATATTGAAAATGTTAAAGAACTTAAAAATCGTAAGAGTAAAATAATTTTTGCGAATGGTGATTCTTTAACACTCAATGTATCATTTCATAGTTTGTGGCATCAATACACCAATGCAATCATCTATTATTACATGGTAGATAAGCAATCACGAATGAAATCTAACAACCCTGAACAACCCATTGACTATAATCAGTCCTCTTTAAATATTTTCGAGGCGCTTTCACGCTACTCTCTTTTTGAAGAAAATTAGCTTTTCCCAAACTATTTAAAAAAATTGATGACAGTGTTTCAATTTAAAATATGCGGGACGTTAATATTAAATAAGTGTAAATGTTCCGTATATTTTTTTAATATAACTCTTGAAAAATTCAACAAGATTGATATAATAATACTTGTGCTTGATAGAGATAGTTTACTTATTATTTATCCGCAGTAGCTCAGTGGTAGAGCTATCGGCTGTTAACCGATCGGTCGTAGGTTCGAATCCTACCTGCGGAGCCATATGGAAACGTACTCAAGTTGGCTGAAGAGGCGCCCCTGCTAAGGGTGTAGGTCGCGAGAGCGGCGCGAGGGTTCGAATCCCTCCGTTTCCGTTCATTAGTAAAAATCAGTTTAATTCTGATTAACTAAATTACGCTAGAACGTTGATGTATCAACGTTCTTTTTCTTTATACAATAATAAAAAAGACAATTTCTATATTAATTCAATAGAAATTGTCTTTATTTACTTATCCTAGAACTTTATCTTCCGGACTCTTTCTATGCATATCTATGGTTTATATTCTATTGTCTTAAACTTAACCAAAAAATAAACATCAAAAGTAACAATAACAAACTTGATTTTTGTAAAATATAGATATCTTCAAATTTTTTAAATCATTCAAGCTAATATATAAGTATCGATCCTTATTTTAAAAAAGAACGTTATTCCTATATAGGATCAAGTCAAGAAGAAACTCGTTTTCAATCGTTTCAAAACCCTCTTAAATTTTGGCTTACTTTTATTTATTTTTCCTACTTTTACAACTAAATAAATAGCATTAACAACCATCACAATAGTATATGGAATTAATATATATGGATTATCAGATTGATATACAAAAATTAACCCAAGTAAAAAAATGGAATTTAAGATAGTTGCTATAAAATAACCTTTATCTAATACTGTGTTTTTATCCAAAATAAGAACTCCTTTTTTAGGCAATGTTAATATAACTGCTTTATTGACGTTGAGCCTTCGAAAACTCTTAACAAACTAAAAACTTGTCGAATGGTCGGCTTAATAGCTCACGCTATGCGACATTCGTCTTCAAGTTTAGTTAAGGGTTCTTCTCAACATCAATAAATTTTCTCGGCATAAATGCCTAGTCTTTATCTATTCAGTAGATTTAAAAACTAAGATAAATAAATTTTTCATTCAAAAAAAGCATCTGAATATTGAATTATCCCAGAAGTTTTATCCAAAGCATTTTTCTTTAATTCAATAGCCATTAAAAATTCGTCTGGTACTTCAAAAGGGGCTTTAATACCCCAGTTAGAAGCTTTTTTAAACCCAAATTTTGGATAATACTCTGAGTGTCCCATCACTATAACCGAATCAAAATTAAGCTTTTCTGCTACTTCTAAAGATTTTTGTATCAAACTTTGACCTACGCCTCTATTTTGATAATTAGGTAAGACAGAAACAGGCGCTAAAGCTAATGACTCTATAGATTTCTCATCTTTAACAATAAAAATTTTAGATAACAATATATGACCTATAATTTTATCTCTATGTAATGCTACTAAAGATAAATCTGGAATAAACTCATCAGAATTTCTCAAACTCGCAACTAATCTATGTTCACTCTGATCACTATATTCTTCATTAGCAAACGCTTCTTTTACAACTTCTTCTGTAATCTTATAATCTTCCTTTTTTTCTTTCCTAATAAAAAAATTCATTCTCTTTCTCCTTATCCTAACTCTTATTTAAGTTAAAAGATTTATAAAATAAATATCGATTTATCCAAGAAATATATCAATTAATACTTTTAGAACTAGAAGATTTATCTAATAAAATTTATTTACATAACCTAGTTTTATTAGATAAATCAACAACTAATATTTTAATAAATTAAGAATGAAGAAAATATGATAAACGTATCAAAGATGTAGTTCGATAAGTTGAGTAATTCGCATGTATATCACAAGAAAAAAAGAATGTTTGTGGCAACGAACATTATTAAAAAACGGAATTGCTAATCAATTCCGTTTTTTAATATTTCTATTTGTGATTGTTTTTATTTCTATCGTTAGAATTTTTGGAAATAAGGTTTCGTATCATTTTGACAATATAACCGGAAACTAAAATTCTAATCACTCTTTTAACAATATTCTGCATGTTAACTCCCCTTATATTTTGTTTGATATCTTATACCCAGTTTTTGTAGGAGCTAAAAGTAAAATTTGTTTTTTTGGAAAATATGAAGAAATATTTTTAGATCTTATTTTTTATCAAAAGTTATGTAGCCGTATTCATCTGCTTTTTTAGTAAAAATAACAATGATAGCGTGAATGATTGCGACAACACTTGGAATGCCAGTCCAGAAAAAGACGAGATGTAGAATACCTTGTCCAACTTGGTCGGCATAAAATTTATGCACGCCCAGACCACCTAAAATCAATGCTACTATAATATAAATTGTTTTGTTAACTTTCATTATGTCTGCCTCCGTATGGTTAATTTAGTTTTTAGTCTTATCTTTATTTTTACAGATAATTATTTAGTTTATCAAAGTAAAAGTATTAAAGAAGATGTTATGATATAAAGTGAAGGTTTAAATTTATAGTGATTGTTTAATTTTAAGATGTCAACATCATGTCGTATTTATTTTTATTTAGAAATTGAGTATAAACTTTAGCTATCAATATCTAAAAGGGGAGTCAAATGTGATTAGAAAAGCGAAAACGAGTGATAATCGACAGATTGCAGAGTTATGTTATCTTATTTGGAGAGATATGGAATTAGATATTACCAAGGAAATAACTAAAGATCGTATTATTGAAGCGATAGAATTAAGTATTGTGAATGTAAGATACCGGTCGTTTTATGAGCATATTTGGGTATATGAGAAAGACGGGGTTGTTGCTGGATGTGTAATTGCTTATCCTGGGAAAGAGGAAATGGATTATGAACAACAATGGCTTAAGTTACCACTTGAAGAAGATATTCTTCAGTTAGGTACACCATTACCTGAAAAAGAATCATACGATGATGAAATATATATAGAAACAGTAGTAACGTCTCCAAAATATCGAGGACAAGGTATTGCAACACAACTTTTAAAGTATGTCATTTCCACTCATGCACATGAAAAATGGGGATTGAATTGTGATTATGATAATAATAAAGCACGCCATCTATATCACAAATTAGGGTTTAAAGAGGACGCGACAATTCATTTATATGGCCATCAATATTTTCATATGACATTGAATAATAAGTAACATCACATCATAATGAAAGGTGTGTGGTGTATATAAATGAGTGCCCATTAATTTTGTTTACAGATTGAATTTTTATAAATGGTTTCAGTGGGTTATAAGTTATAAGCGTGTTGTCTAAACCTACTCCGAACCCCAACTTGCTTTGTCTGTAGAATTTCTGTTTGAAATTCTGGGTTTAGACAAATGTTGAAATAACTCGATATTAAGCGGGTTTTTAAATTAAATTGTTGTCTGTGTTTGCAATAAAAAAGCCTGGGGCATTGATTAATGTCCCAGACTCATTCGTGTGAAAGTTTAGATTGCACCTAAAAGTGCACTAATATAGATTCCTAATGCATACAATAAACCAAAGAATGTATTCGTTTTACCTGTCGCAGCCATCGCAGGCATCATTGTTTCAGGCGTATCATTTTTATTAAAACGTCTTACCGCTTTAATAGGCATTGGGAATGATAATAAGACTAACAAGTAAAATAAGGATCCCGCAGGTTTAAAAAAGGCTGTAATGATGACAATGATATATGCGACGGCATACATCATTGCCATAAAAATAACTGAAGCACGTTTACCTAAAAGTATAGGTAAAGTTTTTCTACCGCTAGCCTTGTCTTTAATACGGTCACGAATATTGTTACCCATATTGATTAAACCAATTGTGATGACTATTGGAATACTTAACCAAACGGCATATCCTTGAACATTACCGGTTTGTATGAAAAATGAAAGTAGTATGATAATCATACCCATAAATAATCCTGAAAATAGTTCACCAAAAGGTGTCCATGAAATTGGAATAGGGCCACCGGTATATAGATAGCCAATTGCCATACAAACAATGCCTACTGGAATAATCCAGAATGAGCTTTGTATTGCTAAAAAGATACCTAAAAGTGCTGCAATGATGTAAAAAGCAATTGCTAAATTCATTACTTGTTTTGGACTCATACCATTACGTACAATAGCACCACCAATACCCACAGAGGTATGATCATCAAGACCTTTTTTAAAGTCATAGTATTCATTAAACATGTTTGTTGCAGCTTGAATTAACAAACATGCAACTAACATAGCTAAGAAAAGACTAAATTTTAGATGGTCTTCGCTACCGAGTAAATATATTTTAGCTGCTGCAGTACCAACGAGTACAGGGACAACAGCGGCTGTTAAAGTATGAGGTCTCATCAATTGCCAGTACTTCTTAACAGTGGAATATTGTTGATATTGATCTGACATGATATGCACAACCTCTTATTTATATAGTTTTATCATCAACATTTTAAATGAAACACCAGTAAAGGTCAATCAACGTGAAAAATTGCATGTTTTGTTTAAGCATTAATAACTACATAAAAGATTAAAAATGATACAATGTAATAATGAGTAAAATTCGGAGGAGAAAGAAGTGAAAAAAATGGATGTGAATATAGACGAACAGGCAATCCTCGATAAGTTATATGAAAGTACAAAAGATTGGGTTTCAGTTGAAGTTGAATTAAATAAAACTATGAAACCTAGTGTGTTGTTTCATTTAACTGAAAAAGATGCTGGGGACCGTTTTTACATGCGCTTAAATGATAATTATTCTTCGTATTTTGGATATCATGCTATTCATAGGTTTAAAAACGACTTTGAGAATAAGCAATCCATTTTTAAGGACTGGGAAAAATTAAAAAATAATATTGAACTCATTCATCCACATAATAGATATCATCATCTTAGATTGTGTGGCGGTTTTCAATTTTCGAGTCACAAATCAGATGATGAATGGAGAGAATATGGTTTAAACCATTTTGTTTTACCTAAAGTATTAATTTCTAATGAAGGTACGCGTACTTATCTAACTTATACAACAGAGCGACAAGATTTCGATTTACAAGCTTTTAAAACTTTAGTGGCACATTTTGAACAAACAACCATGGATAATCCAGAGGAAACACTTGGAGATGTGACGCGTATGGAAGATATTTATAAGGATGATTGGCGTGAGCTTGTAAAAGAAGCGATTGATACGATTGACGACAATAAAAAAATCGTTCTCGCGCGTCGTCGTTTAGTTAAATTTGATAAAAAAATCAATATTCCATATGTTTTAAATCGGGCTCTTGAAAATGAAAAAAATAGTTATATATTTTTATTAGAAGCTAATCAGTCAATATTCTTTTCTCAAACGCCTGAGCAATTAATCAAAGTTGAAGATGGTGTTTTATCTACAAAAGCAGTAGCAGGTACCATTAAACGTACACATAATGAGCAAATAGATAATAAGAATATAGAAGCATTTCTTAAAGATAAGAAAAATTTAGGAGAACATCGTTTTGTTGTAGAGAGTATCTTAAATGATATTGAGCCTTTTGTACAGGATGTAGAGTACAATGAAACACCTAATATTTTAAAAAATGATCATATGTATCATTTATATACGGAAATCAAAGCTAATTTAAATGACGAATCATACATTGGTTTAATCGATCGTTTACATCCTACACCTGCGCTAGGTGGCTATCCTAAAGAAGAAGCACTTGATTTTATTGAGAATAAAGAGTTTGGTACTCGAGGTTTATATGGCGCACCGGTGGGCTATATTGATGTTTATGATGATTGTGAATTCATTGTTGCTATACGTTCTATGCTAATTAAAGAGCAACAAGCAACTTTATACGCTGGATGTGGCATTGTTAAAAATTCGAATCCTGATAGTGAAGTTGCTGAAACTGCAGTTAAATTCTCACCAATGATGAACGCCTTAGGAGTAGATAATAATGATGAATCATAGTGAAGCTTTAACTGAACAAGTATTTTCATTTGCTTCAGAGCTTTATGCTTATGGTGTAAGAGAAGTAGTAATTAGTCCAGGTTCACGTTCAACACCATTAGCACTTGCTTTCGAAGCACATCCAAGTATTAAAACGTGGATTCACCCTGATGAGCGAAGTGCTGCATTTTTTGCTTTAGGTCTTATTAAAGGTAGCGAAAAACCTGTAGCAATTCTTTGTACATCTGGAACAGCTGCTGCGAACTACACACCCGCTATAGCTGAAAGTCAAATTAGTCGTTTGCCACTCGTTGTTTTAACGAGCGACAGACCGCATGAACTGCGCAGTGTGGGTGCACCTCAAGCAATTAATCAGGTAAATATGTTTAGTAATTATGTGAACTTTCAATTTGATTTGCCGATTGCTGATGGAAGTGAACATACAATTGATACAATTAATTATCAAATGCAAATTGCAAGTCAATATTTATATGGACCACACCGAGGACCGATTCATTTTAATTTACCATTTAGAGAACCACTAACACCAGATTTAAATCGTGTCGATTTATTAACATCTGTAACTAAAACGTTACCTCATTATCAGAAATCGATTTCGATAGATGATATAAAAGACATATTACAAGAAAAAAATGGTCTCATCATTGTCGGAGATATGCAACACCAAGCCGTCGATCAAATATTAACGTATTCAACTATATATGATCTGCCAATCTTAGCAGATCCCCTTAGTCAGCTTCGTAAGGAGAAACATCCTAATGTTATAACCACTTATGATTTATTGTATCGAGCTGGTTTAAATTTAGAAGTAGATTATGTCATACGTGTAGGTAAGCCAGTTATTTCTAAAAAATTAAATCAATGGTTGAAGAAAACCGATGCGTATCAAATTATTGTGCAGAATAATGATCAAATTGATGTATTTCCAACACCTCCTCATATATCTTATGAGATTTCAGCAAATGATTTTTTCCGTTCATTAATGGAAGAACCGCTTGTTGAACGAAAAAAATGGTTACAACAATGGCAATCACTTGAACAACAAGCACGCATTGAGATAAGTGATTACTTAAAGCATGCGACAGATGAAGCGGCATATGTGGGGAGTTTAATTCAAAAACTTACAAAAGAAGATACATTATTTGTCGGAAATAGTATGCCAATTAGAGATGTCGATAATTTACTGTTTGATAGTGAGGCATCTGTATACGCTAATCGGGGTGCCAATGGAATTGACGGAGTAGTTTCAACTGCGCTAGGTATGGCGGCACATAAGAATGTGACGTTGCTTATTGGTGATTTATCTTTTTATCATGACATGAACGGTTTATTAATGGCCAAATTAAATGAACTTCATATTAACATTGTATTAGTTAACAACGATGGGGGAGGTATCTTTTCATATTTACCTCAAAAACGATCAGCTACAAAATATTTTGAGCGATTATTTGGAACACCAACAGGCTTAAACTTTGAATATACTGCACTGTTATATGATTTTACATTTAAGCGTTTTGATAATTTGACTGACTTTAAATATGCTGAATTATCCAAAATGGGTTCTCACATGTATGAAGTTATGACCAATAGAGACGAAAATTTACATCAACATCAATATTTATATCAGAAATTGAGTGAGATTGTTAATGTTACATTATAATTTTTATGAATCTAAGAACCAAAGTAAGCAACTATTGGTGATGTTGCATGGTTTTATAAGTGATGCTACTACTTATCATTCACATATAGAACCCCTCGTAGAACATACGAACGTGTTAACAATTGACTTACCTGGCCATGGTTTAGATACCTCAAGTATGGATGATGTGTGGGATTTCCCGTTTATTACACGTCAACTTGATGAGGTTTTAATACAATATCAAACATATGATGTGTTTCTTCTAGGTTACTCTATGGGTGGCCGGGTAGCGCTTTATTATGCCATACATGGTAATGAAACGCTATCAGGGTTGCTCTTAGAGAGTACTTCAGCAGGTATTCAAGATGAGACGGATAAAGAGGAACGTGCCCAAGTAGATGCTGCACGTGCGAAAGTACTTGAAATTGCTGGTTTAGATATTTTTGTGAATGATTGGGAAAAGTTGCCACTTTTTCGTTCGCAGTATAATCTAGCTCCTGAGATACGCCAAAGTATTCGCAATAATCGCATGAATCAAGATGCTCATAGATTGGCCAAAGCCCTTCGTGATTATGGTACAGGTCATATGCCTAATTTATGGCCACATCTATCATCGATACGCATTCCTACTTTAATTTTAGTAGGAGAAAAAGATAAAAAGTTTGTTCAAATAGGACAACAATTAGAGAATCACTTACAAGATAGTCATAAAGTTCAAATTTCTAATGTCGGACATACAATTCATGTGGAAGATAGCACGGAATTTGATACAATAATATTAGGTTTTTTAAAGGAGGAGCAAAATGACTAGACAGTGGGAAACACTTAGAGAATATGATGAAATTAAATATGAATTTTTCGAAGGGATTGCCAAAGTAACGATTAATCGTCCAGAAGTAAGAAATGCATTTACTCCTAAAACAGTTGCTGAAATGATTGATGCATTTTCACGTGCGCGTGATGACCAAAATGTATCAGTAATTGTATTAACTGGTGAAGGGGACAAAGCATTTTGTTCAGGTGGAGATCAAAAAAAACGTGGACACGGTGGTTACGTAGGTGAAGATGATATTCCTCGTTTAAATGTATTAGATTTACAACGTTTAATTCGTGTGATTCCTAAACCAGTAATTGCAATGGTTAGAGGCTATGCAATTGGTGGAGGAAATGTACTTAATGTTGTTTGTGATTTAACAATCGCTGCAGACAATGCTATTTTTGGGCAAACTGGACCAAAAGTAGGATCATTTGATGCTGGGTACGGTTCTGGCTACCTAGCTCGTATAGTTGGCCATAAAAAAGCAAGAGAAATCTGGTATTTATGCCGTCAATACAATGCACAGGAAGCTTTGGATATGGGCTTAGTGAATACTGTAGTTCCATTAGAACAAGTTGAAGACGAAACAGTTAAATGGTGTAAAGACATCATGCAACACTCACCAACTGCTTTACGTTTCTTAAAAGCAGCAATGAATGCTGATACTGATGGTTTAGCTGGTTTACAACAAATGGCTGGAGATGCGACTTTACTTTACTATACTACTGATGAAGCGAAAGAAGGACGTGATGCGTTTAAAGAAAAACGTAATCCTGATTTTGACCAATTCCCTAAATTCCCATAAGCAATAGTTGAATAATAGACTGGTTTTGAAAATGCATATTATAATTACAATTCCAATCTAGTTAATGAATAGCAATTATTTAAAATCGCCTAAGATACGAATTGTGTCTTAGGCGATTTTATTATTTCATTGGAATTAATAAGTATAAGTAACAATTAGCAACATTGGTAGATATAAGTAATCACCAATGTTAAAAATTAAAATGTACTATTTAAAGTGAATGCTCTCGATTTGCAAGTGTAAATCTCAGATTAGCGCACACACTTGATACATTTAAACCTATTGTATTGTTATGTGGGATTGTTACACTCATAAATTTCACTTCAGGAATAAATGTTTTCCAGACTATTTATATAGTTTGAGTGGTCATTTGATCTGGATAATGTTGGTGTAAATAATTTTCTAATCGATGCATTCCTTTTTTTAATGTTTCCATATCATAAGCATATGAAATTCGAATATACCCTTTGCCAATATCAGTGAATGAGGAACCAGGAACCATAGCTAAGTGTGCTTTCTCCAACACATCAACACAAAATGCAAAATCATTTTCCGTGAATTTTTTAATGCTAGGGAAGATGTAAAATGTACCTTCAGGTTGAGCAGTTAATTCGAAGCCTAATGATTCTAATTTTTTTTTCAGGTAATTACGACGTTCAATATAATCACGATTCATGTATAAAGGGGCATTTATCCCTTCATTTAAAGCGGTGGTACAAGCAATTTGAGCTGGTACATTTGCACAAATACAATTGTAAGCGTGCATAAAGGTTAATTTTTCAATTAAATATTCAGGACCAAGTAAAAAGCCGATTCGAATACCTGTTGCAGAATGGGACTTACTCAAACCACCTATCAGTAATAATTGATCTCGAATTTCTGGAAATTCAGCAAAAGATGTATGTTGTCCTTTAAACGTATTTTCAGCATAAATCTCATCACTGATAATAAAAATGTGTTTGTTTACAAGTGTGTCTACTATATTTTTGACCTCAGAGCGTTCGAGTATTACGCCTGTTGGGTTGGTAGGGTAATTGAGAAGTATAGCTTTAGTTTTATGCGTTAGATGCGACTCAATCAGTTCAGGTGTTACTTTAAAATCTGATTGTGTAGTATCTATATATACTGGATTTCCACCTAGAGTTTCAACTAATGGGATATAACCAGCGTATATCGGTCCTGGAATAAGGATATCATCGCCAGGCTCAATAATGCTTCTTAACGATGTATCTAATGCTTCACTCGCACCATTAGTAACGATGATTTCTTCCTCACTATAAAAGAAATCGTATTTTCGTTTAAAATATTGGCTAATAGCTTGTCGTGTTTCAAATAAACCTTTGTTATGAGAATAACTTGTTTTATCGTTTTTGATTGCTTTGATATAAGCATTTTTGACCACATCTGGCATAGGAAAATCGGGTTGTCCAATTGTTAAATTAACACAATCGTCAATCGCTTTAATTCTATTAGAAAATTGACGAATACTAGGGGCTCTTAAAAATTTTGAACTTGAATTTAATGATAATTTCATTTGCTAAAACCTCTCTATATAAAAATACCAAAATGTAGTATTTAAATTGTTTAAATAGTCTCATAATTCTTTCAAATTATTACTATCATAACATATTTTAATCTCTACATTTTGGTGATTTACTGAATTGTTTTATGAAATTTTAATTTTTAAATTGAGAAGGCCTTTTTAAATTAATGAACAGATTCGTCCATTTGCAAACCCATTTTGAAGATAATATTAATACAATCACACTCGCACTGATAAATAAATAAAGATAGGTAAAGATAGAAATCTGATCCTTAAATGGATATAGACCAAACCCGCGAATGACTCCTATAACGATACCGTGTAATAAATAAACAAACATTGTGCGCTGTCCTATATAGGTATAAATACGCTTAGTTTGTGGCATTAGATTTAGAAATGCACACATAGTTAAAAGTATAATGACATAGAGTAATAAGCGTTTAAGAGGACTATAAACATCCTCTCCGTTACTTTCTAAAGAAGTATAAGGTGTACTTCCTAATAACCAATCTCCATTAATAGGATGGATTGTGTATCCTATAAAGAAGGTAATCAAAATGATAATAGAAATGGGAATCCATTTTTTATTTCTAAGTTTTTCGGTATGTGATTGTGTAACCAAATGTCCTATAAAGAAGATAGGGAAGAACACAATGGTTCTTGATATACTCATATAACTGTCGATATTGCCAGAGAAACCAGCTAATACAGAAACAAGTACGGATATGAATAGTACAATATACGGATTATACCTTCTCACTATAACTAAAACAACGTGAAAGAAAAAAAGGGTGAGTAAAAACCATAATGCAAAAACTGGATTAAATGGATCTAATTGAATTGCATCTTCTTTACCAGTGAAATAGTAATAAAGTGAGAAAAACGCAAAAAATATTACATAAGGAAGAAGTAATTTTTTTGCAATTTTTTCTAAATAGTTAGGTTTATCTAAATTCTTAGCAAAGTAGCCTGAGATAAATAGAAAGGTAGGCATATGAAAGCTATATATTAATAAATATAAAGCTTGTAAAAATTTATCTTCAGATGTATAAGGTTGTAATAAATGTCCTAATACGACTAGAAATATCAATATTGCTCGAGCATTATCGAAAAAATAATCCCTATCTTTGATGGCTGTCATAAACGCTCTCCTTTTTTACAATTTAGACATACTCTAATGTAGTATAAAAATAGGTAATGATGCAACGAATTTGTGTAATGTGTATATTTGTATTGTATAATTTATAAATAAGGCATATAATATTATTAACTTAATATAGTGGAGTAGAACAACATGTATAAACAACTTGAAAAACTTATCACACTAACAAATAATGATTTGAATTTAGTTAATAGACGCTTTGGTCAACGAACTGACATTACTTCTGAACAATTAGAGTTACTACGTATTTTATATAATTATGATCGTTTATCTCAATACGATTTAACTATGAAGATTAGTAGGGAACAATCAATTGTATCAAGATGGATTAAAAAGTTAGTCCAAAAAGGTTATATCATGAGTCAACAATCTCATGAAGATTTACGATGTAAAGAACTAATATTAACTGAAGAAGCAAGGGCTTTAATTCAGCAAATTAACACGGCGAGATGCGAGTTAATTGAAGCGAGATGTCAATGTTTATCTTCAGACGAAATTGCAAGTTTAAATCAATTATTAAACAAACTTAATAGTAGACATATTTTCATCTGATATATACCAGTTTTTAATTATGATGTTAAGTGTAAAATACATTCAATTATATATAAACATATAAAGCTAAGCAACTGAATTGTAATATTAAATTACATATAAGTGTGCTTAGCTTTTTTTATTTGAAAAAGTTTAATATTTAGCATCTGTCATATTCGAAGTAGTGACATGATAAATAATCATCAAAAAAATAGGCAACTCTACTTTCATTAACTATGAGAGCTGCCTTACTTCATATTTATTTGTATGTTGGAATTTCGAAGTACTTACCGACTTCACCAATTTTATCATAAAATTGTTTTAATACTTGTGCGTTGACATTTGCCCAATTAATATCAGTTGCATATTGATGCGTACCGGGGCTTGCAGGATTCCAACGCATTTTATATAGCGTATTTTGTCCTGCTTTCACGTATGAATTTCCAATGAATTTAGCGCCACCAATGATTGCTTTAGAGACAGAAGTCCATCCAGCATTTTTAGCGTATTTAATACCATCTACAAGTGCATTATTGTCGAATGCACCAATTCCAAAGACATTATGGTATTTGTGACCTGTTTTAGTTGTGAATTTACCTTTTGAAACATCTCCGCCTTTAGCAAGTTGTGAAGTTCCATTACCTGTTTCTACTAAAGCATGTGAGATAAGATAAATTTCATTTAGACCATACTTACGTGCTGCTTGGCTAAATGCAGCACCTTGGTTTTCAAGTACACCTTTGCCTTTTAATAATTTATTGAGAGCTTGTGCTGACAAGTATTGTGGTTGATCTAAACGTAAGAATTGATATTTTAAGGATGAATCATTAGCTAAACGCTTTGTATCCATAGCATTTTTAATTTGACTATAATTGGCATTTGACCATTTCCAATCCTCATTTTGTACTTGTGGTTTATATTTAAGACGAGATTGGATATTTATCGCGTTATTTAAAGTCATTCCAGTATATGCATATTTAATTTTTTCTTTAACTAAGTCAGTTGATTTTATCCAAACATATTTACCGTCTAAAAGTTGTCCATAGTACCATTTTACGCCATTAATATTTTTTTGCTTAATGACTGTGAAAGTTTGTTCATAATATGGTTTTAAAGAATATCGGTTTGCTTTTGTTGGATCCATATAGAAATAACTTTTACTATTATTGATAACAAAAGTATAGTTATATGGTGTTGCCTGAGCGTCAGTACTGTTTTGGATTAAATCCTTAGCAGCAATCCATCCTGTTCTGTTATTGACTGTTCCGTAAAGATATAAATCTTTGCCAACGTAAACAGCTTTGGAAGCATTAAATGCTTGATTGGCTAGCGTATTAGGTGCTAGTAATTGTTGGTTTTTAGTACCCCAAGCAATAGAATATAGACCATTATTTGTAGGTTTTACTGAATATTTACCTATAGACTGAGTTTGTTTTCCAATATTTTGAGTTGTCACATCATTAATGTTTACCCATCCTAATGGCGTATTACTTGTTCCATCTTGAAGTAGTACATACGTGTTATTACCTTCAGTACGTTGTTTATTGATAAGGAATGTACGGTTTGCGTATTTCGTACCACTTTTGGCTGTTTTATCATATACGGATGCTCTTATTCCAGAATTATTAGCTTTCACTTGAGCAATTTGATTTACAGTTTGTGTAGATGATTGTACTTGTTTAGGTGCTGGTGTTGATTGAGTAGACAAAGTTTGAACTTTTGATGGTGTAGTTAAATAGTATTTACTAATCCAACCAGATTTACCGTTCACTGTACCATAAAGATATGTTGCTTTATCAATTTGTTGTTGTTTAGTTGCTTTAAAAGTTTGATCGCCTTTACCAGAAACTGTTCCAGCCACTTGATTATATGTGCCCCAAGGTACTGTGTGGAATTTAACACCAGGTTTAACGTTGTATGTTTGATTGATTTTCACAGGTGATTTAGCTGTATTGTAAATGACCTCATCTTGTTTTACCCAACCATAATTTGTACCAGTATTATAATCACCAACAAGATAGAATTTTTTATCACCAAGTGTGGCAGCTTTTGTTACTGACAATGTACGTTGGATTTGATCTGTTGTCTTTCCTTTAGTGTCATAAACTGTAGTGTATAAGCCACTATTTTTTGCATTGATTTGAGCAACACCACTATTGTTAGTCACTGTTAATTGGTTATTTGTTGAAGGTTTAGTTGGATTGCTAGGTTTAGATGCTGAAGTTAAGTAGTATTTACTAATCCAACCAGATTTACCATTCACTGTACCATAAAGATACGTCGCTTTATCAATTTGTTGCAGTTTAGTTGCTTTAAAAGTTTGATTTCCAGTACCAGATACTTTGCTAGCAACTTGTTTTGGTGTACCCCAAGGAACTGTGTAAAGTGTTGACCCTGCTTTAACATTATATGTTTGATTCACTTTTACTGGTGCCTTAGCAGTGTTATAAACAACATCACCTTGTTTAACCCAACCGTATTTTTTTCCGCTATTGTAGTCTTCAACTAAATAGAATTTGTTATTTCCTAATGTTGCAGTTTTAGTAACGGATAGTGTTTTTTGTACTTGATCAGTCTTATGACCTTTACTGTCATAAACAGTTGTATATAAGCCATTATTTGTTGGTTTAATTTGAGCAACACCACGATTAGCAGATACAGTTAACTTATTATTAGTTCCTCCTGATGGTTTAGAAGGTTGTGACGGTTTTGTAGATGTTGTGCCCCAAGGTGCTACTTGACCCGTTTTAATTAAATATTTTTCATAAATTAAGTCATATAATTCTGCATAGCTATAATTGTGGCTTCTTAAATATTGGTGAGGGTCAGCGTGGTCAGTACCTCCTAAGAAGTTAGAGATAGCAGCATGTGTCCAAACTGTTCCTCTTCCATCGTTTTCAGCGCTATCAGGTTTTAAATTATAATATTGCAATTGTGTTGCAGCATAATCAGCGTAGTTGTTCATTGAACGTGCAAATGAATCATAATCATGTGTATGGACGATTTCAACATTGATAAAACGTTGATTTCCGTAAGGACCTGCACCCCAAGATAAATAGTCTGTCGGAGCTGTTTCTATAATTCTATTGCCATCAACAAATGCGTGTACGAATGCACTGTTGTAATTACGTTTCATGAAGGCAATCTCGCCATCGATTGTTGAGTTATCATTTGCAGTATCATGAACAACGATACCTTCAGGACGTCCAACGCCGTTTCTATAGCCATATTTAGGGAAATATGACGTATAATCTTCTTCAATTCTTGGTGCTTTCATATTCTTTTTACGAATATAGTTATTTATTGAAGAATTAACCTTTGGTGTGTATTTCGGTAATGATGATGTTTTTTGACTAGATACAGAATAAACTGTTCTCGGTTGAGCAGTTGCACTAAATGGGGTGAATTGCTTTGTATCTACAGTCGCTTGATTAGATGCCGTTTCTTTTGTTGCAGTATTAGTTGTTACACGTTGAGCTGGCTCTTTATATTTATATGAAGTAGTTTGTTTAGATGTAGCATTCACATTGTTTAATGATATAGGTTCTAAATGGTCTGTTGAGCTATCATCGTCTTCATCATCGTAATCAAAATTATAACCAGATGCGTTTGTATTTGATACTTTAGGTGTAACAGTTTCATTTTGTTCAGAAGTTACTTGCTGACTTTTTTGTTGGCTTTCATTATCATTAGAAGAAGTTTGAGTTTCAATTGCTTGATTTTCGGAAGGTTGACTTGCTGTCATCTTCTTGTCTTGTTGTTCAGTACCCGCGTTAGCTCCTAAATCTTTCTCATTTTCATCTGCTACAGATTGTGTCTCCTGTAATTGATTTGTATCAGTGGATGTTTTATCTTCTTGTGTCAAATGATTTGTTTCTTCTTGTTGATTTTTTGTAGAAGAATTCGTTTGATTTTGATTCTCATCATTTATTGATGAAGATTGTTGCTTTTGATTTGATGAAACTTCATTATAAGTGCTCATTTCATCTAATGATGCATCATATGTAGTACTTTGTGTATCTTGGTTTGGTTGAACTTGGGTAGGGTCTTGATATGTTTGTGTACCAGATACATTTGTAGTTGATTGTGTAACTTCGCTTTTAGCTTTTTCTGCTTGCTTGAGGGCAGTTTGATCATCTAATACATTTTTATGATTAGACTGATCTTGTGGTTGTTCAGCTGCATTTGCTTGATGTGCAGTAAAAGCTGTGCCAAATAACGTTAAAGCAACCATAGACGGTAATTTGTAATTGAATTTCTTCGCCATTTATTTCTTACTCCTCGCATTAATATGATTTGTATCAATTATAATCTTTAAGTCTTAACACTGTATGGCTTTTAACATATTTGTAATGTAATTTTAACCTGTGCCTCAAACAGAAATATTGTTTTTTTATGCTGGAAACATTGTCAAATCACTATTTACGTTTATTATAAGCCTATATGTTACATAAAGATTATTACAATTTTAAAAATTGCTAAGTTTGTATATAGAATGTAAACCGATTTATAAAAACTTATTCATACTAATATGTTTTATATTTTCTTCTAAGAATACTTTGCCAAAAGGTGAGTAACCTAGTTTTAAGTAAAAGTCTCGAGCTTGTAATTGAGCATTCATAGTGAGTTTATTATATTGGTGTTTTTTTGCAATTGTTTCAATAGCATGTATTAATTTTTCACCGTACCCTAGACCGCGATACCACTTGATGATTGCTACGCGTTCAATTTTGCAAACATGAGTATTCAAAGATCTAATTCTAGCAGTTGCCATAGGAATTTCATTTATGTATCCCACTATATGGAATGAGTAATCTTCATATTGATCAAATTCATTTTCGAGTGGTACGCCTTGTTCTTTGACGAAAACACATTTTCTTATTTCAAAGCAATCCTCTAGCATCCTTTCGTTTTTTGCTATTTGAAACATAGTATCACCTCCATTTTCACTGGTTTTCCCTTTAAAAATTATTTTAACCATATTGAAAATGAAATAAAGCAGGTTCATTATAAATTCATAATTAGTTCATCACAAAAAAAGAATGAGTCCGGTCATGTCGTGAAATATCATTTGCGGGAATAAGTACTGAAGTTTCCTTTGTAAATTAAGTTGAGTCATATTATAGTCTTTATACATTAGGTATCTCGTTAATTTTGTTTAGTGGTATTTATCAAATTATACGAAAGGGCCTTATTTTTTAAGTATTTCAATGTTAAATTACATGGTAAAGGCAAAATATTTTGGCGAGACTCTTAAGGGAACAAGACAAGTTGAAGACTACAGGCTGAAGCTGTCCCCTAAGAAGGCGAGCCAACAATAGAAGCATTGTAAATAAAGAAGCCAGCAAATGAATTTAAAAAAACTCATTTACTGGCTATTTTGTTAGGAATTATGTCCTAACCTCACTCTGATAATTAGAAAAATATATAATTTATAAACCAAAGAATTAAAAAACGATACGTTTATTACTAATTGATAGTATTATAAAGCCTCTTTTCTAACGATAGCGCAGTATTGCCAAAAAATACGTAATTGGGCAATATTCCAATTGTTCATGCCCATAGTAAAACCTGAAGGCTTAAATATATTTACATCAGTCACTTCCAAAGCGGCTGCAATAAGATATTGAAGGGGTACACTGATACTCTTCATAGTATCAGTGAGCCCATTTTCATCATAAACCCAGGTAAAAGGTAAATCAGACTCAAACACATCAACCTTATTAAATATTTCAGGTAAAGCAAGAATGTAGCATGCGCCATCTACAACGGGATTATCTAAACTATCCTTGTAGTAGATCAAAAGCGCTTCATAATTTTCTCTGTGTTCATGGTTTACATAGAAAAATTCATTCCTAAATAATGCCATATCTTTACTATGAATGATTTGTTGTTCAAGTACGTTGAACATACCATTTATACTAGCAATTTTTTCATATGTTTTACGACTCATATTTGCGCTCCTTTTAAGTATATTTACCACATAAGTTTATATAGCTTTTATTGTGCGTAAGGATAATTGTCATTATTTATCATACCATTTTCACCATTGTCCTGATTGTTGTATTGTTGATTTGGATACTGCTCGTTCCCGTTTAAAGTATTTTGGTCTGTTTGTTCGTTAGTTTGATCTTCTTCATCATTATTTTGTGATGAAGAATCAGACTCTTTCTGACTATCAGTCGATTCCTTTTGGTTCTTACGTAATAAGTCTTCATCTAATTCTGTTAGGGGTACGAGTGAACCATATCGTTTAATGACTCTTTGATCTAAGAAATCGTTTTTGTTTGTTATTTTAGATAAACCTAAATCATTACGTAAAAGATTTGAATATTCCATAATACTTTTTACGCTTGGGTGGTAATAGTATATATCATTTAAGTAGTCATCCTTACCTTTAAGTTGTGATGTTTTAATTTCAGTGTTACCACCAAGATACATTTTTGCTAGAGACTTAATTTCTTTCTGAGTTAAATTATGTTTAGCATTTTTCCCTACAATACTAATAACATTGTCAAGTTTATCTATAGAATTTAAATTTTGAGCTTTTTGGAACAATATTTTAATAAGTTCCATTTGTCTTTGACCACGTTTAAGGTCTGAATCATGATGTCGAGTTCGAGCTACAGCTAATGCTTGGTCGCCGTTTAGCTTTTGGTATCCTTTTTTGATTTTAATTCTACCAGTATCATCACTGTTAGGTTCATTTAGATTATACGGTACGTCATAATATATACCACCTAATTCATCAACTGCTTCAACAAAGGCTTTCATATTAATACGCACATAATAATCTACCGGTACATTCATTGTTGCTTCAACTGAATCCATAGCAGCAAGAGGTCCACCATATGCATGCGCATGTGTTATTTTATCGTAATAGCCAACTTTAGGTATATAACTGATTGTATCTCTAGGTATGCTTAGCATTCTTATTTGATGCTTTTTCTGATTAAAAGTAGATAATATCATAGCATCTGACCTAGAATGTTCTACACTTTGCCCGTTTTTTTCTCTACCTTCATTATCGTCTATACCTAAGAATAAAATTGATATAGGTTGTTTTTCAGGATCAACTTTTGTATCTCTTAAAGTAGACTTTCGTTGAGAATCTTTAGTGTTTTGAGATGACTCAAATGCAGATTCTGAACTTTGATATAATTGAGTAGCAAAAATAATTGGAACAACGAGGAGACCAAAAGATAATAATATTAAAAAATATTTTAAAAATTTGTTCATTGTTAGTACTCCTAGTTAAATTTTAAATATTTCACAAATGATTGATACATAAAAAGTTATGATTTATTAAGTACACTATAGCCTTAAATTGTATTACTTTATTAATCAAATTACAACTCTCATCAACATTTTATTATTACAAAATATTATTGATGAATGATTATAACATTGAGTTAAACAACTTATTGCTTAACTTAATTTTCATATAGTACCAAAGTACTATAGATTTATTTTTAAATAAGTGTATTATCTAATTAAAGTGATTTGTTTATGGCTTTAAGTTATAATAAACTTTAGCTTAATAGCTATAAACATTGTTATAACAAAGCGCAGACGGATTAGTTGTTCATAAAATATATATGTAAGTAATATACTTTAATTACGAATCTTAAATCTGATAATCAAAAAAGTATTTATTAATTAATATAGTAGTTAGATATATTATAACGTTCTTGAACAAGTATGTGTATTCATTGACGTTATGAATATCATAATATTAGTTGCATTGTAATTATTAAAAGTAACTGGATATGTCAAAGATAACCAGAGAATTATGAATTTACAGTTAAAATATTTAAAACTTTCTAATCGGTTAAGTGTAGTCGTGTGATTAAATAAAAAAGTCATTACCATTTTAGCTAGCAAAATATATAAGCATTTATTTTAGATATCTCATCAGGTAATTATTTATTCAAGTGTTTTGGGGTTTAACCTTAAAAATGATAACGAATAATATAATATATTGACATATGATGTGAATAGTCAACAAAATTTTAAGACATTAAAGTGTGAGGCAAACAATAAAGATGAAATTAAATAAATTTAAAATCGTATTTTTTATTATCGTATTATTAACTTTAGTCGTGTCAATAGGTATATTAGGTGTTGAATGGACAAGACACCTAGAATTAAAAAAACAAACGTTAAGTCAAGAAAGTGGAAATACGAATTATATTGAAAAGAGAGATAAGACAGCTGAGAAGCCTAAAAAACTAAAAACTAAATATGACAAAAAAGATCCCATTTCTAAATCGATAAACAAATATTTAGAAAAAACTCAATTTAATGGAACTGTAGCTGTATTTGATAATGGAAAAGTGAAAATGAATAAAGGATATGGTTATCAAGATATAGAGAAAGGTAAAAAGAACACTGCAAATACAATGTATTTAATAGGATCAGCGCAAAAATTTACAACAGGTTTAATGCTAAAGCAACTTGAAGTCGAAAATAAAGTGAATTTGCAAGATTCAGTCACTAAATATATTCCTTGGTTTAAAACAAATAAAGAAATTACAATTAAAGATTTAATGTTACATAAAAGTGGACTATATAAATATGAAGCTTCAACTAATATCAAAAATTTAGAACAAGCTGTTAGAGCAATTCAAGCTCGAGGTATTGATGATACAGTTTATCATAAGCATCAGTATAATGATGCTAATTATTTAGTTTTAGCTAAAGTTATTGAAAATGTTACTGGAAAACCATATGTTAAAAATTATTATGAACGATTAGGTAATAAATATAATCTCAAACATACTGCTTTTTATGACGAAAAACCTCTTCAAAGTGAGATGGCAAAAGGTTATAAGTTTAAAAATAATACTTTTTCATTCCTTAAACCTAATATATTAGATCAATATTATGGAGCTGGTAATTTATATATGACGCCACATGATATGGGCAAATTAATTTATACATTGCAACAAAATAAAATCTTTAATGCGCGTCAAACTCGACCTATTTTACATGAATTTGGGACTCAAGAATATCCAGAAGAATATAGATATGGTTTTTACATAACTCCGTATTTAAATAGAGTCAACGGGGTATTCTTTGGTCAAATTTTTACTGTTTACTTTAATGATCGTTATATTGTCATTTTAGGGACGAATGTAAGTAATACACCTGGATTAGTAAGTAATGAAAACAAAATGAGACATATTTTCTATAATATTCTTGACCAGAAAAAGCCTTATAATACAGCAGGTGTTAAAGTTGAGTAATTGTAATTTTGTTAATAATGGATTAGACTCGTTATTTTTTATTTACAAGGTTAGTCTTCAATAAATTATATATAACGAATGCCCGGGACTTCAATGTGAAGTGTAACCGGGCATTTGTTATATGATTAATAAAATAACATTCAAATTGCAATTTAATTATTTACAATAAGAAAGGGCGTTTAAGAATAAATCCTCATACTGTCTTTCAACAGGACTTAAAACAACTGTACAATTGGGATACTCCGTATTAAAATCTACCACTGTGGCTCCTCTTGTAAAGTTGCCACTTAATTCTATTTGAGTATACGCCTCCTTGACATTAAAGGCTTCTGGATCCAACAAATATAATATAGTGAATACATCGTATAATTTGAATCCTATATCAAAATCTTCACTCTTATAGTGCTGAAATAAATTATATAACATGCTTGAAGTTGCATTTGTATCTTTGAAGTCTTTTACAAAATGGTGAGTAAACAATGCTTCACGAGCCAAATCAAGACCAATCATAGTCAAAGGTAATCCAGAGTTAAATACAATTTGAGCAGCTTCTGGATCACAATATATATTAAATTCAGCTAAAGGCGTTACATTGCCTCTACCGGTACTACCACCCATTAAAACAATTTCCTTAATAAATGGTTGAACTTCAGGATAACTAGTTAAAAGAATAGCGATATTTGTAAGTGGACCTATGGCAATCAAGGTTAAAGGTTCTTGAGTATTTACTAATAGATTTCTCATTGCTTCAACTGCATGAATCGATGTTAAATCATCTTGATTTATTTGTGGAAAATTGTAACCATCCATACCAGACTCACCATGAATTGATGTAGCTCCAAAAATGTCATTAATCAATGGTTGGGATGCGCCTCTATGTACAGGAACAGAACTATTAAAAAACTTTTTAAGCTTTAGTGCATTTGCTGTCGTTTTCTCAATACCTACATTACCATTCACAGTTGATATCATTTTAACGTCAAATTGAGGGTGTGACAGTGCGATACTAATTGCTGTAGCATCATCTATACCAGGATCTGTATCAATTATAATGGGAATAGACATATCATCATCTCCGTATATCGTAATAATTAAAGCATAACATGGTATGGGATTGTTACGATATAAAAAGAGCCTGAGACTTAAAAGTCTCAGGCTCTTTACATATAAGGTGGAAATGAATCAATAAAGAACAAATATATTCAAATTCATTCTTTATTGAAATCAACCTTGGAAAACTCATCTTTATAAGTGAGAAGAGTGTCCACCTTGCATTACCCAGTATGTTCCGATAACAGTTACTAAAGTAATGATAATTGCAAAGATAACTTTGAACGATTGTAAACGTCCATCTTTACCTTCAGTTAAATGCATGAACATTAATAATTGAAGGGCAGCTTGAATGAAAGCAAAACCAAAGATGATAGTTACCTTAGCATGGAATGTCATATTAGTGTATAGAGTTACAAAAACTGCTAAAAGCGTTAGTACGATAGAAGCAATAAAACCTACTGTATGTTTTACGATTGTATTCATCCGCTATACACCATCCCTATCATATATACGGCAGTAAAGATGAAGACCCAAACAACATCTAGGAAGTGCCAGTATAAACTTACTATAAATAATTTAGGAGCATTGTATGAATCCAAACCACGAGTTCCGATTTGAATTAACAAACAAATAACCCAAACAATACCTAATGATACGTGTGCACCGTGCGTACCTAGTAATATAAAGAAACTAGACCAGAAGGAGCCAATAGTTGGGTTAACACCTTCAGAAGCATAGTGTGCGAATTCGTAAATTTCAAAACCTACGAATACAAGACCTAGGATAACTGTGATAATCATCCAAAACATCATTAAGTTTTGCTTTTCTTGTCGCATGTAGTAAATTGCAATACCACAAGTATAAGAACTAATTAATAATGCAAAAGTCATTATTAAAATCAAATGTAATTCGAATAAATCGGTAGTTAATTTACCACCATATCCGCCACCATGTTGTAACGTTAATAACGTTGCAAATAGGGTACCGAATAACGCAAATTCAGCTGTAAGGAAAATCCAAAAGCCAAGTTTATTTAATTCGCCTTCGTGTGTACGAGAATCAATAGTATTTGCATCATGACTCATGACTTACAGCCTCCCTTTCTTTAATTCGAGCTTCTCTTAAACGAGCTTCAGTTTCTGCAACTTCTGAAGCAGGGATGTGGTAACCATGATCAATTTGGAAACTTCTCCAAATCATAGTAATGAAAATACCTGCTAAACAGATAAGTGCTGGAACAATAGATTCGAAGATTAAGAAGAAACCACCAATAGTCATAAATATACCCATCCAGAATCCTACTGGAGTATTGTTTGGCATATGAATATCTTTGTAGTTATGGTTGTCTAAATAATGACGACCATGTTCCTTCATATCAACGAATGTATCGTAGTCATTCCAATCAGGAGTGATAGCAAAGTTGTATTTAGGTGGAATAGCTGATGCTGTAGACCACTCTAAAGTACGACCAAGTCCATCCCAGTTATCTCCAGTAGCTTCACGTGGAGCTTTGATATGACTATAAACGATACTTGCAACTAGGAATAAGAATCCAATTGCCATCAATAATGCACCGATAGTTGAGATGAAGTTTAGTAACCACCAACCATCAGAAGGCATGTAAGTGTATAGACGACGTGGCATACCATCTAAACCTAGAATGAATTGTGGTAAGAAACAAACGTTAAATCCGATCATGAAGAACCAGAAGCACCATTTGTTTAATGTTTCATTTAACTTGTAGCCCATCATTTTTGGATACCAGAAGATTAAACCAGCTAAGCAGGCAAATACTACACCAGTAACCAATGTATAGTGGAAGTGAGCTACTAAGAAATAAGTATTGTGATATTGATAGTCAGCTGATGCCATTGCAAGCATTACACCAGTAACCCCTCCTAATAAGAAGTTAGGGATGAATGCTAATGAGAATAGCATTGGTGACTCAAATGTAATTCTACCTTTATACAATGTGAGCAACCAGTTAAATAGTTTAACTCCGGTTGGAACACCGATTAACATTGTTGAGATAGAGAAGAATGAGTTAATTAACGCACCATTACCCATAGTGAAGAAATGGTGAACCCAAACTAAGAAACTTAAGAATGCGATACCTGCAGTTGCCCAAATCATACTTTGATGACCGAATAAACGTTTACGGGCAAAAGTAGGGATGATTTCTGAGTACATACCGAATGCTGGCAAAATAACGATATAAACTTCAGGGTGCCCCCATACCCAGAAGAAGTTTGCCCAAAGCATTGGCATACCGCCATTTGCTACAGTGAAGAACTGAGTTCCAAAAATTCTATCAGCAGTCATTAAAGCAAGTGCTACAGTGAACACTGGGAATGCTAATATAACGATTAATGTTGTAATGAATGTTGTTACACTGAACATTGGCATTTGCATAAACTTCATTGTTGGTGTTTTACATCTTAGAATCGTAACAAAGAAGTTGATACCAGTCATTAACGATCCGATACCAGATATTTGAATTGCAATTAAATAATAGTTAACACCTGGACCTGGACTGAATTCACCAGCAAGAGGTGCGTAGTTAGTCCAACCAGCAGCTGGTGATCCACCTACAATAAATGATAGGTTGAATAAAATCATACCAGCGAAGAATAGCCAGAAACTAACGTTATTCATTACAGGAAAGGCAACATCGCGTGCACCAAGTTGTAATGGAATAACAACATTCCATAAACCAAAGATAAATGGCATAGCCATAAATATAATCATAATTACGCCGTGCGTAGTAAATACTTCATTATAGTGGTTTGCTTCCAAGAATTTATTATCTGGAATTGTTAATTGAGTACGTAACATTAACGCATCGATACCACCACGAACGAACATTAATACGGCAGAAATTAAATACATGATACCGATTTTTTTATGGTCTACGGATGTGAACCATTCTTTATATAGATATTTCCATAATTTGAAATAAGATATAACTGCTATAAGGCCGATGACTAAGAATGGCGCAGCAATTTGTGCTGAGATAATCATCCAATTTCCTTTAACTAGTAGTTGATCCCATGGAAAATTCATTAATGTCCACCTCCATGATCATCGTGTTCTTTTTTGTGAAGTTTAGACGCATTTTCGTCTTTTGCTCCCTTAGAAATTTTTTCCATTTCTTTAGAGTTATGATCCTCTTCTTTTTTGAACTCATTATCGTATTTTTCATTGTTGCCGAGAATCATAGGTTTCATACCATGACGTTCATAGTTAGGGTTTGTTATATGAACCTTACGAGCAGGTTTGATTGGTTTATCTTTTACATCTTTGTATAAATCCTCTTCAGCTGTGAAGTTAGGATCTTTTTGTTCAAAGTTGTAACGTTTGTAAGCGTAGAAGATATACTCTGGATCAGCCGCAGGGTCAACAAACGCCATATGTGTACCACTGAATGTTAATTCTTTGTTAGAAGTGCTTGGTAAGAGTTGCTTATCAAAAGTATCTTGACTTAAAGTTTTCTTACCTTTAGCTTCTTTTACCCACTTATCAAAATCATTTTGACTTACAGAGTGAACTTTAAATGTTTGACGAGAGAATCCCTCACCATTGAAGTTTGAGTTACGACCTCTGAAAGTACCTAATTGATCAGCTGTTAAAGTCCAATTCATAGTCATACCAGTCATGGCATATTTCTGACCACCTAATTGTGGAATCCAGAAACTTGTCATTGTATCCATAGATTGAAGCTTGAATACAACTGGTCGATCTTTAGGAATTGTTAATGTGTTAACAGTTTCAATATGTTGATCAGGGTAGGCAAAGAACCATTTATAGCCAGCACTTACTGCATAAACGACAAGTGGATCTTTGTCTTTTTCTGGTGGTTTTTCATAATCGTATAAAGTTTTAACTGTAGGAATAGCTAAAGCAATTACGATTAAAATAGGTACCACAAACCAAATTGTTTCAATTAAAGAATTGTGGTGCATCTTACCAGATTCGCTATTCTTTTTGTAGCTATATTTAAAAATAAAAATAGCGAACATGGAAAGCACTACAGCAACAATAACAAGCATGAAGATTATTGAATAGATAATCAAGAATTTCTGACTGCTTGCTACTGGCCCTTTTGCATTAAAAACTTCTATATTTGAACAACCACTAAGTAAAATTAGTGTGCCAAATAATAGAAGCAAAGACTTAAATTTTGACACTTTTTTTGACCTCCTAATACTACAAATGTAGGGCTTACCAATAATTTTAGTTTATTACACAATATTTACAAGAGTATGTTCAAAAAAAATTACTTATTAATATAATTGAGGTCTGTTAGTCCTAGATATGACGGGGTTTGTAAGATTTGTTAAAATTATGTGTACATTTTGTGAAAATAGACAAATTTAGCAAAATTACATGTAATACAACACATTATTGATAAATCTTATCAATTAGATACAAAAAAGGAATATTACTTATAGAAAAATATAATCTTATATAGAAAGAATTAAGTAGAAGAATATGTCTATAAGATGTGTCTGATTTTAGGTGGGCTAATATTTGGATATATCGTTTTAGTTTATTGATTGAATGTTCTCTTAAGTGATGCATAGTCATATGAAATAATTTCTAATTACAAAAATAAACGCTTATACAATTCATTTTTGTATAAACGTTCTCGTAATTTATATTTCATTAAAATGTATAATAGGTAGAAATTAAACAAAGATTATGTGTGATTAAGAGGAGAGGTTCATTTTACTTCAATATTTCTTATAGAAGTTTTTTCAGCACCATCAGAATCGGTAACTTGGTATTTCACTTTATACTTACCTGCTTTGGATGTATCAACTTGACCATCAATTTTGATTTTATGAGTAAGATCGCCGTCTTCTTTATCGTAAGCACTTATGCCTTTAAGCAAATTATATTCTTGTCCTTTTTCAATAACGATATCGTTAACACCTTTTAATTGAGGTTCAGTATTAGTAGTGGCTTCTGCATTTAAATTGGGTGTCACTAATGTAGCTGAAACTCCAAGTGCTGATAATGACTGTAGTAATTTGTTCATAACTTAACCTCCGTCTATTGAATCATCTATAATTTAAGTTTAATATACCCTATTTTTATTTTGCCGACATCATACTATGGTCTTAATATAACTTAATCAACATAAAAATTAAATCCTTTTTTATGAAAATTTGATAAAGATTATGTAAATTGTGAATTGTTTGAAAACATTTACTGAAATTGAATTCGAAGTTTAGTGCTCAATTAATAAGTATTGTGAATTAGACGAAAATTCGTTGTTATATTTAAATGATTGATAAAGAAAAAATAGCATAAAATCAACTCATAAACTTATGTTCAACTCATTTATGGTTTGGAAGTAATACAGAAAAAGTCCATGACTACGTATTCATGTCACGGGCTTTTTCACTGATATTATTTTGTTAAGCCACGTCTTAATTTCTCTGCAAGAAGGGTGTTATTAAGTACCATTGTAATAGTTAAAGGACCAACACCACCTGGTACCGGAGTAATTGCACTAGCTATTTCTTTTACTTCATCATATGCTACATCTCCTTTTAATTTACCATTTTCATCAGGTGTATTACCAACATCTATAATTACTGCGCCTTCTTTAACATTTTCTTTAGTAACTAAACCAGGTTGTCCTACTGCGCTAACAATCACATCTGCTTGTTTTAAGTGTGCATTCATATTTTTTGTACGTGAATGTAAAATCGTAACAGTTGCGTTAGCTTGCAACAATAACTTTGAAACAGGTTGGCCAACAATATGACTACGACCAATAACAACTGCATTTTTCCCTTCTAAATTAATATCTGCGTGTTTTAAAATTTCCATAATACCTAGGGGTGTACATGGTACAAAGGTTTGCTCATCAATATACAATTTTCCAATATTTATTGGATGGAAACCATCTACATCTTTGTTCGGATTGATAGTTTCAAGTACTTTTTGTTCGCTTACCTGTTTAGGTAATGGCACTTGAACTAAAATACCACTAACAGTATCGTCATTGTTTAATCGATTAAGTTCGCTTAAAACTTCTTCTTCTGACGTGGATTCGTCTAAGTGAACAATTTCAGATATCATTCCAATTTTTTCTGCTGCTTTTTTCTTTGATTTTACATAACTTTGGCTTGCACCATCATTACCAACTAATATGACTGATAATTTTGGAGTAAAACCATGTTCTTTTAATTCATTGACTTGATTTTTAAGTCTCTGTCTATATTCTTTTGCTATTTGCTTACCATCTAAAATTTTAGCAACCACCTTAAATTCCTCCTAATTGTTAATTAATATCTTAACTTTAACATTAATCAAAAAGAAAATGATAGTCAAAATACGTAAATTGATATTTAAATAAGTGTTAAAGTTCGATTTTTGATTGAAAAATACCGAATGGATTGTTATGCTATATGTGTAATATACAACTATTCCTAATAACAATCCAAAAGTTTCGAAAGGGTGTACAAAGTGAAAGTAGCAGTCATTATGGGCAGTTCCTCAGATTGGAAAATTATGAAAGAAAGTTGTTCGATGCTTGAAGAATTTGAAATACCGTACGAAAAGAAAGTCGTTTCAGCTCATCGTACGCCTCAAATGATGTTCAATTTCGCTCGTCAAGCACGTCAAAATGGTTTTGATATCATCATTGCCGGTGCAGGGGGAGCAGCACACTTACCTGGAATGGTAGCTTCCATGACAACATTGCCTGTGATTGGTGTACCAATCGAATCTAAAAGTCTAAAAGGTTTAGATTCATTACTATCTATCGTCCAAATGCCTGGTGGTATACCAGTTGCAACCACAGCAATTGGAAAATCAGGTGCTAAAAATGCTGGGATATTAGCGGCAAGAATGTTAGGAATAACAAATGAATCAGTTCAAAATAATTTGGAAAATTATGAAAAATCTTTAGTCGCAAAAGTGGAGGAAATGCAAAATGAACTTCAGTAAACTTAAATTTGGCGCGACAATAGGAATCATTGGCGGAGGGCAGTTAGGAAAAATGATGGCTCAGTCGGCTCAAAAAATGGGTTATAAGGTGATTGTCTTAGATCCTAATGAAAGTTGCCCATGTCGCTATGTCGCACATCAGTTTATTCATGCAAATTATGATGATGAGCAAGCCTTAAATCAGTTAGGTGAAAATTCTGATGTTGTTACTTACGAGTTTGAAAATATTTCGTCTGAACAATTAAAAAAACTCACTCAGTTATATCATATTCCTCAAGGTTACCAAGCTATTGAACTATTACAAGATAGGCTAACCGAGAAGCAAACATTACTAGAAGCAAATACTCAAATTGTTCCCTTTATACAAATTCAAACAAATCAAGACTTATTAAAAGCCATAGACAAATTAGGCTTTCCGTTCATAGTGAAAACACGTTTTGGTGGATATGATGGTAAAGGACAAATTTTGGTAAGAGATGATTCGGAATTAGACGAAGCATACCAGTTAGTTGAGAAGCAAGAATGTGTTGCTGAACAATATCTCGATATTAAAAAGGAAGTATCTCTTACAGTAACAATTGGAAATGAACAACAAACAACATACTTTCCTCTTCAAGAAAATGAGCATCAAAATCAAATATTATTTAAAACAGTCGTTCCGGCAAGAACTGATAAAGAATATGAAGCACGTAAGGAAGTTGAGAAAATCACTCGCGCAATACATTTTGTTGGAACCTTTACAGTAGAATTCTTTATTGATAAAGAAGATAACTTATATGTAAATGAAATTGCACCTAGACCACATAATTCTGGACACTATTCTATAGAAGCTTGTGATTACTCACAGTTTGATACACATATTCTAGCCATAACTGGTCAAAAACTTCCGCAAGCTATTGAATTATTAAAGCCAACAGTAATGATGAATTTATTAGGTCGGGATTTGGATTTGCTTGAAAATGAATTTAGCAGACACCCAGATTGGCATATTCACATTTACGGTAAGAAAGAAAGAAAACCTGATAGAAAAATGGGACATATGACTATACTGACGGATGATGTCAATCAAACAGAACAATATATGTTAATGAAATTTGAAGGGAGAGACAAGTAAGTGTCATTGTTATATGAAGGTAAAGCTAAAAGAGTATTCACGACAAATATTGATGGTCAATTACGAGTTGAATATAAAGATGAAGTAACAGCAGGAAACGGTGCAAAAAAAGATACTATGATTGGCAAGGGTAAGTTAAATAATCAAATTACTTCTATTATATTTGATTATTTAACTCATAATCATATTGACAATCACTTTATTAAACAACTATCACAAACAGAACAACTCGTCCAACAAGTTGATATTATACCTTTAGAAGTAGTTGTTAGAAACATTGCCACTGGTTCGATAACAAAGCGTCTTGGTTTTAAAAAAGGGCATAAATTTGAAGAACCTTTAGTAGAATTCTTCTACAAAAAAGATGAACTTAATGATCCGCTTATTACTGATGACCATGTAAAATTACTCGGCATAGCGAACGATGAAGAAATAACACAACTTAAACAAATGGCTAAAGACATTAACCAAGTACTGATTCAATTGATGAATGAAATGAGTTTGAGACTTGTAGATTTTAAGGTTGAATTTGGTAAAACCAATAGTGGAAAAATTTTACTTGCAGATGAAATCTCTCCCGACACTTGCAGAATATGGGATAAAAATACGGATACTAACTTTGATAAAGATGTATATAGAAACAACACTGGCTCGCTTATTGAAACTTATCAAACATTTTTAAATAAATTGGAGGATCTTAAATAATGAAAACGATTGAACTACATATCACTTTACAACCACAGGTTTTAGATACACAAGGACAAGCTTTAAACCGAGCAGTTCACGATCTTGGTTATGAACAAGTGAATGACATTCGAGTAGGTAAAGTTTTGTATATGACAGTTAATGAACCAACTGACGAAGCTGTTGATAATATTATTACGACACTAAGTGAAAAGTTATTTGCCAATACAGTCATTGAAGAATATAGCTATAAAGTTATTGATGAAAAGGAGCAAGCATAATATGAAATTTGCAGTTCTTGTGTTCCCTGGTTCAAACTGCGATAGAGACATGTATAATGCAGCTATTAAATCAGGTGTTGATGCAGCATATGTCGATTATCGTGAAAAGACTTTAGATGGTTTTGATGGTGTTTTAATACCTGGTGGTTTTTCATTTGGTGATTATTTGAGATCAGGAGCTATGGCAAGTGTTGCTCCGATTATTAAAGAAGTTAAGCGATTTGCGAAAGAAGGTAAGCCTGTTTTAGGAGTATGTAATGGGTTTCAAATTTTAACTGAGATTGGATTGTTACCAGGCGCATTACTTCATAATGACTCACATTTATTTATTAGTAGAAACGAAAATTTAAAAATTACTAATAATCAAACACCTTTTACGCATTTATATATGAAAAATGAGAATGTTGTTTATCCTGTAGCACATGGTGAAGGTCATTATTATTGTACTGATGAAATATATCGTGAACTCAACGACAACAATCAAATTATCCTTAAATATACGAATAACCCTAATGGATCTTATGAAGATATTGCAGGAATAGTTAATAAAGAGGGTAACGTTTGTGGGATGATGCCACACCCTGAACGCGCACTTGAAACATTGTTAGGAACAAATAGCGGTGTGAAATTGTTTGAATCAATGGTGAAAAGTTGGAGGGAACAAAATGTCTAAATTTATTGAACCAAGTAATGAAGAGATTAAACTTGAAAAACTTTATCAAGATATGGGATTAAGTGATAAAGAATATGACAAAGTGGTTGAAATTCTTGGTAGAGAACCCAACTTCACAGAAGTAGGAATTTTCTCAGTGATGTGGAGCGAACATTGCTCATATAAACATTCTAAACCATTTTTAAAACAATTTCCTACGACAGGAGAGCACGTATTAATGGGACCAGGAGAAGGTGCAGGTGTTGTAGATATAGGCGATAATCAAGCCGTAGTATTTAAAGTCGAGTCTCACAATCATCCATCTGCAATTGAACCTTATCAGGGTGCGGCAACTGGAGTTGGAGGTATTATTAGAGATATTGTTTCAATTGGTGCTCGTCCAATTAATTTACTAAATAGTCTTCGTTTTGGTGAGTTAACTGTAAAACAAAATCAACGATTACTTAAAGGTGTTGTAAGTGGTATTGGGGGATATGGAAACTGTATTGGCATTCCTACTACGGCTGGAGAGATTGAATTTGATGAACGCTATGATGGTAATCCATTAGTCAATGCTATGTGTGTAGGAATTATTGATCATGATATGGTCCAAAAAGGAACAGCTAAGGGTGTTGGTAATTCCGTTATATATGTAGGTTTAAAAACTGGGCGTGACGGTATTCATGGCGCAACATTTGCATCTGAAGAACTTACTGAGGAAAGTGAAAGTAAAAGACCTTCAGTACAAATTGGTGATCCATTTGTAGGCAAAAAGCTAATGGAAGCAACATTAGAAGCAATTACCTTTGATGAACTAGTAGGTATACAAGATATGGGAGCAGCTGGTTTAACTTCATCTTCATCTGAAATGGCAGCTAAAGGTGGTAGTGGTTTACATTTAAGACTTGATCAAGTTCCAACAAGAGAACCAGGAATTTCCCCATATGAAATGATGCTTTCTGAAACACAAGAAAGAATGCTGTTAGTTGTAGAAAAAGGTACAGAACAAAAGTTTTTAGATTTATTCAATAAACACGAACTAGATAGTGCAGTAATAGGCGAAGTAACAGACACTGACAGATTCGTGCTTACATACGATGATGAAGTGTATGCAGACATTCCTGTGCAACCTCTTGCTGATGAAGCACCAGTGTATATTTTAGAAGGGGAAGAAAAGGAATACAATACATCTAAAAACGATTACAGCGATATAGATGTACATGATACATTTATCAAGTTATTACAACACCCAACAATAGCATCTAAACATCACTTATATGAACAATATGATCAACAAGTAGGGGCAAATACAATTATTAAGCCAGGTTTACAAGCTTCAGTTGTGCGCGTAGAAGGAACACAAAAAGCTATTGCTTCAACTATAGATGGTGAAGCACGTTATGTTTTCAACCAACCTTATGAAGGTGGAAAAATGGTTGTTGCTGAAGCCTATCGAAATTTAATTGCAGTCGGGGCGACACCATTAGCTATGACTGATTGTCTAAACTATGGTTCTCCAGAGAAGAAAGAAATCTATCAACAATTAATAGATTCCACTAAAGGGATGTCAGAAGCTTGTAAAGTGCTTCAAACTCCTGTAGTTTCAGGAAATGTTTCATTATATAACGAGACACGTGGAACCTCTATCTTCCCTACACCTGTCGTAGGAATGGTTGGTCTTATTGAAGACGTGAGCTATCTAAAAGAGTTTAAACCTAAAGCAGGAGATAAAATTTATTTAGTTGGTGAAACACGTGATGACTTTGGTGGTAGTCAATTGGAAAAATTGTTGTATGGATCAGTTAATCATGAGTTCGAATCTATTGATTTAAGTGATGAAGTTTCAAAAGGAAAATCAATCAAACAGGCTATTCGTAATGGCATTGCATCTCATGTACAAACGGTTGGTAAGGGAGGCTTATTAGTTACTTTAGCTAAAATTAGTGCCCATTATCATTTAGGTATGCAAGCTCAATTAGATGTGACCAATGCACAATTATTTAGTGAAACTCAAGGACGATATATTGTGATTGTTAAAGAAGGGCAAACGTTGGATATAGATCAAGCTCAAGAAATTGGGCAATTAACTCATCAGCAGTCATTTGATATATCAAACTCAGACGTAAAAATAAAAGAAAACGTTTCAGATATCAAACAAAAATGGGAAGGGGCTATAGTTCAATGTCTAACTACTCAGGATTAAATGAAGAATGTGGCGTTTTCGGTATTTGGAATCATCCTGAAGCAGCACAGTTAACATATATGGGTCTACATAGTTTGCAACACAGAGGTCAAGAGGGTGCAGGTATTGTAGTTTCAAATCACGAAACGCTAAAAGGTGAACGAGGATTAGGCTTATTAACTGAAGCAATTAAAGACGAACATATGTCAAATATAAAAGGTTATCCACATGCGATAGGACATGTTCGTTACGCAACCTCTGGTAATAAAGGCATTGAAAATATCCAACCATTTTTATATCACTTTTATGATATGAGCGTAGGTATATGTCACAACGGTAATTTAATTAATGCTAAATCACTACGTCAAAATTTAGAAGAACAAGGTGCGATTTTCCATTCTTCTTCTGACACTGAGGTCATTATGCACTTAATTCGTCGCAGTAAGGCGCCGACATTTGAAGAAGCATTGAAAGAGAGTTTGCGACTCATTAAGGGTGGATTTACTTTTGCAATCCTAACAAAAGATGCATTGTACGGTGCAGTAGATCCTAATGCTATTCGACCATTAGTAGTTGGAAAAATGGAGAACGGTGCTTATATTTTAGCAAGTGAAACATGCGCGATTGATGTTTTAGGTGCTGAATTTGTACAAGATATCCATGCAGGTGAGTATGTAGTTATTACGGATGAAGGTATAGAAGTTAAGACATACACAAGACAAACGACAACTGCAATATCAGCTATGGAATATATTTATTTTGCGAGACCTGATTCAACGATTGCTGGAAAAAATGTTCATGCAGTACGAAAAGCATCAGGTAAACGTTTAGCACAGGAAAACCCAGCAAAAGCAGATATGGTAATAGGCGTACCTAATTCATCATTATCTGCAGCAAGTGGCTATGCTGAAGAAATAGGACTGCCATATGAAATGGGACTAGTTAAAAATCAATATGTTGCTCGAACTTTTATACAACCCACTCAGGAATTAAGAGAGCAAGGTGTACGTGTAAAACTGTCGGCTGTTAAGGATATTGTTGATGGTAAAGATATCGTACTTGTAGATGATTCGATTGTTCGAGGTACAACGATTAAACGCATAGTTAAAATGCTTAAGGATTCAGGAGCTAACCGTATTCACGTAAGAATTGCTTCTCCCGAATTTATGTTCCCTAGTTTTTATGGTATTGACGTATCTACAACAGCTGAACTCATCTCAGCAAGTAAGTCTCCAGAGGAAATTAAAAATCATATTGGTGCAGATTCTCTTGCTTATTTAAGTGTTGATGGCTTAATCGAGTCTATAGGACTTGATTATGATGCGCCATATCATGGCTTGTGTGTAGAAAGTTTTACAGGTGATTATCCAGCAGGACTTTACGATTATGAAAAAAATTATAAAAAGCATTTAAGTGAACGTCAAAAATCATATATAGCTAATAATAAACATTATTTTGATAGTGAGGGAAATTTGCATGTCTAAAGCATATGAGGAATCTGGTGTAAATATTCAAGCAGGATATGAAGCAGTTGAGAGAATAACAAGTCATGTTGAACGTACATTGCGTAAAGAAGTATTAGGTGGTTTAGGTGGATTTGGTGCAACATTTGATTTGTCCCAATTAAATATGAAAGCGCCAGTTCTGGTATCAGGTACTGACGGTGTGGGTACAAAGTTAAAATTAGCAATTGACTATGGAAAGCATGACACAATTGGTATTGATGCTGTCGCAATGTGTGTAAATGATATTTTAACAACAGGTGCTGAGCCTTTATACTTTTTAGACTATATTGCCACGAATAAAGTAGTGCCAAGTACCATAGAGCAAATCGTTAAAGGTATAAGTGACGGTTGTGAACAAACCAATACGGCACTTATAGGCGGTGAAACTGCTGAAATGGGAGAAATGTATCATGAAGGTGAATATGATATTGCTGGTTTTGCAGTAGGCGCTGTAGAGAAAGAGGACTATATTGATGGTTCGAATGTTGAAGAAGGACAAGCAATTATTGGTTTAGCTTCAAATGGTATTCATTCCAATGGTTATAGTCTAGTCAGAAAAATGATAAAAGAGTCAGGAGTTCAATTACATGATCAATTTAATGGTCAAACCTTTTTAGAAACCTTCCTTGCACCAACAAAATTGTATGTAAAGCCTATTCTTGAATTAAAGAAACATGTTGATATCAAAGCGATGAGCCATATTACCGGTGGAGGTTTTTATGAAAATATTCCGCGTGCCCTTCCTAAAGGTTTATCAGCAAAAATAGATACACAATCATTCCCAACGTTAGAAGTCTTCGATTGGCTTCAAAAACAGGGCAACATTTCAACGAATGAAATGTATAACATATTTAATATGGGCATTGGATATATAGTTATTGTTGACAAAAAAGATGTTCAAACAACATTAACAACGTTACGTGCAATGGATACAACTGCATATGAAATTGGTGAAATTATAAAAGATGATGATACACCTATTCATTTATTGGAGGTAGAATAGTGACCAATATCGCGATTTTTGCCTCAGGATCAGGTAGTAACTTTGAAAATATCGTAAAACATATTCAATCAGGGCAATTGTCTGGTATCAATGTAACGGCATTGTATACAGATAATGAAGGGGTACCCTGTATTGATAGAGCTAAAAATTTAAATATTCCAATTCATATTAACAAGCCAAAAGACTTTTCATCCAAATCTTTATATGAACAGCATCTACTTAAATTATTATCCAGTGAGGAAGTTCAGTGGATTGTATTAGCTGGTTATATGAGATTAATTGGACAAGACTTATTACAAGCTTATGAAGGACGGATATTAAATATACATCCCTCATTATTACCTAAATTCAAAGGTTTAGATGCCATAGGACAAGCGTTAGAGAGTGGAGATACTGTCACTGGATCAACTGTCCATTATGTAGATAGTGGGATGGATACGGGAGAAATTATTGAACAACAGCAATGTGATATAAAACCGGACGATACTAAAGAACAATTAGAAGATAGAGTAAAACATTTAGAATATGAACTTTATCCAAGAGTTATAGCTAAAATCATTAAATAGAGGAGTATCTTATAGAATGAAAAAAGCAATATTAAGCGTTTCTAATAAAAGTGGAATTGTCGAGTTTGCAAAAGCATTAACTAACTTAGACTATGAACTGTATTCTACGGGTGGTACAAAACGTGTATTGGAAGATGCGAATATCAATATTAAGTCCGTGTCAGAGTTAACACAATTTCCAGAAATTATGGATGGTCGTGTTAAAACACTACATCCAGCTGTCCATGGTGGTATTTTAGCTGATCGAGATAAGGAACGTCATTTAGAGCAATTACGAGAACAACATATTGATTTAATTGATATGGTAGTGGTCAACCTATATCCTTTCCAACAGACTGTTGCTCAACCTGAGGTAACAGAAACTGATGCAATAGAAAATATTGATATCGGTGGACCTACAATGTTAAGAGCAGCTGCTAAAAACTTTAAACATGTTACAACTATCGTACATCCTTCCGATTACAACGAGGTTATTGAGAGAATTAAAAATCAACAATTGGACGAAGCATATAGAAAATCGCTAATGGTTAAAGTTTTCCAACATACAAATGAATATGATCATGCTATTGTTAACTATTTCAAAGATAATAAGGAAACACTAAGATATGGTGAAAACCCTCAGCAATCTGCATATTTTGTTAGAACATCTGATAGCAAACATACGATTGCTGGTGCAAAACAATTACATGGTAAACAATTGAGTTTTAATAATATTAAAGACGCAGATGCAGCGCTCAGTTTAGTAAAAAAATTCAACGAGCCAACTGCTGTAGCAGTAAAACATATGAACCCGTGTGGAGTAGGAATTGGACAGTCGATTGATGAAGCATTTCAACATGCTTATGAAGCGGATAATCAATCAATATTTGGTGGTATTATAGCATTGAATAGAACAGTAGATGTTAAATTAGCTGAAGCATTACATTCTATCTTTTTAGAAGTAATTATTGCACCTCAATTTACTGAGGAAGCTTTAAAAATATTGACACAAAAGAAAAATATTCGTTTATTACAAATAGATATGACAATTGATAATGCTGAACAAGAATTTGTTTCCGTTTCAGGTGGTTACTTAGTACAAGATAAAGATAATAAAGATGTGACTCGAAACGACATGACTGTTGCTACCGACACTCAACCTACAGAAGCACAGTGGGAAGCTATGCTGCTAGGTTGGAAAGTTGTAAGTGCCGTTAAGAGTAATGCAGTGATATTGAGTAACAACAAACAAACAGTTGGTATAGGTGCAGGACAAATGAATCGTGTAGGTTCCGCTAAAATTGCAATCGAAAGAGCAATAGAAATTAACGATAATGTTGCGCTTGTTTCAGATGGTTTCTTCCCAATGGGAGATACAGTTGAATATGCGGCCGAACATGGTATTAAGGCAATTATTCAACCAGGTGGTTCAATTAAAGATCAAGATTCTATTGATATGGCTAATAAATATGGCATTACAATGGTTATGACAGGTATGCGTCATTTTAAACATTAATTTTTGAAAAGAAAGGGGTAATCTATTGAAAGTTTTAATAGTTGGAGCTGGTGGACGTGAACATGCATTAGCTTCTAAAATCAATCAATCTCCAATTGTAGATAAGGTTTACGCGATTCCAGGAAATGATGCAATGGTCAATATTGCTGAAGTGCACGGTGAAATTGCTGAATCAGATCATCAAGCTATTTTACATTTTGCTCACCATAACGCAATTGATTGGGTAATCATTGGCCCTGAACAACCTTTAATAGATGGGTTAGCTGATTTATTAAGAAATGCAAATATTAAAGTGTTTGGTCCAGGACAAGATGCGGCTCAAATTGAAGGTTCAAAATTATTTGCCAAGCAATTAATGGACAAATATCATATTCCTACAGCAGAATATAAAGAAGTAAGTTCACGTAACGAGGCGTTGCAATATGTTGAAACTTGTGATTTACCAATCGTAATAAAGAAAGACGGTTTAGCAGCAGGTAAAGGGGTTATTATTGCTTTTACAAGAGAAGACGCATTAGAAGGGGTCAAAACAATTTATCAAGAAGAAAAAGGGAAAGTCGTTTTCGAAAGTTATTTAGAAGGAGAAGAGTTTTCTTTAATGACTTTTGTAAATGGAGATTATGCGGTTCCTTTCGACTGTATTGCTCAAGATCATAAGCGAGCATTTGATAATGATCAAGGACCAAATACTGGTGGAATGGGCGCATATTGCCCAGTACCACACATTGATGCATCTGTTCTTGAGCAAACTAATAAGGAGATTGCTCAACCTATTGCTAAAGCTATGGCACAAGAAGGTCATGACTTCTTTGGATTACTATACATTGGTGCAATTTTAACAAAAGATGGACCTAAAGTTATCGAGTTTAATGCACGTTTTGGTGATCCTGAAGCACAAGTATTATTAACACGTTTAGAAAGTGACTTAATGCAACTCATTATCGATTTGGAAAATTGTAAACCTATTCATTTTAACTGGAAAGATGAAGCTGTTGTAGGAGTAATGCTAGCATCTAAAGGATACCCTGGTACATATGAAAAAGGGCATGAAATAAGTGGTTTTAATCTAGATTCTCATTATTATGTGAGTGGATTAAAGAAAGAAGGTCAATGTTTTGTGAATTCTGGCGGACGAGTTATCCTAGCTATAGGGGAAGGTCCAACAGTTGAAAAAGCACAAGCAAACGCATATGAACATGCACGACAAATAAAAAGTGACAATCTTTTTTATCGTAATGATATTGGCAATAAAGCCATTACTAAGTAAAATTGGTTGTTCAATTCGAAATAAAGTCCTTCGTTGATTGGATATGATCAACGAAGGACATTTTTTTATGATTTCTATTTACATTGGAATAAAATGAATATTTACTTTTAATTAAATATTGGGTGTGTAATTATTAGTCTAATTGTCCAAAACGGACATCATGAATACCGGTAATTGGAAGGTATGATGATAAGACAAATGACAAAGTAATGATAATTAATATACAAGCAACAAAGATGATATCTTTATATGAAAATGGAACCCGATAGTAGTATGTTCTTGGACCATCTTTAAAGCCTTTAGACTCCATTGCAACAGAAAGTTGATGTGCACGTCGAATATTTTGACTTAATAAAGGTATGACCAAGTGGTTAAGACGCTTGATTCCTTTATAGTTAGATGCATCTATCATTTGATAACGCATTTTTAGGGACCGTCTTAATTGAATAAGAGAACTTATTATAAGTGGAACCATTCTAATCGCTGCCATAAAAGCATAAGCAAATTTAGGCTTCACCTTTAAATGTTGCATTAAACTATAAAAAATCATTACAATTTGTGAAGTCAGTGCGATTAGTATACCAAACATTGAAACGGTAATTGTTCTCATAGATAGATGAAGACCTCGTACAATACTTTCTGTACTTATTTGCAAAATACCAAATTTTACAAGCATATGTTCTCCATCACCATATAAAATCATAAATAATGACGACATCAAGGCAAAGAGTGTTGTGACTAATATAAAAATGGCAGTTATTTTAAATTCTGTACCGTTAAATAAAAGTAAGAACATAAACATTAATATAACGATATAAATCATAAAGTCAAAGTTATGGATAAATATAATGAAAAAGAATAATGCGATACCTAAAAGTAACTTAGTAATGATATTTACATCATCAACGAAGGTGTGGCGTTTTTTCCATCTTTCAAACAATGTGTTCACCTTCCATTTCTTTAAGACACCCATCTTCCACGCGTAATCGTCTTGTTGGATATCGTTTAATAATTTCTGGATCATGTGTCACCATGATAATTGTTTGACCTTGATTAACGCGTTCTTGAAATAACTTGATAAGTTGAAATGTATTATGACTATCTAGGCCGAATGTTGGCTCATCTAATAAAATAATCTCTGCCTTTGAACTTAATGCTGTTGCAACACTTAAACGACGCTTTTGACCTGTTGATATTTCAAAAGGATGATGATCCTTAACTTGATCTAAATGTAATAATTTTAATAAATCCATAGTTTCATCATTCGCATGCTTAGGATCTAAGTGATTATAATGAATATACACTTCATCATAAACAGAATTCGTAATAAATTGTAATTCAGGATTCTGATATACCAAATACATATGCTTTGCCGCTTGTTTAATTTTAGATAATAATTGGTCGCGATAAAACATGTTACCTTCATATTTAATTAGTTGTAACATAGCTTCTAGTAAAGAGGTTTTACCAGCGCCATTTTTACCAGTGATTGTTAACCATTCACCTGAATACAGTTTAAGCTCCTTGGATGAAAAAAGTGTCTTTTTACCTCTAATAATTTGCCCGTCGTCAAAATGAAATAAGAGATTCTTTGTTTGATTAGGTAATGGGATGGGGCGTGGTGCACTCTGCCATGCTCTAGGGTGCCAAACTCCGTATTCAGTTAATAGCCCTTCATAATGATTTAAGATTTGTTCAGGGGTGTCGTCAGCAACAATTTGACCATCATAATTTAATAACAATACGCGGTCAACATGTTGCCAAATATGTTCAACCTTATGCTCAACAATTAAAACTGTTTGATCTTCCCAAAGATTGATTAATTTCTTCCATAAATCTTCAGTTGCTTTTACGTCGAGCATTGCAGTAGGCTCATCTAAAAAAAGTGTCTTTGATTTTTGTAGTATTGTTTCAACAATAGCTAACTTCTGTTTCATACCACCACTTAGATTGTTGACATATGTTTTATGAGTAACATTGAGGTCTACAGACTTTAACGCGTCTTCGATTTCTTGATCCATCTCACTTCTAGGAATATTTCTATTTTCTAAAACAAATGCAAGTTCCTCATATACTTTTGGCATACAAAATTGATTATCTGGATCTTGAAATATAACGCCACTATCATGATCAATATTCAATTCATCATATTTCATCGGAAGTTCAATTAAATTAGGTACTATTCCACTTAATACATTAAGTAATGTGCTTTTACCTGATCCGGAAGGACCGAGTAAAAGCACTTTTTCTTTATTTTTAATCTCAAGATTTAAGTTGTTGAATATTTTCCTATCTCCATTCGGATACTTTAAACGTAAATTTTTAACACGTAACAATTAAAAAATCCCCTTATAGGTTATCGTAATCTTGTTGTGATGCTGGTCTGAAGAATTTAGTTACACCAGTTTTATCTAATGCTTTGACAATCCAGTATGAAACTAAACCAGCTAATACAATTCCGCTAATTGAACGGAAAATGATAAATAGTAGTAAGTTCCATCCAGCAACTTCGTTTAGGTAACCATAGAAGTAATCCACTGGGAAAGAGATTAAAGCAGTTGCTAATCCAGCAAGCATTGCTACAGCAGCAGAACGTGATTTATATTTAAAAATAGCAAATATAATTTCACAAGCCAGTCCCTGTAATATCGCATATATGATAGTAGGGATATCAAATTTTCCCATGACAATCGTTTCACCAGCTCCAGCTGCGATTTCTGCTAATAATGCTATACCTGGCTTAGGAATGATTAAGTAACAAACGACTGCTGCCATAAACCATACACCATATGTAAGTTGTTCTAAGTGAATACCCGCAACTTGTACAATATTGTAAACAAACCACCATAAGTTATAAATGATGGCAAATACTACTGAAATTAAAACTGTCACAAGAATTTCAGATAGTTTTAAACCTTTTGACATAAAAACATCCTCCTAAAAAACGCACAACCATCTCTAGGAAAGTTGTGCGTCAGAAGCAACATCTAATCATAATTCATTAGATGTATAACAACACTTTCCTACGCTAGTAACTAGCTAGATCAGGTTCGAAGGGTTTGAGGTTGGCCTCATCTCAGTAAAGAATACACCCCTAGTGCGTTCAATTATTTAATTAACTTAAATGTATGATTTTTATTATATATTGTCAAGGTTATTTCAAGTATTGTTATTTAAACAAGAAATATATTTACTATTTTAGAGATGAATTGCAATAAATGTGTATCATGATGAAGTTTATAGAATTAACGATTTAAATTTTTCTAACAAATCTTTAATTTGATGTTAAAAATAGCTAAATAAAAAAGATTAGTATAGTTTTAAGTGAATTAAATTAAAAAATAACCAATTGTTTGTGTTATTACACAAAGAGGGGTAAAATATACTTGAAAGCGATATCATACAGATTTTCAAACTTTTATTTAATTGGAGTGATGTTTCTATGTATTATACAAATAGTAATTACGAAGCGTTTGCTCGACCTAAAAAACCTGAAAATGTTGATAGTAAATCAGCCTATTTAATAGGGTCTGGATTAGCTTCTTTAGCTGCAGCATGTTTTTTAATTAGAGATGGACAAATGAAAGGCGAAAATATCCATATTTTGGAAGAGTTAGATATCTCAGGTGGAAGTTTGGACGGTATTAATATGGAGCATCATGGCTTTGTCGTACGTGGTGGTAGAGAAATGGAAAATCATTTTGAATGTTTATGGGATTTATTTAGAAGTATTCCATCATTAGAACAACCTGATGCATCCGTGTTAGACGAATTTTATTGGTTGAATAAGGAAGATCCTAACTATTCTAAATGCAGAGCCATTAATAGTGGTGGTAAACGCATTGATACTGATGGCGATTTTACATTGTCTAAAAAAGCTATTAAAGAAATTTTAAGTTTATGTATGAAAAAAGAAGAAGATTTAGAAGATGTTAAAATTTCCGAAGTTTTCACTGAAGATTTTTTAAATTCTAATTTTTGGTTATATTGGAAAACAATGTTTGCTTTCGAACCCTGGCATTCAGCAATGGAAATGCGTCGATATCTTATGCGTTTTGTTCACCATATTGGTGGTTTGGCAGATTTTAGTGCTTTAAAATTCACTAAATATAACCAATATGAATCTTTAGTATTACCAATGGTAGAATATCTAAAATCACATAACGTGAACTTTGAATTTGGAGTACAAGTGAATAATATTTTAGTTGATGCAACATCAGCTACTAAAATTGCTAGAGAAATCATTTTAACTAGAGATGATAAAGAAGAATCTATCCCGTTAACAGTTAATGACTTGGTATTTGTTACTAACGGAAGTATTACTGAAAGTTCAACCTATGGTGATAACGACCACCCTGCTCCTATAACACATTCTTTAGGTGGTAGTTGGACATTATGGAAAAACTTAGCTAATCAAAGTCCAGAATTTGGTAGACCTGAGAAATTTTGTGATCACATTCCAGCTAAAAGTTGGTTTGTATCAGCAACGGCAACAACAGATAATAAAAAGATAATCTCATATATCGAACAATTGTGTAAAAGAGATGTTTTATCTGGTCGGACAGTCACAGGTGGTATCATTTCTGTAGCTAATTCGAGTTGGCAACTTAGTTTTACAGTAAACCGTCAGCAACAATTTAAGAAACAACCTAAAAATCAAGTTAGTGTATGGATTTACGCATTATACTCTGACGAAAAAGGAGACTTCATTAAAAAGCCAATCACGGAAAGTACTGGTAGTGAAATCTGTCAAGAATGGTTATATCATATGGGTGTTCCACAAGAGGAAATTGTTGAATTAGCTCAATCGGAATGTAACACGATTCCTGTTTATATGCCGTATATAACTGCATATTTCATGCCTAGAGCATACAAAGATCGACCGTTAGTAGTACCGAATGGCTCTAAAAACTTAGCATTTATTGGAAACTTTGCAGAAACAGAACGAGATACGGTATTCACTACAGAATATTCAGTTAGAACAGCTATGGAAGCTGTTTATCAATTATTGGATGTTGATAGAGGTGTACCTGAAGTTTATGCTTCTGAATTTGATGCACGCGTACTGATGGATGCATTTTATGAATTAAATGATCGTAGATCTTTACATGAACTTGTCAATAAAAACTTTATCAAACGATCAGTATTAAATACAGTGTTGAAGAAAATACGTGGTACTTTTATTGAAGAATTGTTACGTAAACATAAATTACTATAGTGCAATTAAGTGATAAATATAACTGTCCTACAAGATATAGGATTTTGGCGACAGTTTTTATTTATAAATGATATTAGTCATGATTTAAGAACTATGATGCAAATCTTTCGAAAAAGTAGTCGTAAAATGGTTATGTTATTTCTTTAGAATAAATAAGTGTTCTAAAGAAATTTACATAAATGTTAACTATGAAATAAAAAAGGTTAAATAATAACGTAGATTTGTATTAAAAGATAATATTATAATGATAATCATAGATGAACGCCTTATGTATTATTACGAAAAAAAGACAATTTCTATCAAAAATTTTAATAGAAATTGTCTTTTTATATTACTTATGAACTCAATGATTCAACGATTTAAATGCTAACAAATCTTTTTATTATCTAGCATAACCACTTATATCATTAGTAAAATTAATCTAGTGTATCTTGAATATCTTTCTTAGTTTGTTCGATATCATCTGTTTTTTCTTCGTTTTGTTCTTTAAGCTTTTCTTCTACTTCTTTGGCTTTTTCTGCTGATTTTTTTTCAAATTCTTTATTTGTCATAAAAATTCACCTCTTTAATAGGATTTCTGTTTACACAAATGGTTTACCCCGTTATTCTATTAATAAACGTTTGTAGGTCTATAGATGTATTTCATGATATTTTAAAGACAATTAAACAATCTTCATATATAATAATTTTGAGGTGAACAGTATGTCTTTTCTTAGGAAACACACCGAAATTATATTTAGTTATATTATCGGTATCGTTTCACTTTTTACAGGTCTCATTATTTTTATTAACTTACCTTTAATCAAACAATTTAAAGGTGACAAAAAGGTTGATACGCATGTGCATAACGTATGGGAATTCCTAAATGCCTTTTTTGCCGAGATTATAAAAGTGATGAGCAAATTTATTGGTGGCTTTCCAATTACAAGTGCCATAGTAATCATCGTATTTGGTATTTTAGTGATGTTGTTAGGTCACACTTTATTTAGAACTATTAAATACGATTATGACATTTCAATTTTCTTTTTAGTTATTGGCATTATGTACTTTATCATTACATTATTGCTAATGACACAAGTGTATGGCTTTTTTGCAATCGTCTTTATTATTCCTTTTACAGTTCATATTGGTTACATAGTTTATAAAGATGAGTTGAACCAAGACAATCGTAAGAACCATTATATGTGGATTATTGTAACTTATGGAATGAGTTATCTTATTACACAAATTTCGCTATATGGACGTATTGACGCAAATGAAATTGAATCAATTGATATTTTAAGTGTGAATACATTCTTCATTATTATGTGGTTATTAGGTCAAATGGCTATATGGAATTTCTTATTCTTAAGACGTTCATTACCACTTACTAAAGAAGAGTTAGGCGAAGAGGAACCTGAACTTTCAAGAACTAATAAAGGCAATGTATCTAATCAAACTAAAGTTCACTTAAAACAACTACAAGATAAGACAACCGAGTATGCACGTAAGACCAAAAGAAGTGTTGATTTAGATAAAATTAGAGCCAAAAGGGACAAGTTTAAGCAAAAAATTAACAGCATAGTAGATATACAAGAGGACGATATTCCAAATTGGATGAAAAAACCTAAATGGGTTAAACCTATGTATGTTCAATTGTTTTGTGGTGTAATTATTCTGTTTTTTGCTTTTCTAGAATTTAATAATAGAAATGCATTATTCTTAACTGGTGAATGGGAGTTATCACAAACGCAATATGTAGTTGAGTGGGTAACGTTATTGTTGCTACTTTTCATTATTATTATTTATATTGCAACTACATTAACTTATTATTTAAGGGATAAATATTATTATTTACAACTCTTTATGGGCAGTATTTTATTCTTTAAATTTCTTACAGAATTTATCAATATTATGGTACATGGATTATTATTATCAATTTTCATTACGCCAATCTTGTTATTAATGCTTATTGCAATGATTGTTGCTTATTCTTTACAGTTGAGAGAAAAATAAATGGGTTAAATTTGATTTATAAACATTAATCATTGGTAAAAATACTTAACTTTTCAAATCAATGATTGTATTTATCTAGCTTTATATTCAATGAACAGTAAGAAATATTCACAGAAAAATTTCTATGTGAGCAATACATTTCATGGGTGGGATAGTGAATTCAGAATGAATTTCGTCCCACTCTTTTTTTGTGTGATTCCCTAAAGTTATTTGTTAAAATGATGATGAAATTATATGGTGTTAACTGGATTTACGAAACAAAATTATCATAACTAACAGTGATAAAAATTAAGAGAGGTATTCATTTATGAAACTTGCTACGCTAAATAAAGGCAAAGAAATAAAGTATTTAAACCACTATCCATTAATAGATGAAGAAGATTTATTTGAACATGATCATCTTAAAGAAGGTGATTTGATAACGCTGGTGACAGAGCAACAACAATATATAGCTACTGGATATATTGGAAGACAACATAAAGGATTAGGGTGGGTATTGAGTTATAATCAAAATGAAGAGATTAACACTTTGTTTTTTAGACGTTTATTTGAAGCTGCATTAAAAGAGCGACAATACTATTTCAATATAGAAGGTACAAACGCATTTAGATTATTTAATGCTGAAGGTGACGGTGTAGGTGGTCTGACAATTGATAATTATAATGGACATCTTTTAATTCAATGGTATTCGAAAGGCATATATAAATTTAGATTTCCTATCTTAGAAGCAATCAAAGAAGTATATGAATACACTTCAATTTTTGAGAAAATGCGTTTTAAAGGTTCTTCCTACACTGGTGGCTTTGTAGAAGGTAATGCTCCTGAATTTCCTATCGTTATAGAAGAAAATTTTACTTTTTATAACGTAGACCTAAATGATGGTCTTATGACTGGTATATTTTTAGATCAAAAAGAAGTTAGAAAAAAATTAAGAGATCAGTTTTCAGAAAGAAGACATGTACTTAACTTATTCAGTTACACTGGAGCGTTTTCAGTAATAGCAGCTGAAAATGCAAACTCAACAACAAGTGTAGACTTAGCAAATCGCTCTAGAGGGCTAACTGAAGAAAATTTTGGTTTAAATGGTATCAACCCTAAATCTCAATATATTTATGTTATGGATACGTTTGATTTTTATAATTATGCAGGACGACATGGGCATCAATACGATACAATTGTTATTGATCCACCTAGCTTTGCGAGAAATAAGAAAAAAACTTTTTCAGTTCAAAAAGATTATAATTTATTAATTGAAGGAGCCCTTAACATTTTATCGCCTGGAGGTACTTTACTATTATGTACCAATTCAAGTGCATTTTCTCTTAAGGCATTTAAAAATGTAATAAAGAAAACACTAGCCCAAAATAATATTGAATATGAAATAAATGAAGTAATGGGGTTACCTAAAGATTTTAAAACTCATCCTCACTACAAACCTTCAAAATATTTAAAAGCAGTATTTGTAACAATAAAAAATTAATTTTCTATAAATATGGGTATAAATCACTGTTAAAGTATTATTTGAAAGGATGTCATTAAATGGGAATTAGAAGTAAACTAACTAATAATATTACAAATAAAGTAGGGAACTCATTATTGAACATAGAGGAAATTAAAGAGAAAGGTGATTTGCCAACTACACAGGAAGAACTTAGACAACGTAGAGAGAGAGCTGAAACTTTAGTTAAAAAGAAATCGCTACTTTCCTCCGGTGCTAGTATAGTTCCTATTCCAGGACTTGATTTTGGAGTAGATCTTAAACTAATGAGAGATATTATAGAGGATGTAAATAAAATTTATGGTTTAGATCACGATCAAGTTAATTCACTAAGTGATCAAGTGAAAGAAAGAATTATGTCTGCAGCAGCAATTCAAGGAAGTCAATTTATTGGACGTAAGGTATCAGAGGCGTTGCTTAAAGTTGTGATTAAAGATGTAGCTAAACGAGCAGCTGCCAAACAAACAAAATGGTTCCCGTTTGTTGGGCAAGCTGTATCTGCATCCATTAGCTATTATTTTATGAGCAAATTGGGTAAAGATCATATCAATAAATGTGAAAAAGTTATCAATAACTTATAGAAGTGTTATAATCGTCTCGAGGTGCAAAATTTATATGCTGAAAACGATTTTAAACGAATTGAATTTAGCTATAGGTTTTGGTAAAGTTAAGTTGTAAATATTTTGTTAGATTGTAATAATATTGAAGATTCTAACTGTACAAAGGAGAGTTTAATATGGAACAAAAATCATATGTAATCACAGACGAAACAGGGATTCATGCTCGCCCTGCTACAATGCTAGTACAAACTGCATCAAAATTTGATTCAGATATTCAATTAGAATATAACGGGAAGAAAGTTAATTTAAAATCAATCATGGGTGTAATGAGCTTAGGTGTAGGTAAAGATGCTGAAATAACTATTTATGCTGACGGTAGCGATGAAACTGACGCAATTCAATCTATCACTGATGTCTTATCAAAAGAAGGTTTAGCTGAATAATTATGTCTAAATTAATTAAAGGGATTGCTGCATCAGATGGTGTTGCAATCGCAAAAGCTTACTTAATTGTAGAGCCAGACTTATCTTATGACAGTAACGAAAAAGTTACTGACACAGAAAGTGAAGTTGATAAGTTTAATGACGCTATCGAAGCTTCAAAAATTGAATTAACTAAAATAAGAAATAATGCCGAAGCTCAATTAGGTGCTGATAAAGCAGCGATTTTTGATGCACATTTACTTGTTTTAGATGATCCAGAATTAATACAACCCATTCAAGACAAAATTAGAAATGACAAAGTCAATGCTGCAACTGGTTTGGATGAAGTAACGACACAATTTATTTCTATTTTTGAGTCAATGGATAATGAATACATGAAAGAACGTGCAGCTGATATCAGAGATGTTTCTAAACGTGTATTGGCTCATATTCTAGGTGTAGATTTACCTAATCCTAGTTTAATCAATGAAAGTGCTGTCATTGTAGGTAATGACCTCACACCTTCAGATACAGCACAGTTGAATAAAGAATTTGTTCAAGGTTTTGTAACTAATATTGGTGGTAGAACCAGCCACTCTGCAATTATGAGTCGTTCTTTAGAGATTGCAGCTGTTGTCGGTACTAAATCTATCACTGAAGAAGTTAAACAAGGTGATATGATTATTGTAGATGGTATGTCCGGAGATGTTATCATTGATCCTACAGAAGATGAGTTAATTGCTTATCAAAACAAACGTGAGCGTTTCTTTGAAGATAAGAAAGAACTTCAAAAATTGCGTGATGCTGATACAGTAACAGTTGACGGTGTCCATGCTGAACTAGCTGCTAATATTGGTACTCCAGATGACTTATCAGGAGTTATTGATAACGGTGCACAAGGGATTGGTTTATACCGTACAGAATTCTTGTACATGGGTAGAGACCAAATGCCTACTGAGGAAGAACAATTCGAGGCTTATAAAAAGGTACTTGAAACTATGGACGGTAAACGTGTAGTTGTACGTACTTTAGATATCGGCGGAGATAAGGAGCTTCCATACTTAGATTTACCTAAAGAAATGAATCCATTCTTAGGTTATCGTGCGATACGTTTATGTTTAGCACAGCCGGAAATCTTTAGACCACAATTACGTGCATTACTACGTGCTTCAGTTTATGGGAAATTGAATATTATGTTCCCTATGGTAGCAACAATTAAAGAATTCCGTGACGCTAAATCAATACTTCTTGAAGAGAAAGAAAATCTTCTTCGCGAAGGTTACGAAGTTTCAGATGATATTGAATTAGGTATTATGGTTGAAATTCCAGCTACCGCGGCACTTGCTGATGTATTTGCTAAAGAGGTAGATTTCTTTAGTATAGGAACGAATGACTTAATTCAATACACATTAGCTGCTGACCGTATGTCTGAACGAGTTTCATACTTATATCAACCATATAATCCTTCAATTTTACGATTAGTTAAACAAGTTATTGAAGCTTCTCATAAAGAAGGTAAATGGACTGGTATGTGTGGTGAAATGGCTGGAGATCAAACAGCTGTGCCTTTATTATTAGGTTTAGGTTTAGATGAGTTCTCAATGAGTGCGACTTCTATCCTAAAAGCTAGAAGACAAATCAATGGTTTAAGTAAAAATGAAATGGCTGAACTTGCTAATAGAGCTGTTGAATGCTCAACGCAAGAGGAAGTCGTTGAATTAGTTAACCAATTGGCTAAATAATTGACTTTAAAAAGAATATTTTAAGAGTATAAGACATAAAGTTCTTAGACTAGAAAAAGACAATTTCTATTAAAATAATATAGAAATTGTCTTTTTATAATGGTTTAAATCATATTAGTTTGTTAAATTCTATTTTTCTGCAAAATATGTCCTAGAATATTTTTTTAATATATTATATTGATTTAATAAATTACTTGAAGATGACAATATTTGTTTAGCTAGTTTGAAAATTTGAAATTAAACACGCGAAAATTAAAAATAGAAATTAAGGTGTAATATTCAATTCATAATTCAATTTTTCCATATCTACTTGATACATAGGTATCCCTTTAAGCAAAATAAAAGGTGTTGCAAATGCATCGTAATTCATCATTTCATTTTTATATTTTTGATTTTTGATATTTTTTTCTGTAAATTTGATATTTTTATTTACTAAATAATTTTTAATAAAAGCACAAGGTGGACAGTCATCTTGTGTATAAATAATCACTGTATCAGTCATACATTACATCCTCTCATGATTTATCTTACAACACTATATAAAAAAAGAGACGTCATTTCAACTTTGTGAACGTTGTGTGAAAAGACATAAAATCGTCACAATGATTTAAAGCAATTTAATTTAGTTCAATAGTACTAAGGACTTATAATTTTAATCACTTGTCACTCCAATAACTAAAAAATAAAAATGAAGGGTGATTTATAGATGGATTCAGTTGAAATAGCTCGATTGTTGACGGGTATGACACTTGCAGTGCATATCATATTTGCAACAATTGGTGTTGGTATGCCACTTATGTTTGCAATAGCAGAGTTTATTGGCATAAAGAAAAATGATGCGAATTATATTACATTGGCTAAAAGATGGTCGAAAGGCTACACAATAACCGTTGCTGTTGGCGTCGTTACAGGTACCATTATTGGTTTACAACTTTCACTTGTCTGGCCAACGTTTATGAAAATGGGCGGTCATGTTATTGCTTTACCACTATTCATGGAAACTTTTGCATTCTTTTTTGAAGCAATCTTTTTAAGTATTTATTTATATACTTGGGAAAGATTTAAAAATAAATGGACACATTTTTTCATATCTATACCCGTCATTATAGGAGGTTCATTCTCTGCATTCTTTATTACATCAGTCAATTCATTTATGAATACCCCAGCGGGTTTTGAAATTAAAAATGGTCGAATGGTAAATGTTCAACCATTAGAAGCAATGTTTAATTCATCGTTTATGGTTCGTGCTTTACATGTAGTTGCAACTGCAGGTATGACGATGGCGTTTATATTAGCTGCCATCGCAGCGTTTAAATTATTACGTCATAATCATAAAGAAGATAGAATATACCATACAAAAGCTCTTAATTTAAGCATGATTGTTGGATTCATCAATACCGTTCTTTCGATGATTGCAGGAGATTTATCTGCTAAATTTTTACACAAAGTTCAACCAGATAAGCTTGCAGCATATGAGTGGCATTATGATACGCAATCACATGCGAATTTAGTTCTTTTCGGTGTATTAAATGAAAAAACACATGAAGTTTCAGGAGCACTAGAGATTCCTGGATTACTTAGTTTTTTAGCAGATAATAGTTTTAATACAAAAGTTAAAGGTTTAAATGAATTTCCTAAAAATGAATTACCTCCTATGATAGTTCATTACTTTTTCGATTTGATGGTATCAATGGGAATATTCTGTTTTATCATTTCAGGACTCTATATGTTATTTTTAATTGTTAAAAAGTTACGTAAATATGTAACTAGTAGTGTGATGTTATACGCTATCTTGTTAACTGGTCCCGCATCAATGTTAGCGATAGAATTTGGTTGGTTCTTAACTGAAATGGGTCGTCAACCGTGGATTATACGAGGATATATGCGCGTATCAGAGGCGGCTACCCAGGCGGGGGGAATCACATTAGTAACGACGTTATTCGGTTTACTATATCTTTTATTACTAGTTACTTCGGCTTATGTACTAATTAGAATGTTTAAAAATCAACCTGCTTATAAAGATGTAGAAAAAGTGATTGAAGAGAGAGGTGAAACAAAATGATTTACGCTTATATCGGTATAACAGTATTATGGGTATTTTTATTTTGTTATATTATCATCGCCTCCATTGATTTTGGTGCAGGATTTTTCGCATTGCATTCTAAAATGACAGGTAATGAGAAAAAGGTTAATCATTTAATCCATAGATACCTCAATCCAGTTTGGGAAGTTACAAATGTCTTTTTCGTTTTCTTTTTTGTAGGATTTATTGGTTTTTTTCCTGATTCTGCTAAATACTTAGGAACAGTTTTATTAGTTCCTGGATCAATAGCTTTAATTCTTATTTCTATACGAAGTAGTTTTTATGCTTTTGAAAATTATGGTCAAGATACTAAACTGCCCTGGATTGTATTATATGGTTTAACAGGTCTATTAATTCCAGCCTCTCTAGCAACTGCTCTAACAATTTCAGAAGGTGGTTATATCTATGAGCATGGCACACATATTGATTTAGACTGGATACAATTATTATTAAGTCCATTTGCATGGTCTGTAGTATTCTTAGCCATAATTTCAGTTCTCTATATTTCATCAGGTTTTTTAACATATTATGCTCATAAAGCAAATGATCAACCAGCTTATGATATGACACGACAATGGCATATTTTTTGGGGGCCACCTATGATTGTGATTTCATTATTTGTTTTCTTATCTCTTAGAATTCAAAATTCTGATCACTTTAGAACTGCTATTTTTAATTATTGGTGGATGTTTGCAATCAGCTTTATATTTTTTATAATAGCTGGATTACTGACTATATTTAAAAAGAAACACGGTCTAGCTTTTATCATGGTTATATTGCAAATGTTATTTGCATTCTTTGGCTACGGAATGAGTAAACTTCCATATTTACTTTATCCGTTTATTAAAATTACAGACTCTCATGTCAATCCGGAAATGGGATTATCATTAGTTATTGTTTTTGTTTTAGGTTTACTTTTATTAATTCCATCGTTAATATTATTATTAAGATTATTTGTTTTCGACAAAGCATATGTGGAAGGAAAGAAATAATAAGACTCTGAGGAATGTTAGTAATCATTCCTCTTTTATATAGTGGAGGACGAATATGGATAAAGAGTATGTCGTAATTGGACTAGGGCGTTTTGGCGGTAGTATTGTTAGAGAACTTAACGCATTAGACATGGATGTTATGGCTATTGATAGAGACGAAAATCGTGTTAACGAATATAGCGATATAGCAACACATGCTGTTGTTGCTGATACAACTGATGAGGCAGTAATGAAGAGTTTAGGAATACGTAATTTCGATCATGTTATTGTCGCTATTGGTGAGAATATACAATCTAGTACACTAACGACGTTAATTCTTAAAGAATTAGGTGTCAAAAAGGTTACTGCTAAAGCTCAAAATGATTATCATGCTAAGATTTTAAATAAAATAGGTGCTGACACTGTTGTGCACCCTGAAAGAGATATGGGAAGACGTATTGCTCATAACGTTGCTAGTGCTAGTGTACTTGATTACTTAGAACTTGCTGATGAGCATTCAATCGTTGAATTAAAATCTACAGAAAAAATGGCAGGTCAAACAATTATTGAATTAGATATTCGAGCGCAATATGGTATTAACATTATAGCAATTAAAAGAGCTAAAGAATTTATAGTTTCTCCGGATCCTAACATCAATATTGAAATAGGGGACATTTTAATTATGATTGGTCATGATAATGACTTAGGTCGCTTTGAAAAAAATATAAGTAAGTAAATGTTTGCATAATCCAATTTTAAATTGATGTATCTGTACAGCATAAGTGAATTGTTGAAAAGTGAAATTTGTTTCTTTTTGTTTTTAGAATATCGTAAATGAAAATCTAGTTTATAATGTTGAATCTTTTTAAGTATTTAAATAGATTAATAAAATTGTATTATTTTAGGCTTAAACATAATAAAGTACACTTAATTATTTGTACTTCTATTAAATGTTATTCCTGTAAATAAATATTTCAAAATTATAAAAAGTAAACTGGGACATTAATCCCAAAAAAGCAGTAAGATATTTTCTGATTGAAAATTACCTTACTGCTTTTCTCTATTTATACAATACTAAGTATTGTATGACATACTTTGTGAATAAAGGTTATAACATGACTCAATTTACCATACTAATAGAAACTTCAGTACTCATCTCCATAAATGATATGTTTAGCATGTGAATGATATTATTGAAACAATTATAGATCCCGAGTTAAATGAAATTGAACACCATTGTGATACAATCCATTATATCATCGTAAAATGTTGTTAAAAGTAGTTTTATATGTTCTATACATAATCAGTATTTTCTGATTGGAATATAGAGACATTACTTTAAGAAATTTTCTGAACCTAAACCATAAAACAATTAGCTAGTCAAAGAAGGAATAGGATTTGTATTAAAGGAACTTATATAAGTAAGATAGTATCTCAACAAGCTTATTATAGTTTGAAAATTATAAAAGAGACAATTGCTATATGAAATAATATAGCAATTGTCTCTTTTTACTAGTTTAAGAACTTTAAGTTCTATACTTCTTTTTTTATAAGAAATTCAAAGATAGAAGATATAATCTCAAATCGTATTAAATGAATAACTCAAAATAATTAATTACTACTAAAAATATCTAATATTATTAGAGTGATGGAAACATTTAAAGTAGTATAAATTCATTGTAACTTGACTAAATATATTTAAGTGTTTATTTATCTTCATTTACTTTCATTATCACAGGTAAAATCATAGGTTTTCGAGCTGTTTTTTCATAAAGATAAGGATGTAATGTTTCGATAATTGAAGATTTAATTTGATGCCATTGAATATCTTTATTGCTGTTAAGTTTAGAAATGACATCGCCTTTAATTTTACGTTGAGCATCATAAATTAATTGACCAGATTCACGCATATAAACAAAACCACGTGAAATAATATCAGGGCCAGATAGTAATTTGTTAGTATTAAAGTCAATGCTCACAACAACAATAACTAACCCTTCTTCTGAAAGTAATTTACGATCTCTGATGACAACATTGCCAATATCACCTATACCACTGCCATCAACGAGTACATTGCCGGAAGGAATTCTTCCTGCTTTTCGTGCAGAATTATGAGTTAAGGCAAGTACATCACCGATATCGAAAATAAATACATTATCTTCATCAACACCGCATTGAACACCAGTCTCGCCATGAGCTTTAAGCATACGATATTCACCGTGAATTGGCAGGAAGTATTTAGGTTGAATCAGACGTAACATTAATTGTTGATCACCTTGAGAACCGTGTCCAGAAGTGTGAATGTTTGATATTTTACTATGAATCACATCTGCACCAGCTTTGTACAACGCATTAATTGTACGATTAATACTCTTAGTGTTACCTGGAATAGGTGAAGAACTAAATACTACAGTGTCTTCCGGTATAATTTTTATTTGCTTATGTGTACCATTTGCAATTCTTGATAATGCAGCCATAGGTTCACCTTGAGAACCAGTACAAAGAATGAGTAACTCGTGTTTAGGTACACTATTTATTTTATTAGGCTCTATAAACGTTTCTGGTGGCGCTTTGATATATCCTAGTTCCATACCAATTTTGATATTGTTTTCCATTGAACGTCCAAATGTAACGATTTTACGATTATATTTAATTGCTGCTTCAACGGCTTGTTGAACACGATAAATATTAGAAGCAAAAGTTGCAAAGATAATACGACCCTTACAATTTCTGAAAATTTTATCGACATTTTGTCCAACTTCACGTTCACTTAAAGTGAAATCTGGAACTAGTGCATTTGTTGAGTCTGATAGTAAGCACAACACACCTTCATGACCTAATTGGGCCATTTTAGCTATATTAGCAGGCTCACCTACAGGAGTAAAGTCAAATTTGAAGTCTCCCGTATGAACAATTTTACCTTCAGGTGTATCGACTATAACGCCATATGCTTCTGGAATACTATGTGTGGTTAGATAGAAAGAAATTTCAAAATGCTTAGACTTAATTACGCTACTTTCATCTATTTCATGTAATTCAGTCGTTCTAAGCAAATGATGTTCTTCTAGTTTATTGCGAATGAGACCTAACGCTAATGGACCACCGTAAATAGGTACATTAATTTGTTTTAATAGGAAGGGCACACCACCTATATGGTCTTCGTGTCCATGAGTAATAAACAGACCGACAATCTTATCTTGGTTCTGTTCTAAGTAAGTGTAATCAGGAATTACATAATCAATTCCTAAAAGATTATCGTCAGGGAATTTGATTCCAGCATCAATGATTACAATTTCATCTTTGTACTCAACAGCATAGGTATTTTTTCCAACTTCACCTAAACCACCAAGTGCATATACACCTACTTCATTTGAATGTAGTTGTTTCATTATTCGGCGTTCTCCACATTAAAGTGTGTTGAATGTTCTTTTTCATATTCTAAGTGTGCGCCCTCTAATTTAGTAATAAATTCAATATTAAAATTTCGATCTTTCAAATAACGTCTTACTTGTTCCTCAGTTTGTCCCTCAACATAAATTGTTTGAGTATTTTCACGAACGATGACTTCATCTTTATTATGTTGATAAAATACTTTAAATACTGCCATTATTGTATTGTCCTCCTATAAATTATAATTGTTATATTTTACGACCCTAGTTGTGTATACTCGGGTTATTAAAGATTTTTTACATATCCATTAGAGTATTATTCTTCAATAATTTTTGTGTTCTAAATTTAATTTGTTAGAAACATACCAGCTCAATCTAAACGTAATTTTTATACTTGTTTAATCTCACTGCCCAATATGTTCTCTAGGGTAATAATGTCGTTCAAAATTTGAAATTAGTATCAATTTACTAAGATTTCAGTTAAGTAATATTTTACATGATGTTTTTGAATAAATAAAGCAGTTTTATTTCGCTATGTACTTTCTTGTTTTTAAATTAATCTTAATAACATTTGAATTACTTTAAAAAAAACACTTCATTAAGTAAGTATAAAATACAACTTAATGAAGTGTTTTAATATAGTTCATGATTTAGACTTCTACGGCCTCTTCATGTGGTTTTAGAGGTTCATTGGCATCAATATAATCATAAAACATAATGCCATTTAGATGATCAATTTCGTGTTGAAATACAATTGCAGGATAGCCTTTGAGACGTAATTTAACATCATTTCCATCAATATCTTGAGCTTTAATAGTGACTCTATGATGACGATGCACTAAACCTGGGATGTTTTCATCAACACTAAGGCAACCTTCGCCAGTTGGTAAATAAGCTTCTTGTACACTGTAACTTACTATTTTAGGATTTACGAGCATATAATCATACGATTTACCGTTTCCATCATCAGGTAAGTAGACAGCAATCATACGCTTTGGTTCATTAATTTGTGGAGCAGCTAAACCTACACCAGAACGTAGACCATAACGTTTTGCCGTTTCTTCATCCTGACTATTGATTAGAAATTCACGCATTGCGCGCAACGTTTCTTTATCATTGTTAGAAAGTGGGAAGCTTAATTCTTTCGCTTTTTCACGAAGTGTTGGATGACCATCTCTTATAATATCTTTCATTGTTATCATGTCATACACCTTCCTTATTAAATAATATATCAGATATGATAGATACAAGTACATTAATAGATACTCAAAGATTTTATAGCTTTAAATGTTTGCATTAGAATATAGAATAATAGCTTTATATTGATTTATTATTATTTATTATTTAATATTACAAGCGAACAACTTTGAGGAGGTAACAGTTCATGAATTTTAAAAAGACTGTAGCAATTGTCCTAACGTCATCAGTGTTATTAGCTGGATGTACTGTAGATAAAAAAGAAATTAAAAAATATGATGATCAAGTACAAAAAGCTATGGACCAAGAGAAACCCGTTAATCAAGTAAGTAAAAAAATAAACGAATTAGAAGAGAAAAAGCAAAAATTATTTAAAAAGGTAAATGATAAAGATCAAAGCACACGTAAAAAAGCAGCTGAAGATATCGTTGAAAATGTAAAGCAAAGACAAAAAGAATTTGAAAAAGAAGAGAAGGCTATAGATAATTCTGAAAAAGAATTTAAACAAGCCAAGCAATATCTTGAACATGTAGAAAACAAAGCAAAGAAAAAAGAAGTTGAACAACTTGATAGTGCTATTAAAGAAAAATATAAATCACACGATGCTTATGCAAAGGCTTACAAAAAAGCACTTAACAAGGAAAAACAACTGTTTTCTTATTTGAATGAAGATAATGCAACACAATCAGAAGTAGACGAAAAATCTAAAGATCTTTCTAAAGCATATAAAGAAATGAATAATAAGTTTAATGCATACTCAAAAGCCATTGAGAAAGTAAAAAGAGAAAAACAGGATGTAGACCAATTAAAATAAATAATGAGTTAATACAGTTGCGTGATTTTTAATATAACAGGTCATGTAACTGTATTATTTTTATGTGGAACAGAACTTTATGAAATCGTTTAACAGAGATTTTTATTTGTGATACAATTAAGGAGGATAAAATGAATTTCTATTTACATGGGAAAGGTATGGTGAATTGAATGGCTCCTAAGTTACAAGCCCAATTCGATGCAGTTAAAGTTTTAAATGAGACTCAATCGAAATTTGAAATGGTTCAAATTTTGGATGAAGACGGAAATGTCGTTAATGAAGACTTAGTACCTGATTTAACAGACGAACAATTAGTGGAATTAATGGAAAGAATGGTATGGACTAGAATTCTTGATCAACGTTCTATTTCATTAAATAGACAAGGACGTTTAGGTTTCTATGCACCAACAGCAGGTCAAGAAGCTTCACAATTAGCATCTCAGTATGCTTTAGAAAGTGAAGACTTCATTTTACCTGGTTATCGTGATGTGCCTCAGATTATTTGGCATGGCTTACCTCTTACAGACGCGTTCTTATTCTCAAGAGGGCACTTCAAAGGTAACCAATTCCCTGAGGGAGTTAATGCACTTAGCCCACAAATCATTATCGGAGCACAATATATTCAAACTGCCGGTGTAGCATTTGGACTTAAAAAACGTGGCAAAAATGCAGTGGCAATTACTTATACTGGTGATGGTGGTTCATCACAAGGTGACTTCTATGAAGGAATTAACTTTGCATCTGCATATAAAGCACCTGCAATTTTTGTAATTCAAAACAATAACTATGCCATCTCTACACCACGTAGTAAACAAACAGCTGCAGAAACATTAGCACAAAAGGCTATTTCAGTTGGTATCCCTGGAATTCAAGTTGATGGAATGGATGCTTTAGCTGTTTATCAAGCAACATTAGAAGCACGTGAACGTGCAGTAGCAGGAGAAGGTCCAACTGTTATCGAAACTTTAACTTATCGTTATGGACCACATACTATGGCTGGTGATGATCCTACTCGTTATAGAACTTCAGATGAAGATGCCGAATGGGAGAAAAAAGACCCATTAGTACGTTTCAGAAAATATTTAGAAGCTAAAGGTCTTTGGAATGAAGACAAAGAGAATGAAGTGGTTGAACGTGCAAAATCTGAAATAAAAGCAGCTATTAAAGAGGCTGACAATACAGAAAAACAAACTGTTACTTCTCTAATGGATATCATGTATGAAGAAATGCCTCAAAATTTAGCAGAACAATATGAAATTTACAAAGAGAAGGAGTCGAAGTAAGCCATGGCACAAATGACAATGGTTCAAGCGATTAACGATGCGCTTAAAAGTGAACTCAAAAGAGACGAAGACGTTTTAGTTTTCGGTGAAGACGTTGGTGTTAACGGTGGTGTATTCCGTGTTACTGAAGGTTTACAAAAAGAATTTGGCGAAGATCGAGTGTTTGATACACCATTAGCAGAGTCTGGAATTGGTGGGCTTGCACTAGGCTTAGCAGTGACTGGCTTCCGTCCAGTTATGGAAATTCAATTCTTAGGATTCGTTTATGAGGTGTTTGACGAAGTAGCTGGTCAAATTGCTCGTACTCGTTTCCGTTCAGGTGGAACTAAACCAGCGCCAGTTACAATTCGTGCACCTTTTGGTGGTGGCGTTCACACTCCAGAGTTGCATGCTGATAATTTAGAAGGTATCTTAGCTCAATCACCTGGTTTGAAAGTAGTTATTCCATCAGGACCATATGATGCTAAAGGATTATTAATTTCTTCTATTCAAAGTAATGATCCAGTTGTGTATCTAGAACATATGAAATTATATCGTTCTTTCCGTGAAGAGGTTCCTGAAGAAGAATACACAATTGACATCGGAAAAGCCAATGTTAAAAAAGAAGGTAATGATATTACTTTAATATCTTACGGGGCAATGGTACAAGAATCACTAAAAGCTGCTGAAGAGTTAGAAAAAGATGGTTATTCAGTTGAAGTTATTGACTTACGTACTGTACAACCAATTGATATCGATACTCTAGTAGCGTCTGTTGAGAAAACTGGTCGTGCTGTAGTTGTACAAGAAGCTCAACGCCAAGCTGGTGTAGGTGCACAAGTGGCAGCAGAATTAGCAGAGCGAGCAATTCTTTCATTAGAAGCTCCAATAGCTCGAGTAGCCGCATCAGATACTATTTATCCATTTACTCAAGCTGAAAACGTTTGGTTACCAAATAAAAAAGATATTATAGAGCAGGCTAAGGCAACTTTAGAATTCTAATTATTAAAAAAGCAAACGTAAAAATATCAATCAAATAAAGTTTACATTTAGTTGTAAGGTCTTCCTTACCTTACAACTTTTGTATAAATTTTCAATAATTTAAATACGTAAATCTTAGGAGGACAAGAACGTGGCATTTGAATTTAGATTACCCGATATCGGGGAAGGTATCCACGAAGGTGAAATTGTTAAATGGTTTATTAAAGCCGGCGACACAATTGAAGAAGATGATGTATTAGCAGAAGTTCAAAATGATAAGTCTGTAGTAGAAATTCCTTCTCCAGTAAGTGGTACTGTTGAAGAAGTGTTAGTAGATGAAGGAACAGTGGCAGTTGTAGGAGATGTCATCGTTAAAATTGATGCACCTGATGCAGAAGAAATGCAATTTAAAGGTCATGGCGATGATGAGGATTCTAAGAAAGAAGAAAAAGAACAAGAATCAACTGTGCAAGAAGAAGCTTCATCAACTCAATCACAAGAAAAGACAGAAGTAGATGAAAATAAAACTGTTAAAGCGATGCCGTCAGTGCGTAAGTATGCACGTGAGAATGGTGTCAATATTAAAGCTGTAAATGGTTCTGGTAAAAATGGACGAATTACAAAAGAAGACATTGATGCATACTTAAATGGTGGTAGTTCCGAAGAAGGTTCAAACACTAGCGCAGCATCTGAATCAACTTCTAGTGATGTCGATAATGCTTCAGCAACACAAGCTTTACCAGAAGGTGACTTCCCTGAAACTACAGAAAAAATACCTGCAATGCGCAAAGCAATTGCTAAAGCAATGGTTAATTCTAAACACACTGCACCTCATGTTACATTAATGGATGAAATTGATGTGCAAGAACTATGGGATCACCGTAAGAAATTTAAAGAAATTGCTGCTGAACAAGGTACAAAACTTACTTTCTTACCATATGTTGTTAAAGCACTAGTTTCTGCACTTAAAAAATATCCAGCACTTAATACTTCTTTCAATGAAGAAGCTGGAGAGGTTGTGCACAAACATTACTGGAATATTGGTATTGCTGCAGATACGGATAAAGGATTATTAGTACCAGTAGTTAAACATGCTGATCGTAAATCAATATTCGAAATTTCTGATGAAATTAATGAACTAGCTGTAAAAGCACGTGATGGTAAATTAACTTCAGAAGAAATGAAAGGTGCAACATGCACAATTAGTAATATCGGTTCCGCTGGTGGTCAATGGTTCACACCAGTTATCAATCACCCAGAAGTAGCTATCTTAGGAATTGGCCGTATCGCTCAAAAACCTATCGTTAAAGATGGAGAAATTGTAGCTGCACCAGTATTAGCTTTATCATTAAGCTTTGACCATAGACAAATCGATGGTGCTACTGGACAAAATGCTATGAATCACATTAAACGCTTATTAAATAATCCAGAATTATTATTAATGGAGGGGTAAAAACATGGTAGTTGGAGATTTCCCAATTGAAACAGATACTATTGTAATAGGAGCAGGTCCAGGTGGATATGTCGCAGCCATTCGTGCGGCTCAATTAGGACAAAAGGTAACAATCGTTGAGAAAGGTAATTTAGGTGGTGTGTGCTTAAACGTAGGTTGTATACCTTCAAAAGCATTACTTCATGCTTCTCATCGCTTTGTTGAAGCGCAAAATTCAGAAAACTTAGGGGTAATTGCTGAAAGCGTTTCTTTAAACTATCAAAAAGTTCAAGAATTCAAGACTTCTGTAGTTAATAAATTAACTGGCGGTGTTGAAGGACTTTTAAAAGGTAACAAAGTAGAGATTGTTAGAGGTGAAGCTTATTTCGTTGATAACAATAGTTTACGTGTCATGGACGAAAAGAGTGCTCAAACTTACAATTTCAAACATGCGATTATAGCTACAGGTTCAAGACCGATTGAAATTCCAAATTTTGAATTCGGTAAACGTGTTATCGATTCAACAGGAGCTTTAAATCTACAAGAAGTACCTAACAAACTAGTTGTAGTTGGTGGCGGATATATCGGTTCTGAATTAGGTACTGCTTTTGCAAACTTTGGCTCTGAAGTTACAATCCTTGAAGGTGCAAAAGATATTCTAGGCGGATTTGAAAAGCAAATGACGCAACCTGTTAAAAAAGGTATGAAGGAAAAAGGTATCGAAATCGTTACTGAAGCAATGGCAAAATCTGCTGAAGAAACTGAAAATGGTGTCAAAGTAACTTATGAGGCAAAAGGTGAGGAACAAACTATCGAAGCTGATTATGTTTTAGTTACAGTTGGCCGTCGCCCTAATACTGATGAATTAGGATTAGAAGAACTTGGTCTAAAATTTGCTGATCGTGGATTACTAGAAGTGGACAAACAAAGTCGTACTTCTATTGAAAATATCTTTGCGATTGGAGATATTGTACCTGGATTACCATTAGCTCACAAAGCTAGTTACGAAGGTAAAGTTGCTGCTGAAGCGATAGATGGTCAAGCCGCAGAGGTAGATTATATTGGTATGCCAGCAGTTTGCTTTACAGAACCAGAATTAGCACAAGTTGGTTATACTGAAGCTCAAGCAAAAGAAGAAGGTTTATCAATTAAAGCTTCTAAATTCCCTTATGCAGCTAATGGACGAGCTTTATCTTTAGATGATACAAATGGTTTTGTTAAGTTAATCACGCTTAAAGAAGATGATACGCTTATTGGAGCACAAGTTGTAGGTACTGGTGCATCTGATATTATCTCTGAATTAGGTTTAGCTATCGAGTCAGGTATGAATGCTGAAGATATCGCATTAACTGTACATGCACACCCAACTTTAGGTGAAATGACAATGGAAGCTGCTGAAAAAGCAATTGGTTATCCAATTCATACTATGTAATTACAAGTTAAGAATGATAAATGTATTCAAATTAATATGATTTATTTATGATTTGTACGTATATTACTTTTTCGTATGTATAGTCACAGACTGGCATAGTCATACGTATCATAAATCATTTCAAAATATTACCCTCAGCATTTAGCTATTCTAAATCATAGCGATCTGTTGGGGGTATTTATTCATGGTGGGATAGAATTCAAAAATGGATTTTATCCCATCTTTTTATGCCAATAAAGGTATACTGTGTTATTTTTAATATATCTAAATTTGAAAAATAAAAGTATAAAGTATATAAAGGAGAGGATACTATGGAATATCAATATCCATTAGATTTAGATTGGACTAATGATGAAATGATGAAAGTGATTCATTTCTTTAATAAAATCGAAAATTATTATGAGTCATCTGTAAAGGGTGACGAAGTTTTAAATGCTTATAAAAATTTTAAACATATTGTGCCCGGAAAAGCTGATGAAAAACAGATTTTTAAAGAATTTGAAAATAAAAGTGGTTATAATAGTTACAAAGTAATTCAAGAAATTAAAAAAAATCCAAATCAAACTATTTTTAATAAAGATATCGACTAACTTTTTCTATTAAATCCGCAATAATAAGTTAATATAAAACTATTGATTACGTAGCTATATTTTGTTATTTTTATTAAGCATTAAACAAAATGTTTGATATAAGTAAACATGATATAGCTTTTTTAGGTGGTCAGAAAGATGGATATTGGATATAAATTACGTAATTTAAGAAGAATAAAAAATTTGACACAAGAGGAATTAGCAGAGCGAACTGATCTATCAAAAGGATATATATCGCAAATTGAAAGTAATCATGCTTCACCTAGTATGGAAACATTTTTAAATTTAATAGAAGTACTTGGTACTTCTGCAAGCGACTTTTTTAAAGAATCGTCAGATGAGAAGGTACTTTATAAGAAGAACGAACAGACTATTTATGATGAGTATGATAAAGGTTATATCTTGAACTGGCTTGTAACGAATTCTAATGAGTTTGACATGGAACCATTGATTCTAACTTTACGACCAAATGCCTCATATAAAAACTTTAAACCATCTGAATCAGATACTTTTATCTATTGTTTAAATGGTGAAGTATCACTTCAACTAGGAAATCAAGTATATAAAGCTTGTAAAGAAGATGTACTTTATTTTAAAGCGAAAGATAAACATCGCTTATATAACGAAACAAATAAAGAAGTTAAGGTTTTAATCGTTGCCACAGCTTCATATTTATAGGAGGAAACTTTATGAATCCATTGCTTTCTTTTAAAGATGTCAGTAAGGGCTTTGAAGATGTACAAATACTAAACGAAATTAATATTGATATTGAACCAGGCTATTTTTATACACTTTTAGGTCCTTCGGGTTGTGGAAAAACAACAATTTTAAAACTCATAGCAGGATTTGAATATCCCGATAGTGGAGATATTATATATAAAGATAAACCTATTGGTAAAATGCCGCCGAATAAGCGTAAGGTAAATACTGTATTCCAAGATTATGCATTATTTCCACATTTAAATGTATTCGACAATATAGCATATGGTTTAAAATTAAAAAAATTAAGTAAGTCAGAAATTAAGCGTAAAGTTACTGAGGCACTTCAGTTGGTGAAATTAAGTGGGTATGAACATAGGCAAATACAAGGTATGAGTGGTGGACAAAAACAACGTGTAGCCATAGCACGAGCAATTGTTAATGAGCCTGAAATATTATTATTAGATGAGTCTTTATCCGCCTTAGATTTAAAATTACGAACAGAAATGCAATATTTATTGAGAGAACTTCAATCCCGTTTAGGTATAACCTTTATATTTGTAACTCATGATCAAGAAGAGGCCTTAGCATTAAGTGATTATATTTTTGTTATGAAAGATGGCAAAATTCAACAATTCGGGACACCAATAGATATATACGATGAACCAGTTAACCGATTTGTTGCTGATTTTATAGGAGAGTCCAATATAGTTGAAGGTACAATGGTTGAAGATTTTGTCGTCAATATTTATGGTCAAAATTTTGATTGTGTAGATATGGGAATAACAGAAAATAAAAAAGTTGAAGTTGTAATTAGACCCGAAGACATTTCACTTGTTTCAAAAAATGATGGGCTATTTAAAGCCAAAGTTGATTCTATGCTATTTAGAGGTGTACATTATGAAATTTGTTGCAAAGACAGAAAAGGGTATGAATGGGTAATACAATCAACAAAAAAAGCTAATGTAGGTAGTGAAGTAGGGCTGTATTTTGAACCAGAAGCAATACACATCATGGTACCAGGTGAAACAGAAGAAGAATTTGATAAGCGAATTGAAAGTTATGAGGACTATCATCATGCGTAATGTCAATAAATGGTTACTGGTTCCTTACTTATTATGGATGGTTATATTTATTATCATTCCAGTCATTTTACTTGTTTACTTTTCTTTTATAGATATTCATGGTCACTTTAGTTTTACAAATTATGAGCAGGTATTTTCAACTAGATATTTAAAAATGTTTATTGATTCAATTTGGTATGCCGCTTTAATTACAATGATTACCTTAGTAATAAGTTACCCAGCTGCGTACTTTATTTCTTATTCAAGATTTCAAAATATACTGCTCATGTTGTTAATTATCCCTACTTGGATTAACTTACTTCTCAAGACCTATGCATTTATTGGTTTGTTAGGGCATGATGGATTTATTAACCAAGCTCTACATGTATTTCAAATACCTAAATTAAACTTGTTGTTTACAAGTGGTGCATTTTTATTGGTGGCGAGTTATATATATATCCCATTTATGATTTTGCCTATATTTAACAGCATGAAAGCAATTCCTAACAATATTTTGCAAGCCTCTAATGATTTAGGTGCTAGTACATTTACTACGTTTCGTAAAGTCATCGTTCCGTTAACAAGAGAAGGTATTAAAACTGGTGTGCAAGTAACATTTATACCAGCTCTTTCACTGTTTATGATTACCAGGTTGATTGCTGGGAACAAAGTAATCAATGTAGGTACAGCAATTGAAGAACAGTTCTTAACTATACAAAATTATGGATTAGGTTCCACTATAGCACTTTTTCTTATTATTTTTATGGCCTTTTTACTCATTATTACAAAATCAAAATCATCTAATGGGAAGGGGTGATTAGTGTGAAATGGTATGGAAAATTATATATAGCTCTATTAATAAGTGTGCTTTATATTCCTATTTTCTTTTTAATGATTTATTCTTTTAATTCTGCGGGGAATATGAGTCACTTCGAACATTTTACTTTAGAACATTACCACTCCCTTTTTCATAATGATCGGTTGATGTCGGTGATTTTTAATACTGTTGCAGTGGCACTTTTATCTGCATCGATTGCTACAGTTATAGGTACATTTGGTGCAATCGCTTTATATTATTTACGCAACAAACGGTTTAAGATTACGCTATTAACGATGAATAATGTATTAATGGTATCTTCAGACGTAGTCATTGGTGCTTCTTTTTTAATTATGTTCACTGCAATAGGACATTTCACAGGTTTAGGTTTAGGGTTTTCAACAGTGCTAGCATCTCATATAGCGTTCTGTATTCCAATTGTTGTTATCATCGTCTTACCCCAATTATATGAAATGAATGATAACATGTTAAATGCAGCAAGAGATTTAGGTGCTAATGAATCACAATTATTAAGTAGCATTATTATACCTAATATTATGCCCTCGATTATAGGAGGATTCTTTATGGCATTAACATATTCTTTAGATGATTTTACAGTAAGCTTCTTTGTTACCGGAAACGGATTTAGTGTATTGTCTGTAGAAGTTTATGCTATGGCTCGCAAAGGTATAAGTATGGAGATTAATGCCATTTCTACAATAATATTTATTGCTATTATGTTTGGAGTATTTGGATATTACTTTATTCAACATATCGTTAATCGTCAGAAAAAGATGAAACGAGGTGTCAATGAATGAAGCGATTTTTTCAACTTATCATTTCTGCTATGGTTATTGGTATTTTATGTTTAATGATTAGTCATTGGTTTAAATCAAAAGATAATACCCACGCAAATGAGAAGTTATATGTTTACAATTGGGGAGAATATATTGATCCTAGCTTAATTAAGAAGTTTGAAAAAGAAACAGGTATACAAGTCGTATATGAAACCTTTGATTCAAATGAAGCAATGGAAGCGAAAATTCGAAATGGAGGCACACACTATGATGTAGCTTTTCCAAGTGAATATACTGTTCAAAAACTAAAAAAAGCTAAATTGCTTGAGACTTTAAATCATGACAAAATTCCAAATATCAGAAATTTAGACAATGATTATATGAACTTGTCATATGACCCAAACAATCGATATTCAATTCCATATTTCTTTGGAACCGTAGGCATTTTATATGATAAAGAGAAATATCCTAATGAAACGTTTGATAGTTGGGGCGATTTGTATCATTCTCAACTCAAAAATGATATTTTATTAGTAGACGGTGCACGTGAAATAATTGGAATGGGATTAAATAAATTAGGGTATAGCCTTAATGACAAAAATCCGACCCATATTCATCAGGCAGAAAAAGATTTGCATAATTTAGCACCACAAGTTAGAGGTATAGTAGGCGACGAAATTACCATGATGCTTCAACAAAACGAAGGACATGTTGCAGTAGTTTGGAGTGGCGTTGCTGCACCACTTGTACAGGAAAATACTCGTTATAATTACGTGATACCTAAAGAAGGCTCCAATCTTTGGTTTGATAATATGGTGATACCTAAAACTGCACAAAATAAAGAAGGTGCGTATAAGTTTATGAATTTCTTACTAGACGCGCAAAATAGTGCCCAGAATACAGAATGGGTAGGATATGCAACACCTAATAAAGCAGCTCGAAGTAAGTTGCCTAAAGAGGTAAGAAACGATCATAGATTCTACCCATCAAAGCAAGAACAGCAACGGTTAGAAGTCTATAAAGATTTAGGTCAATCGTCTCTCAGTGATTATAATGAAAGCTTTTTAAATTTTAAAATGTCTTTAAAATAGCAAATGGTAGTTATTTTTAGAATTTTTTAATATAATAATGTGATAAGTAAGTTAAGGAGTTGTAACGAATGTTAGGAGAGCAATATACACAAATTAAGCGTCCAGCAAATCGGCTAACTGAAAAAATATTAGGTTGGTTTAGTTGGGTATTCTTACTCATATTAACTATTGTTTCAATGTTTATTGCGCTCGTATCTTTTAGTAATGATACGTCAATTGCCAATTTAGAAAACACACTTAATAATAATGAACTCGTACAACAAATTTTAGCCAATAATGATTTAAGTACAACTCAATTTGTGATTTGGTTACAAAATGGAGTTTGGGCAATTATTGTTTATTTTATTGTTTGTTTGCTCATCTCGTTTTTAGCGTTAATTTCTATGAATATAAGAATTTTGTCTGGTTTTCTTTTTTTAATAGCTGCTATAGTCACAATTCCACTTGTATTGTTGATTGTAACTCTAATCATTCCTATCCTATTCTTTATCATTGCAATGATGATGTTTGCAAGAAGAGATAGAATAGAAACAGTGCCATCTTATTATAATGATTATGATCAAACATACTATGATGAGAGAGGTTTTTATGAACCAGAGTCAAGAAATGAACATGGATATAATGATGATGTGTATGAACCTATGCACACTAAAAAGGAAGATAGAAATACAAGACGTCAATTCAATAGAAATGCTCAGCAACAAGATTCCTATAATGGTATAACTGATAATCAACCTGATGAAGATATATCTTCCAATCAACTTTATTCAGACGAATATGTAGACAATGAAGATAAATATTCTCAATTTCCAAAAAGAGCAGTTGAAAGTGAATATGCGTCTCAACAAACTGAAGATGAACCAACAGTCATGTCAAGACAAGCTAAGTACAATAAAAAATCTAAAAATACGGATTTTGAAGATGTACAACAGGAACATATGGAAGGTAATCAACTCGATGACGTAGGAGTTGTTGAACCACAAATTGATCCTAAAGAACTAAAAGCGCAAAGAAAAAGAGAAAAAGCAGAAATACGTGCTAAGAAAAAAGAAAAGAGAAAAGCATATAATAAACGTATGAAAGAACGAAGAAAAAACCAGCCAAGTGCTGTTAACCAACGACGTATGAATTATGAAGAACGTCGACAAATGATTAATAATGAACATGAAGATGCAGATAATAACTTAAACCAAGAGGAAGATTCAAAAAAAGAAAATTAATATTTATGCCTAGGACATTTATTGCTGTCCTAGGCATTTTAAAAAAATTCATCCTCTGTAACTAGATTTTATATAGGATGAATTCAATATTTTTAATTTTAGATTAACCGTATTACTTAATAAAAGTGGGGATACCTATATCGCTATTTCAAAGAAAGTGAGTTGGACTCTGGATAAATCAACTTGACACCTTAGCAACTTATTTACTTCTTAATCAATATGGGAAATGAACTTATTCGCGATAAAGATAAATTTTTAGTATGATTAAATTAACCATAGTTTTAAGAGTTAGGAGGCACATATTAATTGAATAGAAAAGTAGAAAAAAGATTAGCGTGGATTGCTAATATCTTAAGCCTATTATTTTTAATTTTTGGTATTCTATCGATATTTGTTATTAATAATGCATCAAATCAACAACAATATAATGAATTAATGAAGCAGTTTTCAGGTAATAATCAAGATATGTCATCTGAAATGTTTTTAGTTTCTCTTATTGCATCATTAGTCATTTTAGGTTTTTCAACGCTATTAGGTTTTGTTGGTGCAATGGTAATTGAAGGAAGAAAAAACCTTGCTGCTAGTTTACTCATAGCAGCGGCTATCGTAGGTTTATTTACAACTAATTTAATCGCGATGGTTTTATGGATGATTGCTGCGATTAGACTTTTTGCAAAAAAAGATAAAACATATGTAAATGAAAATGATACAGATCAACTTCGTCAAAACCATTCAAAGGACCAAAGTGATCTGAATCATCAACAAAATCAACAACAGAAAGATGTTTGGGATCCTGAACAAGAAATCAACAAACAAAAAAAGGACGATCCATATATATATTAATAGGTTTAGAATTGATATTTGACTAATAAATGTTGAATACAGTCCATAAAAATACGCCCTATCAGTAAAAATAATTGATAGGGCGTATTTTTTAATAAAGTAAGAAAGGGACTATACAACTTGAAGTTAAGTATGTGCATAAATGGCGAAAAATAATGACTTTTTTAATAAAATATAACGTCACTATCTAAATTGAATTTTATTATGTACTTTTTCAACAGTAGCTATATTTCTAATTCATCATTTCAAAATAGAGGATACTTATTCTTTGTTATTCATTTAATCATAATTCTTGAAATGTTTGAATGATAAGATATACGTTAAGTCCACTTAAGATAATTATGAGTAACCAGGAAATGATGTTAATCCATGTTTTATTCTTAAAAGTTCCCATAAGATTTTGATTACTTGTAGCTAATTGAAGCGGTATTAACGAAAATGGCAAAGCAATACTCAAAAACACTTGAGAAAAGACAAGTAATTGTTCAATTTTTTCAGTATTTCCTTTAAATACTATAAGACAAATGATAACAGGTATCACTGCTAAAGACCGAGTGATAAGACGACGTAACCAGTTTGGAATGGATAATTTAAGAAATCCTTCCATCACAATTTGGCCTGCTAACGTTCCCGTTATAGTTGAATTTTGACCAGAAGCTAAAAGGGCAACAGCAAATAAAGTACTCATAATACCGCCAAGCGATGCACCTAAAGCAGGTTCTGTTTTTAGAGCCGAATAAAGATCATAAAAACCACCCAAATCTTCAGTTTTTGTTCCAAAGAATAGCGCAGCGCCAAGTGTAAGTAATAAGCAATTGACTACAAAAGCGATGGATAGCTGTATATTAGAGTCGATGGTAGCATACTTAATCGCTTGTGCTTTTTCATGAATACTGTGTCTATCATATTTTCGCGATTGTACAATAGAAGAATGTAAATATAAGTTATGTGGCATAATAGTAGCACCTATGATACCTAGTGCAATATAAAGTATCCCTTGGTTTGTAACAATTTCTTTATGGGGCACAAAACCATTAAGCATATCCATTACTTGTGGAGAAGAAATATAAACTTCAAATACAAAAATAGCCAATACGGTAAAGATTAACGTTCCCACGATAGCTTCAATCTTTCTGAAGCCAAATTTCATGATGAATAATAATAAGAATACATCAAATACAGTGATTAATGCACCTACAATTAATGGTATACCAAAGATTAAATCTAATGCGATAGCACTTCCTATAACTTCTGCAATATCAGTAGCGATAATTGCTAATTCTGCAATAATCCAGAACATAATTGCTACAGGCTTATTTAAAAAATGACGTGTCATTTGTGCTAAATCCATACCAGTTGCTATTCCTAATCTCACAGTCATACTTTGTAACAACATAGCAGACAAGCTAGAGATTAAGATTACGAATAACAAGGTATAGCCATATTGTGCTCCTCCTTGCATGGATGTAATCCAATTTCCGGGATCCATGTAACCAACAGCGACAAGCAATCCTGGTCCTAAAAAAGCCAGAAATTTTTGACTTGCACTATCATTATGATTGAAGTTGATGGTGTTATTGATTTCATCTAAACTTCGTTGTTGTTCCTGATTGTTACTATTGATATTCAATAAAATCACCCCTATTAATATATGAGAATATATTAACCTAAAGAAAATATTAGGTCAACCTAAAAATATTGGGGCAATAAAAATGCTTGAATGACTTTTCATAATTTAAATCACTCAAGCATTTTAAATTTATTGATAAAATTTTAAAAATTCATCAAAAGTTTCCTCAACAAATTTTAGGAAAGACTTATCAGATTGTAATCTTTTATCGGTAGGTGATAATGTTCTGGCAACAAAAAATTCACCTTTTTTAACATTTTTGACTCTATCGATAGCAGCATGCAACTCTTCATTACTCATATCGTTGATATAGTGCTTTTCAGATTTCATATGATCTAGAGAAACACTATAATCACTAGGTAATGATGTCAGTTTATCAAAATGTTTATCAAATATTTTCACTTTTTCTTCTTTATTTCTACCTTCGTGCATGATACCGAACATAATGAAAAGCTGATTTCTAAACAATCCGATTTGAAAGTGTGGTAACATTTTATAACCACGTTTATTAGGAGCAAAAGCTACCCATGTATCGATAGGTGGATTGACACTTCTACGTGCGTGTTTAGCTACGTGAGCATAAAATGTTTCACCTGTTTGTGTAGTAAAATATTCTTCAAAATAAGATCCTAATTGATGAAGTTGAGGTCTGACATAGTCATTAAGTGCTTCCATTCTTTGATCTAATCCTTCGACTTCAAAAGCTTTAAAATCTTTAGGTGAAAAAGTATATTGAGTCATCATATGCCTCCTTTTAATATGATTAGGAATATTGTAGCATAAACTTTTAAAGTTTATCTAAAATAAGGATGGTCATTCTCTTGATTTACGAAGTCTTTTTAAAGGTAAAATAGTGTGTATTCATATAAATTTACATAGTTATTCATGTATAATATGTAGTAATAGGAGATGATACGATGGCTTTATATGATTTTGCAAAAGGATTGATACTAGAAGCAGGAAATAAGGTAAGATTGATGATGCAAGAAGAATTAGACATTAAGACTAAATCAAATCCTAATGATTTAGTTACAAATGTGGATAAGGCGACA
>NZ_KV834794.1:0-21501 GCF_001837945.1 Staphylococcus sp. HMSC077D08 | reverse complement strand
AATGTGGATAAGGCGACAGAGAATTATCTATATGAAACGATTCTTCATAATTATCCAGATCATCAGGTTATTGGCGAAGAGGGGCATGGTCATAATCTCGAGTATTTAAATGGGGTTATTTGGGTTATTGATCCGATTGATGGAACGCTTAATTTTGTTCACCAAAAAGAAAATTTTGCCATCTCTATTGGTATTTATCATGATGGGAAGCCTTATGCAGGTTTTGTTTATGATGTCATGAAAGATGTTTTATATCATGCAAAGGTTGGACAGGGTGCATTTGAAAACACACATAAACTTGAAATGATTCAAAACACCGAACTTAAAAGAAGTATTATAGGTATTAATCCTAATTGGCTTACGAAACCAATACTTAGTGATATTTTTAGTTCAATAGTGAATGAGGCAAGAAGTGCACGAGCATATGGTAGTGCAGCATTAGAAATTATTAGTGTAGCGAAAGGTCAATTGGCGGCTTACGTTACACCTAGATTACAACCGTGGGATTTTGCAGGTGGATTGTTGATTTTGAACGAAGTAGGCGGGATAGGAACCAACTTATTAGGCGATAAATTAGACTTCAATCAACCGAATTCAATATTAATAGCAAATCCTAGCCTTCATCGTGAAATATTAAACCATCATTTAAATCAGCAAAGAGATACGCTTATTACACTCCATGAAAAAAGATTTGGAAAGAGATAGAAAGACGGAATCAATAGAGTTAAAGAATTATCTATTTTCTTTAAATATGAAAATTTCAAATTTCTTTGTTCTTCAAACCTTAATTTGAAGAACGTCTTATAAGGAGTTTAGAACCACTAAAAGTTTGATATAAGTATTGTTGAGTTATCTCTTTATAAAAAATATAAAAGCCTAGGGCATAGTTGTTGACCTAGGCTTTCATAATGTGTAGACGGTCAATGACTGAATTGAAAATGTACTGATATGAGGGTTATTTCATAATGAATTGTAGGTCACATCAGAGAGAATTTCACTCAGTTCATTCTACGAATCATCTAGGTGAAGAATCTTTACCCGAGTGAAACGACGAATTCAAGTTAAATTCCGTCTACTCTACCTCGATTGATTATGTTCATCATAAATAACTCACTGTTATGAAAAGTGTTAGATTTAAAATTTAGTAAATCAAAAATTGATAGTGTCCAAGACTTATAATATTTGATTTAAAGATGCAAGTTCATATCAGTATTATAATTACGTTCAATAACTGTCTTTGCGTGCTTTTAATGAAATCAATATAATGATAAATAAATTTTTAAAGCCAATTGTTTTTGCGATATTTCTTTTTCACACTGAACCCAACACCAAATGTTGCAATGAGAAGTATAAATGTTAAAATCATCATTGGAACATTAGCAGCACCTAATGCGAAACTAAATAATGTTAAAAAAACGACAGCCAATATTGAGAAGATCCAGAAAATGCCTTTAGATTTTTTTTGTTGCATCCCATACCCCACCTTTTACTTATCTTTTCAATAATATATGATATAATAAAACAGTTGCAATTAAAAGTGGGAGTATACAAAAGAAAGGAATTTATAAAATGACTAATTTAAGAGAAGATGTTCGTAATATAGCGATTATTGCGCATGTCGACCATGGTAAAACAACATTAGTAGACCAGTTGCTTAAACAATCAGGTATATTTCGTGAAAACGAACATGTCGACGAGCGTGCAATGGACTCTAATGATTTAGAAAGAGAACGTGGTATTACGATTCTTGCTAAAAATACAGCGATAGATTATAAAGGTACGCGTATCAATATATTAGACACACCTGGACACGCCGATTTTGGTGGTGAAGTTGAACGTATCATGAAAATGGTTGACGGTGTAGTACTAGTGGTTGACGCATATGAAGGTACAATGCCTCAAACTCGTTTTGTTCTTAAAAAAGCTTTAGAACAAAACCTAAAACAGGTTGTAGTTGTGAATAAAATTGATAAACCAGCAGCTAGACCTGAGGGAGTTGTAGATGAAGTATTAGACTTATTCATTGAATTGGAAGCGAATGATGAGCAATTAGACTTCCCAGTTGTTTATGCTTCAGCTGTGAATGGAACAGCAAGTCTAGACTCTGAAAACCAGGACGAAAATATGCAATCCCTATATGAGACGATTATTGACTATGTACCGGCACCAGTAGATAATTCAGATGAACCATTACAATTCCAAATTGCTTTACTAGACTATAATGATTATGTTGGTCGTATAGGCGTTGGACGTGTGTTTAGAGGTAAAATGCGTGTAGGTGATAATGTATCACTAATTAAATTAGATGGTACAGTTAAGAACTTTCGTGTGACGAAAATATTTGGTTACTTTGGTCTTAAACGTGAAGAAATTGAAGAAGCACAAGCAGGAGACTTAATAGCTGTTTCAGGTATGGAAGATATTAACGTTGGTGAAACAGTTACACCACATGATCATCGTGACCCATTACCTGTGTTACGTATTGATGAACCAACCCTAGAAATGACTTTTAAAGTAAATAACTCTCCATTTGCTGGACGTGAAGGTGATTATGTAACAGCTCGACAAATTCAAGAAAGATTAGATCAACAACTTGAAACAGATGTTTCTTTAAAAGTTACACCGACTGATCAACCAGATTCATGGGTTGTTGCTGGTCGTGGTGAACTACACTTGTCTATTCTTATTGAAAACATGAGACGAGAAGGCTTTGAATTACAGGTTTCTAAACCTCAAGTTATTTTAAGAGAAATCGATGGTGTGTTAAGTGAACCATTTGAGCGTGTACAATGTGAAGTGCCTTCTGAAAATGCCGGGGCAGTGATTGAATCATTAGGTGCACGAAAAGGTGAAATGTTAGATATGATGACAACCGACAATGGTTTGACGCGTTTAATCTTTATGGTACCTGCACGCGGTATGATTGGTTATACTACTGAATTTATGTCTATGACACGTGGTTATGGAATTATTAACCATACATTTGAAGAATTTAGACCACGAGTTAAAGCTCAAATCGGTGGTAGACGTAATGGTGCGTTGATTTCTATGGACCAAGGTCAAGCAACTTCCTATGCGATTATTAACTTAGAAGATCGTGGTGTTAACTTTATGGAACCAGGTACTGAAGTATATGAAGGTATGATTGTTGGTGAACATAACCGTGAGAACGATTTAACAGTAAATATTACTAAAGCAAAGCATCAAACAAACGTACGTTCAGCTACTAAAGATCAAACACAAACGATGAATCGTCCTAGAATTTTAACATTAGAAGAAGCGTTACAATTTATTAATGATGATGAATTGGTGGAAGTAACTCCTGAAAGTATTCGCTTAAGAAAGAAAATACTTAATAAATCTGCCCGTGAAAAAGAAGCGAAAAGAGTTAAACAATTAATGCAGGACGAACAATAACTTAGTTATATAACAAATGGTGCAACCACAGTAATAATTTTCATTATTAAGGTTGCACCATTTATTTATGTTAGATACTTTGAAATTTTCAAATATATCATTTTAATCTCGTTTGCTTTGTTTAGGTGTATCGAGTCTACTTTTACAATCATCACACATGAAAGTGCGTATAGGATTATTTCTTAAGCGTTTAGCCTCGACTGTATGTTCATCAATAAAAACCTTAGTATCGCAAATAATACATTGAACCTTTCTCATATTAAAGCACCTCTATATGTGTGACATACTTAAATTGATGAGAGTATCCTTCCTCAGGTATATATATAAAACTATCAACGGCATTATCACTATATAAACGTTTGCCATTCCTAGAAAATTGAAAGAACAAATAAGGTAATAAGTCCATGGGTACATTGATAGAGTAATCTTTATTAGAAAGTTTTATTGTGCTAGCATTCTCCATGGGTTCAGCATTTTTGAAAAATGGTGTCATATTTATCACAAATGTCTCATCTAAAACCGAACGTTTTTTATATTTAATTTCAGAATCAAGCGTTGGTGGATTTGTTTGTCCTTCTAAAATAGCACGGTTCCATTCCTTGTTATCATCAAAGTTGATGGGTCTACTACCATCAAATACCCCACGTTCTAAATCATCAATAGTAACTTTTCTATCGTCAAATATCCAAGTCGTACTATCCAATGAAATAGGGAAATTGACTGCTCCTTTTATTTGAATCATAAATGCCCACTCCCTAAATTTTTATCTTTTATTATTTTAACACAAAATCGCTTTCACTTAATTTAAATTCGCTTGCTTTTTAACTTTCAGTAGGATAAACTTCTATTGTGAAGATATTAATTGAAACGATAGGGGGAATATGTCATGTCTAACCAATCGAAGTTAAATAGTGCGGCATATGACCAATTGAATAAAGATGCAGACAGAATATTACATCTAATTAAAGTTCAAATGGATAACTTAACTTTACCTTCTTGTCCACTTTATGAAGAGGTTTTAGATACTCAAATGTTTGGTTTACAAAAGGAAGTTGATTTCGCAGTTCAACTTGGATTAGTTGATAAAGAAGATGGTAAGCAATTAATGCTAAGACTTGAAAAAGAACTTTCTAAATTGCATGAAGCATTTACGAATGTTTAAACTTTTTATTTGCAATTAATTGTAAAAATAATGTATTCGCTAAGTTGAGAGTATGCATAATGTCTTATGTTTAAAGAAAATATTGATAGATGATTAATTGTGCGAGTCAATCATCGCATAAATGACTGAGTTGATATTAATTCTGATATCTTTCTCGGTCTTTTTTGTTGTAAGCTTTAAAAGTGAAATTGATTTGAAAGCAGACTAAAAAACGCTCACTTCTCTCAAATACTGTTAAAGTAAATTTAAATCGTGGTTTTTAATGGTAGATGTATTTGTTTATATTTGTTTAATAGATACGTTGAAGTATATAATAGATAAGAACGCTTTTTAGTAGCGATGTGTTTTACTAAGTCAACAAAGAGATAAATTTTAATCATTTAGTATTGGAAGATCTAGTATATGAAAAATTTTAAAAATATAATGCGATATATTGGAAAGACTTCTAAATTTATCGATTATCCATTGTTAATAACTTATGTTGTCCTCTGTTTGATTGGATTAGTAATGGTTTATAGCGCAAGCATGGTTGCAGCTACAAAAGGTACTTTAACCGGGGGAGTACCAGTTTCAGGTACATACTTTTACAATCGACAACTTTTATACGTTATCATGAGCTTTATTATCGTATTTTTTATGGCTTTTATTATGAATGTTAAAATATTAAAAAAGCCTAATGTTCAAAAAGGTATGATGATTGGAATTTTTATACTTTTACTACTAACTTTAGTAATAGGAAAAAATATCAATGGTTCTAAAAGTTGGATTAACTTAGGATTCATGAACTTACAAGCTTCGGAGTTATTGAAGATTGCAATAATTCTATACATACCATTTATGATTGAAAAGAAGATGCCTGCGGTGAGACATAATATTAAATTAATATTAGGACCAATTTTGTTTGTTGTAACATGTTTGATACTTGTTCTTTTTCAAAAAGATGTTGGTCAAACAATGCTAATTGTGATCATATTCTTCTCAATTATTTTTTACTCAGGTATCGGTGTGCAGAATATGCTAAAATGGGGTACTTTGGTAGCTATTGGTTTTATCATCGTAGCTACATTTATGTTCATGTTAGACATGGTTCCAAGTTATTTGCAGGCACGTTTTAGTACGTTAACCAATCCCTTTAGTCAAGAATCAGGTACGGGATATCATATTTCTAATTCTCTTTTGGCAATTGGCAATGGTGGGTTGTTCGGACGTGGTCTAGGAAATAGTATTATGAAGCTTGGTTATTTGCCAGAGCCACATACAGACTTCATATTTGCTATTATTTGTGAAGAGATGGGATTAATCGGTGGCTTAATCGTTTTAATTTTAGAGTACTTTATTGTATATCGTGCTTTCCAACTTGCTAATAAAACGCAATCGTATTTTTATAAATTAGTTTGCGTTGGGATAGCTAGTTATATCGGAAGCCAAACATTTGTAAATATCGGTGGTATTTCTGCCACAATTCCACTTACTGGTGTACCGTTACCATTTATCAGTTTTGGTGGTTCATCGATGATTAGTTTAAGTATAGCCATGGGGTTACTGCTTATTACAGCAAAACAGATAAAACAAGATGATAAACGACTGAAACAACGTAAGGTAGATATTAAACGTCGATATAATTAATTAAATAGTATATAAAATTTATAATATCAAGTTAAGACTATAGCCCAAGATGAATGTAAATTATTCCTCTTGGGTTTTTCATATCATAATATTTGGTATAGTTAGTCACTACTCATGATCATAATTTAAGATTCTGTAAATCTGCATACTTTAACTAGCGTCATTCTTATATAGATGATAATATTAAGTTATTAACATTTATAAGTTTTCTAGTAATTGACTGACAACTTAACTTACACATAGTGCAGTCAGTTTGAACTAATTTATTTAATTAAATGTTACAAATTGATAAATGATATGATTCTTTCATGAATTACTATAGAATTATTCAATCATTTGAGATAAAATTTTATTATCTAATTATTTAGAAAATTCGTAACATTCTAAGGGGTGTCTTGGCTTTTGAAACAAATAAAGAAATTACTTGTTGCTAACCGTGGTGAAATCGCTATTAGAATTTTTAGAGCGGCAGCAGAATTAAATATTAGTACAGTAGCAATTTATTCTAATGAAGATAAAAGTTCGTTACATAGATATAAAGCAGATGAATCCTATTTAGTGGGAAGTGACTTAGGACCTGCTGAAAGTTATTTGAATATCGAACGTATCATCGAAGTAGCTCTTCGCGCGGGTGTCGATGCAATTCATCCTGGGTATGGTTTTTTAAGTGAAAATGAGCAATTTGCACGCCGATGTGCTGAGGAAGGCATTAAATTTATAGGTCCGCATCTAGAACATCTAGACATGTTCGGAGATAAGGTTAAGGCAAGAACAACTGCTATTAACGCTAACTTACCTGTAATCCCAGGTACAGATGGTCCTATTGAAAGTTTTGAAGCTGCAGAACAGTTTGCTAATGAAGCAGGTTACCCACTTATGATTAAGGCCACTAGCGGTGGCGGCGGTAAAGGTATGCGAATCGTTCGTGAATCAAGCGAGTTAGAAGACGCTTTCCATCGTGCGAAATCAGAAGCCGAAAAGTCATTTGGTAATAGTGAAGTTTATATTGAAAGATATATTGATAATCCAAAGCATATAGAAGTTCAAGTTATTGGTGACGAATTCGGAAATATCATTCATTTGTATGAAAGAGATTGCTCCGTGCAAAGACGTCATCAAAAGGTCGTTGAAGTTGCACCTTCAGTAGGTCTTTCTAACAAATTAAGAGAGCGAATTTGTGATGCCGCAATTCAACTGATGAAAAATATTAAATATGTCAACGCTGGAACAGTGGAATTTTTAGTTTCTGGAGATGAATTTTTCTTCATTGAGGTTAATCCACGTGTTCAAGTTGAGCATACAATTACCGAAATGATTACTGGTATAGACATTGTAAAAACGCAAATTTTAGTTGCTGATGGAGAATCGTTATTTGGAGATAAAATCTCTATGCCACACCAAAATGAAATACAAACTTTAGGGTATGCGATACAATGTCGTATAACAACTGAAGATCCTACTAATGATTTTATGCCAGATTCTGGCACAATTATTGCATATCGATCAAGTGGCGGTTTCGGAGTGAGACTTGATGCAGGTGATGGATTCCAAGGTGCAGAAATTTCACCTTACTACGATTCACTATTAGTTAAGCTTTCTACACATGCCGTTTCATTTAAACAAGCTGAAGAGAAAATGGAACGTTCATTACGCGAAATGCGAATTCGTGGTGTAAAAACGAATATTCCATTTCTCATCAATGTTATGCGTAATGATAAATTTAGAAGTGGTGATTATACTACTAAATTTATTGAAGAAACACCTGAACTTTTCGATATTGCACCGACATTGGATAGAGGTACCAAGACTTTAGAGTATATTGGTAATGTGACGATAAACGGATTTCCTAATGTAGAAAAGCGTCCAAAACCAGAATATGAATCTACCAAAATCCCAAAAATTTCTCAAAAGAAAATCAATCAGTTATCTGGAACAAAACAAATCCTTGAGCAACATGGACCAACAGGTGTTGCAAATTGGGTGAGAGAACAAGAAGATGTTTTAATTACCGATACTACATTTAGAGATGCACACCAATCTTTACTTGCAACACGAGTAAGAACAAAAGATATGATGAACATTGCATCTAAAACTGCTGAAGTGTTTAAAGATAGTTTTTCATTAGAAATGTGGGGTGGTGCAACATTTGATGTCGCTTATAATTTCTTGAAAGAGAATCCATGGGAACGTTTAGAAAGATTGCGCAAAGCCATTCCGAATGTGTTATTCCAAATGTTATTACGCGCTTCGAACGCAGTAGGTTATAAAAACTATCCTGATAACGTAATTAAGAAATTCGTTCATGAAAGTGCAAAAGCTGGTGTAGATGTTTTCCGTATTTTCGACTCATTGAACTGGGTTGATCAAATGAAAGTAGCAAATGAAGCTGTTCAAGAAGCGGGAATGGTATCTGAGGGTACAATTTGCTATACAGGTGATATTTTAAATGCTGAACGTTCTAATATTTATACTTTAGATTATTACGTTAAAATGGCTAAAGAGCTGGAAAGAGAAGGATTCCATATTTTAGCAATTAAAGATATGGCTGGTTTGTTGAAACCGAAGGCAGCTTACGAATTAATTGGTGAATTACGTGAGGCAACACATCTTCCAATTCATTTACATACACATGATACAAGTGGAAATGGATTGTTGACATATAAACAAGCCATTGATGCTGGCGTAGATATTATTGATACTGCTGTTGCATCTATGAGTGGTTTAACGAGTCAACCAAGTGCAAACTCATTATATTATGCACTAAATGGATTCCCACGTAATTTAAGAACTGATATTGATGGTTTAGAAGAATTAAGTCATTACTGGTCTGTAGTCAGACCTTACTATGCAGACTTTGAGAGTGATATCAAATCACCAAATACAGAAATTTATCAACATGAAATGCCGGGTGGCCAATATTCAAACTTAAGTCAACAAGCTAAAAGTTTAGGATTGGGTGAACGTTTTGATGAAGTCAAAGAGATGTATCGTCGTGTCAACTTCCTGTTTGGAGATCTTGTAAAAGTAACACCATCTTCAAAGGTAGTTGGAGATATGGCACTATATATGGTGCAAAATGATCTTGATGAAGATACTGTCATCAATGATGGTTATAAATTAGATTTCCCAGAATCTGTTGTGTCATTCTTTAAAGGTGATATTGGACAACCTGTCAATGGATTCAACAAGAAATTGCAAGATGTTATTTTAAAAGGACAGCAACCAATTACTGAAAGACCAGGGGAATACTTGGAGCCAGTCGATTTTGAAGCAATCCGTCAAGAATTAAGCGACATACAACAAGATGAGGTAACAGAACAAGATATAATTAGTTATGTACTTTATCCGAAGGTATATAAACAATATATTCAAACTAAAGAGCAATTTGGTAATGTATCTTTACTGGATACACCGACATTCTTATTCGGCATGCGTAATGGTGAAACAGTTGAAATTGAAATTGATACTGGTAAACGTCTAATTATTAAATTAGAAACAATCAGTGAACCAGATGAGAATGGTAAACGTACAATTTATTACGCTATGAATGGTCAAGCAAGACGTATTTATATTCAAGATGAAAATGTAAAAACGAATGCTAATGTTAAACCTAAGGCGGATAAATCGAATCCAAATCATATTGGTGCTCAAATGCCTGGTTCTGTAACTGAAGTTAAAGTGTCAGTAGGTGATGAAGTTCAAGCTAATCAACCATTATTAATCACTGAAGCAATGAAGATGGAAACGACGATTCAGGCGCCATTTGATGGAATTATTAAGCAAATAAATGTTGCTAATGGAGATGCCATTGCCACAGGAGATTTATTAGTGGAAATTGAAAAACAATCATAGTTAATATGACCATCTAGATTAGTAAGATATTTAGATGGTCTATTTTTACTTAAATATATTAAAACACGCCACTTATCTTACCGTTATGGTATTTTGAGTGGCGTGTCTTTTTAATTGTTATAAATTTATGAAAAAAATAAATTATTTTAGACTTCTCGTCGTTCTTAACATTAGTAAAATAAAGTAAGCAATCATTCCGAATAAGTATGTGATAAACAAAGCATGGAATAACGCAATAATTAAATTGACATTAGTTATGACTGATAAAGCACCTGTAATAACTTGAAGGATAACAAGTATAAATGATGCAGTATAACCATAGCGTACAGTTCGATTATCTGAATAATTCTTAATAGCGTGTATAAATGTAATCATAATCCAGATAAAAGTGATGAGCGCCATACCTCTGTGAGAGAATTGTACCCAATCATGCGCATTATGAGGAACGATATCATCAAATGGAATAGGCCAAGCACCATAAGCAAGACTTGATTTAGTATGTCTAACTAAAGCACCAGTATAAATAGTTAAGTATACTATGATAGCCATCAACCAAGTTAAGATACGTAAAGGTTTGTGAATAAATAAAATGTCAGCTTCATATTTTTTGTCAATTGAGAAAATAATTAATGTCATTAAGAAAACAGAAGAGAAACTGATAAGTGATATACCAAAATGTAGTGCTAATACATAAGGATTTTGTTGCCATATCACAGCAGCAGCACCTACAAGTGCTTGAACTAATAAAAAACCAACACTAATAATAGAGAGTGGTTTGATTTCTTTAATATATCCAATATTTTTCCAAGCTGTAATTACAAGCCATAATACAACTATAAGTGAAATGGCTGATACTGCGCGATGACTCAGTTCTATAATTGTTTGTATTGGTAAATTTTCTGGAAGTAGAGCGCCGTTACATAAAGGCCAAGACGAGCCACAACCATCTTCTGATCCTGTTTTAGTTACGAGGGCGCCACCTAATTGTACAAAGGTCATAATAATCGTAGCTAAAACACCTAACCATTTAAGGTTTTGCTTTCTAAACAATGATAAACACCCCATCATTAATTTAAAGTATTAAATTATAATATTACATAATAGAATAAAGTCATTGAAAGACTCGTTAATTGATACTTCATTTAATACGACACTTGAAGAAAAATGACTTTAAATTAATGTACATATTTTTACTTTTAACTTATTATATCAAGAATAACATTTTTAAGTGTGTCACAAAATTGACGATTTATAATGTCGTAAAAGTGTCACAATTTAATTTTATAAAACCTAGTCTTTTTATGTGATTTACTATATCATTATACTATATGAGAAATTTAAGGAGGGGAATTATGAACAAAGATCAAACTTTGTCACATACTACGGGCCGTGTATCCTTCAAAGAATTACAACAAATTATTAAAATGGGCCTTGTTCAAGGTAATTTAATACCTGCTTTTGCAGGCGCATGGCTTGCAATAGTAATGACAAACCATTCCTTCCTATCTTCCATTCCACAAATACTATTGATGCTAGTTGGCTCTACGCTTATTATGGGGGGCGCTTGTGCTTTAAATAATTATTATGATCAAGATATTGATCGCATTATGCCAAGTAAGCAAAGTAGACCAACAGTAAATGATAGAATATCTGATAGAAACTTATTAATGTTAAGTTTTGGGATGATGTTAATAGGTGAAGCATGTTTATTCTTATTAAATATACCTTCTGGTGTTTTAGGATTAATTGGTATTGTTGGATATGTATCTTACTATTCAATTTGGTCTAAGCGTCACACAACTTGGAATACTGTTGTTGGAAGTTTTCCTGGAGCTGTACCGCCATTAATTGGTTGGGTAGCTATCGATGGATCATTAAGTTTACCAGCAGTAGCACTCTTCTTAGTTGTCTTTTGTTGGCAACCCATCCATTTCTACGCTCTTGCAATTAAACGTAGTGATGAGTATGCGCTTGCAAATATTCCTATGTTACCATCAGTGAAAGGTTTCAAACGGACAAGAGTAAGCATGTTTATTTGGTTAGTGTTATTATTACCATTACCATTCTTATTATCTAATTTAGGTGTAACTTTTGTTGTTATTGCTACACTACTTAATTTAGGATGGTTAGCTTTAGGTTTTACAACGTTCAGAAAAGAATCTAATCAAACTAAATGGGCAACGCAAATGTTCATTTATTCATTGAACTACTTAGTAGTATTCTTTGCGCTCGTTGTAGTTGTTTCATTAATCAAGATGATATAAATTAACTTAAGTAAGGATGAAACTTATGAACGTACCCATTTTACCAACGATAAGTACATCGTGTATTGTTATTAGTGCGATTTTAGTCGCTATTGGTTGGACATTGATTTGGAAACGTCAAGTTCATAAGCATAAAAACATTATGCTATGGGCTGCCTTTTTCGCTTTAACATTCTTTATTATTTATGCAGCAAGAACTATTTTTATCGGTAATACAGCTTTCGGTGGACCAAGTTCTATTAAAGTTTATTACACTATTTTCTTAGTTTTCCATATCATTCTTGCAACAGTTGGTGGCGTTTTAGGCTTAATTCAAATCATTTTAGCCTTCAAAGATAAACTTCATATTCACAGAAAGATTGGGCCTTGGGCTTCAATAATTTGGTTCTTTACCGCAATTACTGGTGTTGCAGTTTATGTATTGTTATATATATTGTATCCAGGTGGAGAAACAACATCATTGCTTAAAGCTACATTAGGTCTATAAATTTTCTTTATAAGAGCCTGAGACACAAATGGTTGTCTCAGGTATTTTTATGTACTGAACGAAGATAACTTAGTTGTCAGGTTGTCATAAATTATACAATAAACAAATTTTTTATTCCTAATCATTATCTACTATTTCTACAGTTACCTACATATCACATATGACTCAAATCCTATCTAAATATTTTAAATAAATTGAAGCGAGATCTGTAATCATACTGAAGTCGTTTTTTACTGATACGATATATATCTTTTCAATATTTAGCTTTTAAGATGTTTGAAAATTCATTCATGTTTACTTTTGTATAAATAAAGAATACAAAAGTATTTAAAATTTTTTATAAGAATAATGATGGGGAATGTTTACACGTTTCACTTATGTTGAAAAAGGTTAGGACATTTTTGTACAATATATATAATTATTAAGAGGTGGGTGAAAGATGAAAAAGTTAATAATTAAAGTTATTGGTGTTATATTATTAGTGACATTTTTAATTTATCTCTTTTACTCACCACGTTTAAAGTTTGATGTTCTAGAGAATCCTAATAAAAATAGCAAGACAACTAAGACAGAGCAATTTAAACAGGCGAATAAGGATGCTGAGAACCCTAAACCTAAAGAAGGGATAGGGACTTGGATTGGAAAAGATATTAAAACTCTAACGCATCATTATGGACAAGCTGACCGGTCTTATCCATATAAAAATGGTTTTAAAAATTATGTCTTTAAACACAAAGATGAATATTATATTGTAAGTACTAATAAAGGAACAATCACATCAGTTTATGCCACAGGAAAAGGTGTAAAAGTGAGCCCACTTAAAATAGGTGAAAATTCATCTCATATTTTTGAAGATACTAGTATTAATCCAGAACCAACTGTCAAGACGAAAGGTAAAACTTATAAATTTGAAATGTCTGATGAAGATTTAAAGACACAGACGTTAATTAAATATGGAGATGTTTATGCTCAAATATATTCTGATCAACAGACTAATAAAATTTTGGCAGTGAGATTTTTAGATGCAAATACATTGGCAACACTACAACCATATAAGTTAAATAGAGTAGAAGATGAGGGACGAATTAGTGAAAGTTCCGACGATAAAATTCCTCATGAACAAAATCCTAATCAATTGATTACACTCTATGAAGTAACGAATAAAATGAGAGAAATGAAAAATTTAAAATCACTTAAAGTTAATAACGATATTGCTCGTATTGCTGCTATCAATTTGTATGAAGCAACGGATAAAGGATCTGACAGTGTGGAGTTTACTGAGAATGCTTTAACACAGCAACTGGATGAGCGCCATGTAAGTTATAAGTCGGCAAGTCAAAATGTAGGTTATGATTTTGACGATGTACCTACACTTATCCATAGTTGGATTAATTCTGATATTCATCGCTCGCGCTTGTTAAGTAATAAGTATGATGAAATGGGTGGAGAAGTGATGAGTGATTACTACTCATTAATATTTGTAGAAAAGTAAAGTAAATAAAGGATGATTCTGTGATTACTGAAGAAATATTAGACATTTTAGATGATATTGAGGATATCTCGGATATGATTGTACAATCTGATATTTATGTATCATACCGACGAGCTAAAATACAATTAGATGCTGATGATGAGGCAAGTCTATTTTATCAAGCTTTTCTAAAAGTGAAAGATAAGTATGATGATGTGATGAGATTTGGAAAATATCATCCCGACTACAAAGATATTATGTTAGAAACACGACAACGAAAACGTGCTTATGAAATGCTTCCAGTAGTAATGGAGTATAAAGCAAAGGAAGTGGCATTACAAAATTTAATTGACGAAGTGATGTCCAAAATCGCATTTGCTGTTTCTGAGCATGTAAAAATTGAAACAGGTAATCCTTTCTTCCAAACTGGACATGATGGATGTGCATCTGGTGGCACATGTAACTGTTCATTGTAATTAAAACGCATGATCAAAGCATTAATTAATCAGTAATATCAAAGAATTATGTTTGTGTAATTAATGTTATACAAAAGATAAATCTTTGTAATTAAGAATTTGTTACTTTGAAGGAAACGGTTTGTATCATTTTTAAGAGACGTGAAATGGATTAATAAACTATTTCACACCTCTTTTTGTCCATTATAATTTTATGAAAGGTAAGTCTACTGTATATACATTTTATAAAACAAAATTTTAGATTCGCACTCTATCAAAGTCATTTCTATTTTTAACGATGCTCATTTATAAAAAAATACTTGTACCGCTCAAACTATATACAAAGTAAAATAGATTAAATAATGACATCGTAAATATTGCATTATTTAGCTAAAGATAAATTAATGTTAAAAGACTAAAAGTAAATGTACTTTCATTTCAGAAACGCACGGTAGATATGTTAAATACCTAGGACAATTCGGATGTCCTAGGTATTTTGAATTAAATTAATAATGAGCAATCATTAAAAAACTTATATTACAATTTATTTTAATGTTTCTTTAAATTGTTGACCTAAATCTGGGCGATCTGTCACTAAGGTATGAACACCTTTATGATATAAGTCTGTCATTAAATCTATACTATTCACACCATAGTAACCGGGTACAATATTATTTAAGTTAAGCCATTGAATGAAACGCTTAGAAGTTAATGAAATTCCTTTGTATGCAACTGGCATTTGGAATGTGTCCGCTTGGGGTTTAAATGTATGACCTAACATGCCATTAAATTTAAGAAAACCTTCAGCAACTTCGGCTTCACTAGCACCGATAGCAATGTCAGCTTGGTTATACTCAGCGAAACGTTGAATTTGTTTTTTATGGAAGCTTGTAACGAGCACTCGATGTTGTGCCCCATGTTTGATGATATTATCGAAAATCACTTTTGGTGCGATACGACCTTCATATGTGTCCGGCGCATCTTTTAAATCCACATTGATATACATATTAGGGTACAATTCAAGCAGTTCCTCGAATGATAAAATCTTAGCTTTATCATGCCCGCGATAAGGGGTTTGATTATTGATATCAGTAAAATGATATCCCGCATCTAAGCGTTTTAGTTCAGCTAGAGTATGTTCACTCACTTTACCTGAACCATTAGTTGTACGGTCGACAAGTGCATCGTGAAAAACAATGAGTTGTTCATCTTTAGTTAGTCGTACATCTGTTTCAAAGCCATCCAGTCCATATTCAACAGCATTATCAAATGCCAACTGTGTTTGCTCTGGACGCATTGCCATGCCACCTCTATGTGCAAGTATGTAAGGTGCTTGACCTGAGAAGAAAGGTGGAATTGATTTTAATTGTTGCGGTGGTTTATTTTTATTTTTAAAAAAGTAAAATAGACTGCTTATAATACCGGCTGTTGCTAAAGTACCATTAATAAACCATTTTTTTGAATGAGCCATAATCGAATCCTCCTAGTGATAGTTAAAGTGAGTGTACCCCAATACTATTGTTGGGTACGATGGTTATGATTACTTTTTCTCATCATTATTTTAAGATAGATAAAGTTTAAAGTCATAGAATTTCAATATTACTTTTATCGTTTAGGTTAATCCTTAGTTATTTCATTACTTATAAAGTCATGATATGATAACAAATGTATAAATAATGGAGTGAGTAAGAAATGAATATAATTCCTAGAACGAGTTTAATTATTTATTTAAAACATATGAAACATGAGCGACAAATTAGAAAATATGGTCACATCGTGCACTCAAACCGTCAACGAAAATATGTTGTGATGTATATAAATGAAGCAGATGCTGACAATATTGTTCATAAACTTATGCAACTCAAGTACGTTCACGACATTCAAGGTTCTCCATATAAATATTTGAAAAAAACATATGAAAAAGAAAAACATGAAATACAATAGAGTATCAATTTATTGCAAAGGTGGTATCCATCTTTGAAGACGCAAAACACTGATAAGGTAGTTAAAATATAATTCTAAGTCTGGGTACACATCAGGAGGTTGTACGTCGATACCTACAACTGGAATGTCATAATTTTCTGCAGCTGAATTAATCATCTTGAATTTTTTGTTGCCCTCTGGATAGGGATATTTTAATGCATTTGTCATGATGTACATGGCCTGGAAATGTTTTTCAGCAGTAGGGTTCATTATTATTGCGACGGATGATAATTGTTTCTCAGAATGAGGTGTATGGAAATATACAATACGATTGATTCGCGTATGATTATATTCTATAAGAGTAGTAAATTCGAATAAATCGGTTAAACCTTCACCAATTTTAATAAATGATTGTTTCATAAATAAATCAAACTCCTTTATCTTCAAATTATATTAAATAAATGAATGAAATGGAAGTGTGAGTCAATGCGTGTAATTGCGGGTAAGCATAAAAGTAAAGCGCTAGAAAGTTTAGAGGGGCGAAATACTCGCCCAACTATGGATAAAGTTAAGGAAGGTATTTTTAATAGTTTATATGATGTTTCTGGTTTAGGATTAGACTTATTTGCCGGTAGTGGTGCACTAGGCATTGAAGCATTATCACGTGGTATGGATAAAATGATTTTTGTAGATCAAAATTTTAAAGCGGTCAAGGTTATAAAAGCTAATCTTAATCAATTGGATTTAATGTCACAAGCAGAAGTCTATAAAAATAATGCTGACAGAGCACTTAAAGCACTTGCTAAACGAGAAGTACAATTCGATGTTATTTTTTTAGATCCACCTTATAATAAAGGGCTTATAAATGAGGCGATTTCTCGTATAGCAGAGTTTAACTTATTAAAAGAAAATGGTATTATCGTTTGTGAGTTTAGTCATAATGAAGAAATAACAATTGCGCCATTTCAAATGATTAAGCGTTATCATTATGGTTTGACAGATACTTTGTTACTTGAAAAAGGAGAATAATATGAGTAAGACAAGAGCAGTTATTCCCGGTAGTTTTGATCCAATTACATATGGTCACTTAGATATCATTGAAAGAAGCGCCGATCGCTTTGATGAAATCCATGTTTGTGTACTAAAAAATAGTAGTAAAGGTGGAACGTTTGACTCAAAAGAACGCATGGCGTTGATTGAAGAGTCAGTTAAACATTTGCCTAATATTCAAGTGCATCATTTTAATGGATTGCTTGTTGATTTTTGTGATCAAGTAGGTGCAAAGACAATTATTCGAGGTTTGAGAGCTGTAAGTGACTTTGAATATGAACTACGACTTACTTCTATGAACAAAAAGTTAAATAGTAATATTGAAACAATGTACATGATGACAAGTGCAAACTATTCATTTATAAGTTCAAGTATAGTTAAAGAAGTAGCTGCATATCAAGCGGATATTTCACCTTTTGTACCGCCTCATGTCGAAAGAGCATTAAAAAAGAAATTTAATGTCTGAGGCGACTGTACATATAGGGGTGTCTAACAGTCATTTAGTTCTATATATGAAATGGCTGTCACCTCTTAACTATCCAGTCAAAAATCCCTCGATAGGGTATCTAATTACAAGATACTCTATTGAGGGATTTTAGTTATAATGAACAACAAAACTACAAAAAAGATGTTACAGTTTCTGTTCATAATGATTACAGCAAGATATATATATAATATGAAGTGATACACCCAATAGAGCAGATTCTTTTATTATAAAGTTAATAGAAAGATGAAAGGTAACTCTATATACGAAATTTGACAAAAAAGCTCAGGTCAGTGAAAGAATAACGTTGACTACAATGGTATTAAACTACAATTATTTTTTGTATCTAACACTATGCTTGAGTTGTAAGACTTCGGGTCTTTTATAACATTTAAATGCGTACTAAGGGTGTGTTAAAGTCTGTCAGTGATTGATTACTTAATAGATTATATACATGAGTCGCTTTAATTTCATTTTTAAAATAATGTGCAGTCTTTTGATTTACATTAGTAATGTAGTGACGATTTGGATAAGTCGCTTTTAAATATTTTAAATACGAACGTCCTTTCTCACTCATTCCTAAAACTCTAACAGCGTTAATTTCCTTGTTAACATCATCTTTCGTTATATTTAATAACACATTCATTAATACACGTTGAATATATGTCTGCGTATAACGTTTTGTTTTAAGGTTTGATATTAGAGACTCAAAGGAATCACTTCGATGAATCATTGTTTGCAAGCGGTTTTCAAAGCCCTCATTTATTGTGTATATAGAATGAAGGCTCTCTTTTGGCTGTGTAATTAATTGGTGTTTGATAAAAGGAAATGTATCCTCAACCGTAGTATGAGGTGTACAATATAGAGATTGTATTTGGTTTGGGACCACATTTTTCCAATCTTCATTATCATTCATTAGAGAACGCCTAATAGATGTTCCACTTGCAAAATGATGGTGATCAATTACTGTTTGATGATGAAGTGAACCTTCTCTTTTAATAGTCAATGCTGACATGCGAGGTGCAAATTGCTGCATTGCTTTAAGGTAGCTTATTCCTAAAATATTGTTTGGGGATTGCAAAAGTGTGTCGTTATGTGTTAACTCACTTAAGATTCGTGGATAGCTTTTACCTTGTTTTAATTTCTCTTTAAAAACTGGATGTGTTTCATAGGCAATCATTTGTGTTGCAAGATATTGTAAATCTTTTAAGGACGCACTTTCACTGCCAAAAGATATAATATCTATATCGAGATACTGAGCCGTTTTAATAGCAATTTCCGCAAAGGTATCACTTGAAGATAGGCTACCTATCAATGGTAGCTCAACGACCAAATCTACAGCAGATAAAGCCATTTCAGTACGTTTAAATTTATGATAGATTGCTGGTTCTCCACGCATCACAAAATTACCACTCATAATGGCAATAGTTACATTAGTTTCAGAGCGTTGTTTTGACAATGAAGCGTGAAATAAGTGCCCGTTATGAAAAGGATTATATTCAGTTATCAGTCCAACACTTTTCATTTGCATTTCTCCTTTTCAGTATTCATCATAAGTATTGTAACAGAACGAGGTATGTTAAGAAAAAATCTTGACAACTTTTGTTTAGAAAGTTAAAATAAATTTTGTGCTTGTTAGAGGTGAAGCCATATGAAATGGTCAATAACACAATTGAGAAAATATCAAGGTAAGCCATTTGAATTTAATCAAACGGTTAATTTTGAGCATTTAAGAGAATCATTAGATTTAATTGATCTTTCAGATATCAATGTTGAAGGACAGTTGACAGTCAAATCAAATGAAGTGATTGCAGATATGCATGTTACTGGAACTTACACAATGCCTTGTGCTCGTACTTTAGTACCAGTTGATGTGCCTCTTGATGTATCTACTTCAGAAGTATTTGATTTGGAAGGCTATGATGGTTATACCGATAGTGACGATCAAGAAGATGAACATTATCATCTTGTAACTGACGGTATGATTAATATTAAAGACATTGCTGAAGAGCTTGTAATTATTGAAAAACCTATGCGTGCCTATTCTGAACATAGTGATCAAATGTTAACTGAAGGCAATGGTTGGGAAGTCATTGATGAAGATCAATTGACTGAAGTTCAAAAAGAGCAAGATAGTGATTCTGAACAAAGAAAAGTTGATCCAAGGCTTCAAAAATTACAACAATTATACGATAAAGATCAATAGCAGTTGAATTAATGATATAATAATTATTAATTGAGCTGACATTTTGAATTAAGTGTCTATTCTAAGGAGGATTAATCATGGCAGTACCAAAAAGAAGAACGTCTAAAACAAGAAAAAATAAACGCCGTACGCATTTTAAAATTTCAGTACCTGGTATGACTGAATGCCCTAACTGTGGCGAATACAAATTATCTCACCGCGTATGTAAAAACTGTGGTTCATACAATGGTGAAGAAGTAGTTTCTAAATAATAGAACACAAGAAATAAATCCAACAATCTCGTGTGAGATTGTTGGATTTTTTGTTTTGAATTAGAGTAGCTAGAATAATTTATTTATAGGAATTTAGTACAATAATAAAGTATTTATCATGTCTTACCAATACACTTCATATCTATATTTAAGGAATCTCTTTTTTAAGGATATATAAATAATAAAATCAAACTAATTTAAATATGCCTCTTATATTTATAGAAATTTAGTTGATTTTAAAACAGAGTATTGATTTATGTGTGACCGAATGTAAAAAATACTTAACAATTGAATAGAGCAATTTAATACTCTATATCGTGAATCATCAACGTTGTCACCGAGTGTGTTCTCTTTTTATCTTATTCAGTTTCTTCGTCTTTTGTAGTTATTCAATATTTAATATTGTGATAAATTATTTTTTAAGAAATTAAAATAACGAGTAAATCGATATTGCGATTTACTCGTTATAAAGATGTTAAGTATTATTTAGATTCTTTTCTTTGTCGTCTTAATAATAGAAGTGAAGATATTAAAGCGATAGAACCAAATACTGTAGTTGTATAATCATATTCATTACTTAGTCCTGTTTCAGGTAATTCAGTACCATTTTTAACATCTGTTTTTGTTTCATCATCATTAGTATTTACTTTAGCATCTTTATCTGTATTGCCTTTATTACCTGCATTGCCTTTATTACCTGCATTGCCTGTATTGCCTGTATTGCCTTTATTACCTGCATTACCTTGTTGCGTATTTTGATCACCATTGGCACCCTGTGTACCAGTTGGTGTTTGACCGTTATTAGGTTTTACATGAGTACTTTGACCTGTTTGATCAGCGTCTTGACCAGTAG
>NZ_KV834793.1:0-2045 GCF_001837945.1 Staphylococcus sp. HMSC077D08 | reverse complement strand
GACTTGTAAATCTAACTCTTGATATTCTATATCATCTTGATTTGTATTTTCCTTTTTACTAATTAGATAGTTCAAAACTTTAGGTTTTGTCCAAAAATTCTTGATTGCAAAATACATATACACAAATGAACCAATTAAAGTAAATGCTATATAATTACTTAAATCATTTCCTGTAAGTTTATTTCCAATAAAATGAAAAATAATCAACATTATTACAATAACAAAATCTAAAAAAATAGATAAAATTGAAAAATTTTCAGATTTCAGAAGACTGTCAAATAGAGCTAAATAAAATATAATAAATACTCCAATCAGTACAAAATAAACCAATACTTACACTTCCTTAATTATTCTCATATACCTTTGCTTTTGTTTCACATCAATTTTTATATCGTTCACTATTAAAACATTTTTTGATAGAGTAGGGTCAACTTTTAACATATCAATATATTCTATGTTTAATTCAGAGATATGTTGTAACCTGTCATTTAAAGAAATAAACACTGTATTCTGATATTCATTAATCCCAATAAGCTCCCTTTGAAATATTATAGGTCCTGTTAGCTATTTATAGTTATAAATTATAAAATTCATTTACTGTATCTAAACCTTTTAACCAGTTTTCTTCTTTATTAATTTCAAATGTTATTTTGACGAAATAAGGCATTACATTCATACCTAATTCTATTATAATTTCATCCCATCTTCTTTAATGTCATAATTTAAGAGACCTAAATAAAAATATGTTCGTCCAATTAATAAATGGCTACAAAATAACATTATCATTCCCATCCAAATCGTTCTATTTTCTTCAGAATCAACAGGAAGAATTAATGATACATACAGCAATAGTCCAAATGATAATAAAATAGTTAAAATTCCAATCATTCTAATAAAACTACCGTTTTGGATACCAAACATCTCAAATTCACCTAGACAAAATAAGAATAGACCTATAGCAGAGACTATTATGAGCCCACAAATTAACAACCAATATGTAAAAGTATCATCTCTAGAATCTGCAAAATAAAAAGCATAAGCAGAACTAATTAAAAATGGAATATTGTATCCTGAAAGTAGATTGATGGTCATATATATTACAACTCTGAATTTATAATTTTTTCGATTATAATGTTTAAAAATATACTCACGTTCTTGTAAATAAAGAAGCAACCATAATAATAATGATCCTATTAAATATACTTTCATATATAAAGGCATATTCCCTTTTATACCTGGACCTGCATATATAAAATAGTAAACTGCAAAAATAATGAAATTCACTAATGATAATCCTATTAAATGTGAATGTTGAATTGATTCTATTGATTTTTTTTGTAGATTTACCTCCATAATATCCACCTTCCTTTTATCAATATAATATTATCACAACTTATATTAAATATCGTTGCTATTTGGATTAATTGCTTTTTATCTATATTATCTATTGATATTTTTAGTATTATTATATTTTCAGAAATTCTTTCTAATTGGGATGACACTACAAAACTTAAAGCTACTTAAAAAAAACAATTTATATATAAATTAAGGGTACACCCTAATCATACAAAGTAAGTTGTTGAAATTATCGCAACTAAAACGTATGATTAGGGTGTGTATTAATTATGGAGTGAAAATAAATGATTATAGGTTATGCGAGAGTATCTTCGATAGATCAAAATTTAGAAAGACAGTTGGAAAATTTAAAAACGTTTGGCGTAGAGAAAATCTTTACAGAGAAGCAATCAGGCAAATCAGTTGAAAATAGACCTGTATTTCAAGAAGCCCTTAATTTTGTAAGAATGGGAGATCGATTCGTTGTGGAGTCTATTGATCGTTTAGGACGTAACTATGATGAAATTATTGAAACAGTGGGTTATTTAAAAGAAAAAGACGTTCAGCTAATGATAACTAGTTTACCTATGATGAATGAAGTGATTGATAATCCATTGTTAGATAAGTTTATGAAAGATTTAATCGTTCAAATCCTGGCAATGGTTTCAGAACAAGAGAGAAATGAAAGTAAACGTCGACAAGCTCAAGGT
>NZ_KV834792.1:0-637 GCF_001837945.1 Staphylococcus sp. HMSC077D08 | reverse complement strand
TTATTCGCTATTTCTTGATACATTTCATTTAAGTTTTCTTCAAATCCCATTTTCTTACTCCTAAATATTTGAAATACGTTTTTATGTTGCTTATTCTTTATCTTATATTTGACAAAGAATAGCTATGTAACTTTTACATTGCTTAGTCATCCTTCGCTTTACTCTTTTTCTTGTTCTTTAATAAATTTTTCGATGTCTTTTATTTCTTTTTTGGCATAATCTAATTCAGGTATAATGCCGAATTTTTTATATTCATAATAATAATCCCTAGAAATTTGACCAAAACCTGAGTTTTTCCAATCGATATAATCAAATGACACGTTTAATTTACCTTCATTATTAAAATCAAATTCACATGATGTCCATGGTTCTTGATTATTTTCTATAAATAGCTCTCTGAGTCTTTTAAATAATTTATAAAGAGTAAAAGATAACTCACTAAATGTTTTTTCTGAAACATTACAGTCTTCAGGAATAGCAGTATAGTAATGTAAGTCATCTCTACCAGGTATAGTATAATTAAAAGATACTTCTCCACCTTCATCGTTAATATAAGCGATTGTATATACCTGCTCCCATTCTATCGGTATCATTCCATTGATATGATTCGCTATTTCTTGATACATTTCATTTAATT
>NZ_KV834791.1:0-754 GCF_001837945.1 Staphylococcus sp. HMSC077D08 | reverse complement strand
TCCATATCATCACTCCTTATAACTAGAATGAGCCTACCCATTTAAGGATAGGCAAATTGTTTAATTATCTTCTATTGTTACTTTGTTTCACTTCATTAATCGCATTTTTATAACGTTCAGTAAGTGGTTTAATTTCAACGCCACCATACTGTTCATTCTTAGTAATAACTACACCAGTTTTAGCCATTCCTGTTTGGTTAATGACGCTATATTCAAACATTAAGTTCTTGTATTCTTCGTTTGTAGTGTATGGATATAAAACACCTTGTTTTAATTCTTCGAGTTTAAATGCAACTTGACGTTGTTGTGATTCGTTTAATTGATTGTCATATTTTTGTTGCAACAAGCTTAATTCATAAATGTCAGTGTTCGTTACATCTTTACTATTGATGTAGTCTACAATCTCATTATCGTTATAGAATGATAATCTAGCTTCTAAATTCTGACGTTTAATAATTTCAGTTTGTGGATCTTTAACATTATCTTGTTGGCTTTCTTTTTCAACCTCATTACAGCGTTGCTCTATTTCATTTAATCTATCTGTAGCAAACTGTTTGAATTTATTTTCGAGTTCAGTAACTTTGGGCTTTTGTTGTTCGTCTATTGCCTCTAAACGATAGCCTTGCTTGTATAAACGTTTAGTATCTTCAATTAATTTATTTACTTCATCTAATAAATCTTTATACTTTCTGTTATCGAATAATACACTCCATACGTCTTTTGATGTACCTTGATAAGTAGTTGTTGTCATAAT
>NZ_KV834790.1:0-2863 GCF_001837945.1 Staphylococcus sp. HMSC077D08 | reverse complement strand
AATTTTGGTGTTTTAAAAGAAAAATGCCTCTGTACGAACTAAAAATCATAACTACTTTTTGAATGATTTTATGCCAATTTTTAATTTGCATGTAGATGGCCAGTGTCTAAAAAATTCGACACTGGTTTTGCTAAAATTTTGTGATGTGAAATTAAAATATATTTATTTTACTCTCATTAAACCTAATATATTTTTAATTAATTTAAGTGTCATATACTTAGGGAAAAGGGTATATGATATTTTATATATTATTAAAATAAAGGAGATTAAATTATGAAAAAATTATTGGTTTGGTAGCAAGTATTGTTATTTTAATTACGTTATCTGCTTGTGGAAATAAAAAAACTAAAACATTTGTTGGAAAAAAAGATAATGTGAAAGTGGAGGTAACTTATACATATAAAGGGGACAGAATAATTAAACAAAAATCTGTAAATACTTTGAAATATAGTGATTTTGGTATTTCTGATGATGCATCTAAAAAATTGGTTAAGGAATCAATAGAGAGACAAAGTGAAAAAATACAAGACGTTAAAGGTGTAAAGGAATCTATTAAAGAGAATGATGAAGGATTCGTAGAAACTATAGATGTAGATTTTGAAAAGGCTGATATTGATACTTTAAAATCTAAAGGTATTGTTAATATTGCTGGTAATACAGGGACAAGCATTAGTATGAAGAAAACTGAGAAGAAAATGAAAGAAAATGGTTTTAAAGAAAAAGAAGACTAATTTTGACTTAATATATTTTATACACTTGGAATAACGTTAGCAAAATTTTTTATTTTTAACTCCTTTGTAATTATAGTGGTCAACAAAAATGATTGCTCAAGTTTTTTTGAAATGCATTTATATTTATTTGGCTCTCATTTGTGTTTTAAGGGCTAATTTAAAATTTTAGGTAATAAATTATATAAATAACTCTAATTTTTCAAAATCCCCCCTTAAAATTAAAAATAAAGAGCTACCACTTAAAATTTTGGTAGCTCTTACTCACTTTTTGGATGATATAAGTGAAAGATAATAACAGTAAATCAAGAAAAGATATTTTAATTATAACAGAGCATTTATGCCGAGAAAATTCATAAGTACAGAAATTAATATTTCTTAGTCTTTGCAATAAATTAAAAAAACATAGTGTCAAAGAAGTTACTATTCCTTTTGAAGAATTACGTCATTTAAGTAATTACTATTCATCGTTCTCAAAAAATTTTTTTAAATTTAGGACATGTTTATGGTAAATTGCTAAGTCTAACTTACATAGAACGAAGTGGTTTATCATTTAAAAAATTTGTACTATTTACTGGTTATGAAGTTGATGTATATACACAAAAACTTATCGTTAGTATTAATCCCAAATCTAAATATGTTTTAAATGAGATAATAGCAAATTTCACTAAATTTGAATTAAAAGAAATAACACATCTTAAATCTACATATTGTTTACTTTAAAATACAAATTTTTGATTTTAAAGAACTTTTAGATATCCCGAACAGTTATCGCATGACACATATTAACCAAAAAGTTTTAACGCCTATCATTAACGAATTAAGCTTTATTTTCAAAAATTTAAATATTAATAAAATCAAATCTAAAAAAGGACGTAAAATTGAATGGTTAGAGTTTACCTTTGACGCTGAGAAACGCATTCACAATAAACGACAACCCCAAAAGACTAAAAGTAGGTAAACAACGGCAATATATTAGTCGTGAGAAAACTCCTAACTGATTAGAAAATCCTACTTATAAAAATAAAGAACATGAAACTGATGATCCTCAATTTGAGAAAGAACGCGAGTTTTTTTTAAAACAACTTAAAATGGATTGGGAAGAATAGAGCAAAATAACGAAAAGTAACGAAAAACAACCATATACAACGAGATTGTTTTACAAAAAGCATAAGAAAGGATATACTGAAATTGACAAAAGAAAAGACACAAGTGCTGGTAACACTTGTGCCTTAGTAAGCCCGTTAAAAAGACGGTGACTTTCGATAAAAAATTTTTAAATAGACTATCTACTTGTCAAAGTGGAGATGGTCTATTTTTTTTGGTCGTTTCTAATTAATACTAAACTAATGATTGTCAAAACAATCATTAGCATTTCATAATCAGACAATGCTAGTCCTTTCTAGGAGCAAAAACCAAAACCATAGGCATCACCCCATTTTCATGAGATTAGCCACCATCAATCCAACTTGCTTACATTGATTATTATATAGATGTAAGTAAGTTTTTTAAAGTTGTGTTTAAATATATAACTTTTCAAGTATATACAGGCATACAGTATGCACGCATATTGTATGCAACACTTAGACATTGATGACTGAATAAAGATACAAAAATTCTCTTAATGAAAATGCATGAAAACGTGTGGTTAAGGGAATGTATAAAACCTGAATAAACGATAATCACAAGACAAAGGCTTAAACGCTGTGAAATCAACGTTTAAGCCTTTTTGATGAGTTAACATAATTACTGATTATCAGAAGTTCTCACTATATAAAAGGCACTAAAAGTTATAAACTTTTAGTGCCTAATTAATTATTTTAGCTACCAAACAAACGTCTCCAAAACCCCTTTTTAGATGTTTCTTCTTTCCTATCCTCAGGCCCATTCTCTATTTCTTCAGATGGTTTATCATCTTTCGCTAATACGTCTTCGTTTTCACTGTCATCCTTTTTCTCTTCAGTTATATCCTTATGATTTACTTCTGCTTCTATTGGTTGGCTTTTCTTTTGTTGTTGGTTGATATTTTGAGGTTCTTCAGTAAAAGTTGCTTCTTGCGGATTAATGCTTTGTCTATCATTAGTCGCTGTATCAAAAGAGTAATTAAGCTGTCTTTCTTCTTCTAATTGATTTTC
>NZ_KV834789.1:0-262 GCF_001837945.1 Staphylococcus sp. HMSC077D08 | reverse complement strand
GCTAACTCAAACGCTTTTCTCACATTACAATCCTTGATATATATGTGACCGTATAAATTACCATTCATAACTACATAAACCATATCAAACGGATCATTATATATTTTGAATCCAAACGGTGTTTCTCTACTACTTTCTAATAATCCAGTGTAATATCTTAATAACGTACCTGCTCTTGTTTCAAATTGATTTGCGATTATCTCTACATTCATTTAGTTTGCTCCTTTTTCTTTTATTCGTAATACTACCGGAACCCATGAAG
>NZ_KV834788.1:0-447 GCF_001837945.1 Staphylococcus sp. HMSC077D08 | reverse complement strand
ACGATAGGCATATCTTTTAAATCCTAGTCTTTGATTGTTCAGACAAATGAATTCATCGTTAATTTCGTAATAATCCCAATTACGAGTATTGAAGATGTCACTTTTATATTTTTTAGTTTTATCTTTTATAAACATTCCATAAGTTATGAGTGGCGTTCGATTAAAATTATCTATAATTGCCATATAATTGGCTTCGCTACCATAACCTGCGTCAGCTACAATATATTCAGGTAAATGACCGTAAGTCTCTTGAATTGAATTTAAAAAAGGTATTAGTGTTCTTGTATCAGTCGGATTTTGATACACATCATAAAATAAAACGAATTGAGAATTTGTCGCTATTTGTAAATTATACCCTGGCTAAAGTTGTCCATTTTTCATATAATCTTCTTTCATTCTCATAAATGTGGCATCGTGGTCTGTTTTAGAATAACTATTTCTATCCTT
>NZ_KV834787.1:0-511 GCF_001837945.1 Staphylococcus sp. HMSC077D08 | reverse complement strand
AATAACTACAGTAATTACAACAATTACAACAACTATCAATCAAATAACACGCAATCACAAAGAACAACTCAACCGACTGGTGGTTTAGGCGCAAGCTATTCAACATCAAGTAGTAATGTTCACGTTACAACAACTTCTGCACCATCATCAAACGGTGTATCTTTATCAAACGCTCGCTCAGCATCTGGTAACTTATACACTTCAGGTCAATGTACATATTATGTATTTGACAGAGTAGGTGGCAAAATCGGTTCAACATGGGGTAACGCAAACAACTGGGCAAACGCTGCAGCACGTTCTGGTTACACAGTAAACAATTCACCAGCTAAAGGTGCAATCTTACAAACGTCACAAGGTGCATACGGACACGTAGCATACGTTGAAGGTGTAAACAGCAATGGTTCAATCAGAGTTTCAGAAATGAACTACGGTCACGGTGCAGGTGTTGTCACTTCACGTACAATCTCTGCGAGCCAAGCTGCTTCATATAATTATATTCACTAATCATATA
>NZ_KV834786.1:0-247 GCF_001837945.1 Staphylococcus sp. HMSC077D08 | reverse complement strand
ACAATAGGAATTAATGATTTAAATAAAAAAATGCCATATTTTTTCTTTCTATACAAGTCCATTATTAGCCAGATAACTATAATAATGATTCCAACAAAAATAAATACAGGGTTCATTGACAAACTGTCTGCTTTAATATCACTAACAATATGTACTTTCGTAAGTATTAAAAGTGCAATAGCAATTAAAAAATAGTAAACAGATTTAATTTTCGAGACTTGTAAATCTAACTCTTGATATTCTATAT
>NZ_KV834785.1:0-1363 GCF_001837945.1 Staphylococcus sp. HMSC077D08 | reverse complement strand
AGGAAAATGAAATGAGAAAGGTTAAGTAAAGTTTTTAGCTTCTCAACTATTCAAAGGAGGTTTTTTTATCGATTACTTAGGTGTTGATATTAGTAAAAGGCGTAGTGTAGTTGCACATTATAAAAATGGAAAATTCCAAAAAACGTTTTTCATCCAAAATAATAAAAATGGCTACAATTATTTACTCAAGTATTTGAATGACTTAGACCACCCACAACTCATTTTTGAATCTACAGGTATCTATTCAAGAGGTATGGAACGATTTTGTTGTGTAAATCAAATTAACTATATTCAAATGAATCCGTTAGAAGCCAAATTTAAAACGAGCGCTCTAAGATCATGGAAAACTGATCAGGCAGATGCTCATAAGCTTGCTTGTTTAGGACCGACGCTCAAACAAACAGGCAGCTTACCTATACATGAGTTAATATTTTTTGAATTAAGAGAACGCGTCCGTTTTCATCTAGAAATCGAAAATGAACAAAATCGACTTAAATTTCAGATTCTCGAATTACTCCATCAAACATTCCCTGGTTTAGAAAGATTATTTAGTAGTCGATATTCAATCATTGCACTCAACATCGCAGAAATCTTTACTCATCCAGACATGGTTCTTGATATAGACAAGGATGTATTTATTACACATATATTCAATTCTACAAATAAGGGAATGTCAATGGATAAAGCTACAAAATATGCACTTCAATTAAGACTGATTGCTCAAGAAAGCTATCCTAATGTCGATAGACATTCCTTTCTAGTCGAAAAATTACGCTTACTTATTCAACAGTTAAAACAATCTATTCATCATCTCAAACAATTAGATGATGCCATGATTCAATTAGCACAACAACTCGATTATTTTGAAAATATTCATTCGATACCTGGTATTGGTAAGCTAAGCACAGCTATGATTATTGGAGAGATTGGTGATATTAAGCGATTTAAATCAAATAAACAACTCAACGCTTTTGTAGGCATTGATATCAAACGATATCAATCAGGTAATACACACTATAGAGATACCATCAACAAGCGTGGTAATAAAAAAGCGAGAAAACTTTTATTTTGGGTGATTATGAATATAATAAGAGGGCAGCATCATTATGACAATCATGTCGTCGATTATTACTACAAACTAAGAAAGCAGCCTAATGAGAAACCTCATAAGACTGCCATCATTGCTTGTATAAATCGATTATTAAAAACGATTCATTATCTGGTAATGAATCATAAATTGTACGATTATCAAATGTCACCACATTAGCCAAACGTACAATCAAATACAGTTTAACACCTTATTCAAAAAAATTAAAATGAACGGTTTAGTTAAGTAGTGCTTATTTTAATTATAAGTACTTGA
>NZ_KV834784.1:0-294 GCF_001837945.1 Staphylococcus sp. HMSC077D08 | reverse complement strand
AAAATGTTGTCCTACAAAAGGTAACGATGTTAAAAATCCATCATACTTGGGTGCTGTAATTATGTTAGAACCTATTCTTGGCTTAAAAAAATCCAAACTATTAACGATGTCGTCTTCATGACCTACATTTTTGATTTTCCCATTATACTTTCCTTCATCAATTTGCTTCTTGATATCACCAGAAAATGCACCATAAGGGTTCGGAGCAGCATAGGTTGTCGTACTATCAAAGTTAAACTTCACAGCATTATATTGTGCTAGATAGCCTCCTAAACTATGTGCCCCACTATGAAA
>NZ_KV834783.1:0-1357 GCF_001837945.1 Staphylococcus sp. HMSC077D08 | reverse complement strand
TATACTATAAATTCAACTTTGCAACAGAACCAGATTCACATAATGTAGAAAAAAAATAGAAAGTAAAAAGCAAACCTTATAGGTTTGCTTTTTTTTAAGCTAAAAACGTAAGTGCGGGACTGACGCCTGCACTGATTTTTAGCTTTTCTTAAATTTTATATATTCTGATTTGAATTCCAAGAATATATATCTTGCAAAAAACAAATCAACTTTCTTTTCTGATTTAGCTTTTTTAAAGATGCTATCAAGATTGATATTAAAGTTAAAAACATCTTCTAAAGCATCTTTAAGCTCTTGATCGTTACTAAATTCTTGATTAAGCCATGCTAAAGCATTAACACCAAATAAATTTTGTTTTATACAAGCAACAAACGAACGCATCTTGATCCGATCTCTTTTATCTTTATCATAAGAAGATTTATACAAAGGCATATCTAAATGTTCTTTTTGATATAAAAACAAACGTAAATCTCTAGATGATTGAATCATATGATCGTGTGTACGATGTATTTCAGCTAAACGTCTATATGATTCATATTCTTCAATATCTTTATACGGTTTAGTTGTAAAGTAACCGTAGTTAAAAAGACCTTTAATAACCCCTCTATCATACATTTTAATCATTTTCCGTTTCCAATCAAATTCAAAACTACAACGTTTATAATTATCAATAATATCACCATGAGAATTTAATTTAACGTCTTCTAAATCTTCACACTTACTTACTTTTAAATCATACAGATTATTAATATTGTTTTTGACATCAGACACAGCACCTTCTCTATCATAAAACAAATCCATCATTTTTTGTTGTTGGTCATATAAAGACATTTGAGAGAAATCAAAACCACCTTTATACCCACCTCTAGCAAACACACCGTCGTAATTAGGATCATCAGTGTGACCAAAGTTCATACGAGTTCTGACGTTAACAAAATAATCATTTTTGTGTTTTACTTCGATTAAGCTATCGATATCTAAAACACGTTTAAGCTCATCATGAAAGATAGGTACATGCTTATAGATATATTCATCAATTTTATAATGCTCATTCATAGGCATATTAGTTATTAAACCGTCTGTTGTTGCTGAATAGACTTCATAACCGTTTTTAGTTATAGCTTGCATAATCATACTTAAAAGCATGCGTACAATAGCAGTAACCATGCTGGCAAGACAAGGGTCAGTGACTTTACAATAACCAACGCGTTCCATATCACCCGTTAAAAAGTTTTTAACATTCTTACCTAATACACCTTGTCCAGTTTTGCCATAAAAACCATTGTTTAAAAGCTTATCTAATAATTCAAACGCTGAACCTTTGCGGTTCTGTTGCAAAGTAAAAAAATATAGCTAA
>NZ_KV834782.1:0-38792 GCF_001837945.1 Staphylococcus sp. HMSC077D08 | reverse complement strand
GTGTGACCTCCTTGCCATTGTCACCAGACAAAATTAACTTACTTAATTAATGATACACACTTTTAAAAGCTAATGCAACAGTTAATTTTACACTTTGTTAAAATTTTCTTTGCAATTGCATAACATATCGTTCTCGTTTTTGACGACTTTTATATGTTACTTCACTTATCAATATATGTCAACACTTTTTATGCTATTTTGATATTTTTTGTATCAAATAGAGAAATTCTCTCTTTTCACTTCAAATATTCTAGCATATATTAGTTTTGATTGCTATATGACTATTTTAGCAATTTTGTTATATAATCCTCTATTTATAACTTTATACATCTTTCTCCTTATATGTATTCTTAATCGAGTTTAATCCGTAATTTTTCACGGGTGTAATTTCAAGCTAGAAAAATAGGCGCTGCCTTTAAATATTAAGAAGGCAGCGCCAAAACATAATCAATACAATTAAATTTGTAAACATTATGATGGTTTGTAATTTTAAACAATTATCACTAATATAATCTATTTTTGTCTCATGTATGGGAATAGTAATACGTCTCTAATTGACGGTGAATCAGTTAATAGCATTACTAATCTGTCGATACCGATACCTAGACCACCAGTTGGAGGCATTCCGTACTCTAATGCTTCGATGTAATCTTCATCCATATCATGCGCTTCATCATTTCCTTGTTCTTTTTCAACAAGTTGCGCTTCAAAACGTTGACGTTGATCAATCGGGTCGTTTAATTCCGTGAAGGCATTTGCATGCTCTCTTCCTACAATAAATAATTCAAAACGATCAGTAAATCTTTCATCATTTGGATTTTTCTTTGCTAACGGTGAAATTTCAATAGGGTGTCCATAAATAAACGTTGGTTGAATAAGTGTTTCTTCAACTTTCTGTTCAAAAAATTCATTTAATATATGGCCATATTTCATATTTTCAGTAATTTCAATATCATGTTCTTTTGCTAATCTAATCGCTTCTTCATCAGAATTAACATTATAAAAATCTACACCGGTAGCTTCTTTAACAGCATCAACAATGTGAAGTCGTTTCCATGAAGATTCTAAGTCAATTTCTTCACCATTATATTGTACTTTAGCTGACCCAAAAACTTCTTGAGCAATATGTCTGACCATATTTTCAGTTAAATCCATTATATCATGATAATCAGCATAAGCTTCATACAATTCAATCATTGTAAATTCAGGATTATGTCTTGTAGACACTCCTTCATTGCGAAAGACTCTGCCTATCTCGTAGACTTTTTCAAGACCTCCGACAATTAATCTTTTCAAATGTAGTTCTATAGCTATACGCATATAAAGAGTAGCATCTAAAGCGTTATGATGCGTAACAAATGGTCGTGCAGCAGCACCTCCAGCAATTTGGTGCATCATTGGTGTTTCTACTTCCAAGAATCCTTGTTTATTTAAATAGTTTCTCATTTCTTGAATTATTTTACTACGATTAATAAACGTTTGCGTACTATCTTCATTTGTAATTAAATCTAAATAACGTTGTCGATATCTTTGTTCTATATCTTGTAAACCATGGAACTTATCAGGTAAAGGTCGTAATGATTTGGATAGTAAAGTAAACGACTTAGCTTTGACAGAAATCTCGCCCGTATTAGTTTTAAACATGACACCTTCAACACCTATAATGTCACCTAAGTCAGCCATTTTCCAAATGTTAAATTGATCATCTCCAACTTGATCTTTTCTTACATAAATTTGAATTTGGCCTTTCAAGTCTTGAATATGTGCAAATCCCGCTTTACCTTTACCACGTTTAGTCATAAGACGACCTGCAATTGACACGTGGCTTTCGTCTTCTTTTTCATGCAATTCTTCCTTAGAGAATTGGTCCCACTGTTCTTTTAACTCACTTGAAGTAGATGAGCGATCGAATCGATGACCAAAAGGATCAATCCCTAAATCAATTAATTCTTGTAATTTTTGACGACGAACTTGCATTTGGTCGTTCATTTCTTCTGACATAAAATTCTCTCCTTTGAACTTTGATTTATCAATTTATTGTTCCATGTCTTTCTGTTGAAAACTTTAGGAGCTATATATTGTTTCCCAATCAGTTTTAATTTATATTTAAGCCTTTCATTATTTCCTTCTTATCTTCATATGTATTGTTATTCCATGAAGGTTGATATTGCATCTAATCAAAGCAAATATGCTCACTTTATTATTCTACAAGACCATCAAAATGTAATAAAGTAATTTATATTTTCATCGAATAGTTGCAAGCTTTATAAACTTATTGATTAGCAATATATGAATTTCTTTCATTAAAAGTTTCATTTAAGTTTTAAAACCATATTACTATGCTTTATTATTCCTTATATTTTTTCACACTATTATCAGGTACTACTAGTTGTCCGATACTTTTATTAGAAATCGGTTCTATTTGTTTGGTGGCTATATCATTTAACGGGATAAGAACAAACGAACGTTCTTTCATTCTAGGGTGCGGCACTGATAAATTATCTTGTTCAATAATTTGATCACCAAACAGTAGTATATCTATATCTAAAGTTCTAGGCCCCCAACGTATTTCTCTTTTACGATGAAGTTGTTGTTCCGTTGTTAAACAACATTTTAACAAAGATTGTGGATTCAATTCAGTCTCTATCTCAATGCACAAGTTTAAGAATTTCGGTTGATTAGTATATCCCACTGGTTCAGTCTCATAAATATGAGAAACTTGCGTTACTTGAATACCTTGATAAGCATGAAGTATTTTAATAGCCTCATTGAGTTGTAGTTCTCTATTTCCAATATTGCTCCCTAATCCTAAATAAGCTTTAACCATTTAGTCATTCTCCCTCACTATTTCAATCCCAACACCATCGTAATGACCAGGAATAGGTGGGTTTTCTTTAGTGATTCTAACTTTCGTTTCCATTACACGATTATAGTGTGAATTTATATGTTTTGCAATACGTTCAGCCAGATGCTCAATTAAGCATGAACGTGGCCCTTCAACAATAGACTTTACATCTTTATAAACCTCTCCATAATTTACAGTATCTTTTACATCATCTGATTGACCTGCATAACTAAGATCAACCTTTAAAGTAATATCAACAACAAAAATTTGTCCAATATCATTTTCTGCAGCTAATACTCCATGATAACCATAAAAACGCATTCCATTAAGAAAGATGATGTCGTTCATATTCATTCTCCTTTAGAAAATCCATACTTTGGGCTAGTCGCGTATTTAATAATACATTATGAACTCGAACCCCACGAACGCCTTTCATTATACCATAAGCCGTTGTAGCTGCAGTTGCCTCATCTCTATCTGAAGGAGAAGAATCTTGATTCATCATTTCTTTAATGTATCTTTTTCGACTTGTTGCAAGTAAAACTGGATATTCGGTCGCTACTAATTCATCTAATCTTGCCATTACTTCATTTTCTTCTTCTCGTGTTTTAGCAAAACCTATTCCAGGATCTAACCAGATTTTATTATGTGGTATACCGGCTAGTTCAGCCTTATTCGCTTGCGCAAGTAATGATACAAGCATCTCTTCAACAACAGGTTTATCTCTATGACCGTCACCATTATGCATAAGTACAATTTCAGCACCGTATTGAGATACCACATTAAACATATTCGAATCAAATAGGCCTGCCCACTGATCATTAATCATTGAAACACCAAGTTTAAGACAAGCTTCCGCAACTTCACTTCGAAATGTATCAACCGAAATTTGCACATCATATTTAACGATAGACTCAACCACAGGCAATACACGATTCATTTCTTCTTTAAGCGATACTTCTTTATGCGATACTTCTTTATGACCTGGTCGTGTTGAGACACCTCCAACGTCTATGATGTCTACACCTTCATCTATCATCTCTTTAGCACGCTTCACAGCTTGATCAACTGAGTGGTACTGTCCTCCGTCAGAAAATGAGTCAGGTGTCACATTTAATATCCCCATTATTTTTGTTTTAATCATAATTTCACCTTTTTCAATAATATACTCTTAGATTTTTTTAATTTTCAATAATAACTACATTACTAAACACATCTGCTACTTCATGATATCATTCATTTCAATAAGTTTTGAGTATATATTATCGGCATATTAAAAAAAGGTAGCCGATTTTAGATAGAAGCTACAATATTGGTTGGTCTGATTAAATAAAAAACGAAGATTTATTTTATAAAAAGTTGAAAAATCAACGTGAAATACACGCTATTTTAAAACTTTAGAAACAAATCTTCGTCCAAAATGATTTTTAGTTTAGTTTTTAATTATCAAATGAATATAATGGTGTTGATAAGTAACGTTCCCCATTACTTGGTAATACTGTTACAACTGTTTTACCTTTACCTAATTCTTTTGCTTTTTGAATAGCAGCATATATTGCAGCACCAGATGAAATACCTGCTAATATACCTTCTTCTCTAGCAACACGACGTGCCATATCCATAGCAGTATCATTACCTACTTTGATGATGCTGTCATAAACTTCTGTATTTAAAGTATCAGGTACGAAACCTGCTCCCAATCCTTGTAATTTATGAGGGCCTGGTTCACCACCGCTTAATACTGGAGAAGCTTCAGGTTCAATAGCTACTATTTCCACATTTGGATATTCTTTCTTCAATACTTTACCAACACCAGATAACGTACCACCAGTTCCTACACCAGCTAAAAATGCATCAATTTGTCGACCTTCAAATTGTTCAACTAATTCTGGTCCAGTTGTAAGTTCATGAATTTCAGGATTTGCTGGATTTTCGAATTGTTGTGGTTCAAAATAGCCGTGCTCTTCTTTTAATTCTTTAGCTTTTTTTATTGCACCTTTCATAGCTTCAGATCCTGGTGTTAATACTAGTTCAGCACCATAAGCTTTTAATAAGTTACGGCGCTCTTGGCTCATTGTTTCAGGCATTGTAAAAACTGCTTTGTACCCCTTGGCAGCACATACAAATGCTAGACCTATACCAGTGTTACCACTCGTAGGCTCAACGATTGTATCACCAGGTTTAATTTTCCCTTCACGCTCAGCTTTTTCAATCATCGCTAAAGCGATACGATCTTTTACCGAACCACCTGGATTTTGATATTCTAACTTAACATAAATATCAGCTGCATCATCATCAACAACGTTTCTTAATTTGACTACAGGTGTATTCCCAATAATTTGTGTAACATAATCTACAGGTTTTTGTGCCATCCAAAACACTCCTTTTAGTTTTACAATTTATCAATACTTAGTTTTTCTATCGGATATAACTTTATTCTATCAGAATTTTCTAAAAAGACAAACCGTATAGTCTTACTATAAATAAAACTATATACTACTTTGGTCTTTACTATAAGACATTTCCTACAAAAGATTAAGTTAAACGTAAAAAAAGATAGTCGAACGAAAGTGAGGACAACAAATAATCCTCCTTTTCGACGACTTTTACATTACTATATGACTAACTTCTATTAAAATTGAGTGCATAACTTTTAAAATTTATATCCAGTTTGTTTTATAAATTATATTAACTCATCATTTTTTGAACTATTTCATTGTTTCTAATAAATCTTCTAATTCACTTTCACTATACTGATATTTATTACCACAGAAGTGACATACAGCTTCAGCTCCATGATCCTCTTTAATCATGCTATGAATTTCTGCCTCTCCTAAACCTTTAATAGCATTTAAAAATTTCTCATGACTACAATTACATTCAAATTGCGCTGACGTTGAATTTAAAATTTGAACATTACCTTCACCCAAAATTTCATTTAATATTCCTTCAGGTGTAAGTCCTTGCTCAATTAATTTCGATACAGGTTGCATTTGACTAATGGCTTCTTCTAATTTAGTCACCGTTTCATCAGTAGCACCTGGCATAACTTGAATAATAAATCCTCCCGCTGCTTTGATTGAGTTGTCTGGATTAACTAATACACCCAATCCTACTGATGATGGTGTTTGTTCACTTGTGGCATAGTAGTATGTGAAATCATCTCCTAGCTCACCTGATACTATTGGACTCGCACCAGAAAAGTAGTCTTTCATTCCAACATCTTTAACAACCTGAATGGAACCATCAGTACCAACTGCTCGCCGTACATCCAATTTACCTTGATCGTTGAGTGGAAAATGCGTTTGTGGATGGTCTACATATGCACGAACATTTCCTTGAGCATCTGCGTCAGCAATAATTCTGCCAATTGGACCTTTGCCATCAACAGTAACTGTTAACTTTTGGTTTCCTTTTAACATTGCACCCATCATAACAGTAGCTGTCATAGTTCTTCCCATAGCGGCAGAAGCAGTAGGCCATGTATAATGACGTGTTTGTGCTTCTTGTACTGACTCTGTTGTGATTGCAGCATATGCTCTTATTTCCCCACCGTATGCTAAACCTCTCACTATATAATCATGTGTCATTGTTAAATCTCCTTTTTAAAAATAATCTATAATTTAAAACTTTTTATTTTTTAATACTGATTGGTTATTATACATCTCTTATTGGCTAATATGAAATCTATTGCTCATACATGTTTATTGAGTATTATAACCATGAGAGATGATAACAATATTTTTACCAAAAGTTTAAAAATGTATTGGTATAAACTATACATAAAAAAGTCCCTTTTCACTCAATTCATACGTGAGCAAAAAGAGACTTACTAAAACTTGTACTATTGTCTATGATTTGGATCGTTAGGATTGTATGGTTTATCGATGTTCGGAGATTGTTGATGACCTGGTTCATTCGTATGTGAAGTATTATCAGCTTCTCTGTCTGTGTTGTCTTGGTTTACTTCATCTTTTTCATGGTTGTCATCATCTTCTTTATCGTCATCTTCTAACTGTTCTTTACGAATGTCGTTGTATGATTTTCCATACTTTCCATCACTATAATCACTATTTTCATTTTTCACAACTTTTGCAGAGTCATAATCTACTTCTGGTAAAACACCATCATAGAATAATGATTGAATTTGTTCTGCAACTAATGTTTCTTCTGAAAGTAGTGTTTTAGCAATTAACTTAAGTTGTTCTTCATGTTCTAACAAGATTTGTTTACAACGTTCATATTGCTCTTTAACAATTCGTTGAACTTCTTTGTCAATTTCATAAGCAATTTGACCAGAATAATTCGGCTCACCTTGCATATCTTTACCAAGGAATACTTGTCCACCACTATTGCTTGAGAATTGTAATGGTCCTAATTTCTTACTCATACCATATTCTGTAACCATAGATCTTGCAATTTGCGTTGCTCGTTCAAAGTCATTCGAAGCACCTGTTGATACTTCACCAAAGTTAATATCCTCAGATACTCGTCCACCTAATAAACCACATATTTTGTCGAGTAATTCTGGTTCTGTCATTAAGAAGCGATCTTGTTTTGGTAACATCATTGCATAACCGCCTGCTTGTCCACGAGGGACAATTGTTACCTTGTGTACAATTTCAGCTTCATCAAGCACCATACCGATGATAGTATGACCTGCTTCGTGATGCGCTACAATATTACGTTCTTTTTCAGAAATTACACGAGATTTTTTAGCTGGACCTGCAATAACACGGTCAGTTGCTTCTTCAATATCGCGCATATCAATTTTATTTTTACCCTCACGTGCTGCAATTAAAGATGCCTCATTTAGCAAGTTTTCTAAGTCTGCACCAGAAAAACCTGGCGTTCTTTGAGAAATAGCTTTTAAATCTACTGTTTCATCAAGAGGTTTATTTTTCGCATGCACATGAAGAATTGCTTCACGACCTTTAACATCTGGTCGTCCAACTTGAATTTGTCTATCAAAACGACCAGGACGTAACAATGCAGGGTCTAAGATATCTGGGCGGTTTGTAGCCGCAATCATAATAATACCTTCATTTTCTCCAAAACCATCCATCTCAACTAATAGTTGGTTTAATGTTTGTTCACGCTCATCATGACCGCCACCTACACCTGCACCACGTTGACGTCCAACAGCATCAATTTCATCAATAAAAATGATACATGGGGCATTTTTCTTAGCATTTTCAAATAAATCACGAACACGACTCGCACCAACACCAACAAACATCTCAACGAAGTCAGATCCACTAATTGAGAAGAATGGTGCACCAGCTTCACCTGCAACCGCACGTGCTAATAATGTTTTACCTGTACCTGGAGGCCCAACAAGTAAGACACCTTTTGGAATTCTTGAACCCATTTGTTTAAATTTCTTGTTATCTTTTAAGAAATCTACAATTTCTATTAATTCTTGTTTCTCTTCGTCAGCTCCTGCTACATCTGAGAAACGAACTCGACGTTTATTACTGTCGTACATCTTAGCTTTGGATTTTCCAAAGTTCATCATACGACCACCACCGCCGCCACCTTGGGCTTGGCTAAGGAAGAAAATAAATAATAATGCAATGATTAATACAGGAATCAGTGTCGTTAAAATACTAACGAATACACTTTGTTTTTCTTCTTCTTTAACTGTAAATTTAAGATTATCTTGTTTCTTAGCTGTATCTGTGATTTTTTGTAAATCTTTTTCATTGTTATATAAAATTGTCGATGAGTAATCTTCATCTTTTTTTGTTTTACCACTTACCATATATACGTTTTGCTCTGGTTGAATTTCTAAAGTTTTTAAATCGCCTTTATTCAACTTATTAACAAACTGAGTATATGTAAGTTGTTTTGGCATATTCCCATTTCCATTTAAAAATGAAAAGAGGCCAAATATAATAACGCCAATAATTGCGATAACTAGCACATTGCGAAAAGCTTTCTGCATGCGTCATTTCCTCCTACTTCCAATAATAAAACTAACAAAAATTGTAACACAACACTTTATATTCAGGCTAGTATTTCAACTTTAGTATTGCATCTACAATTTTGTCGATTTTAAAATGCATTATTCTTTGTTTACTATCTGTTAACATTAATTATCTTAATAGTTTTAATCAATTCATAACATTTTTGAATTGTTACTTTGAGTCTACACTAAATCTACGCACAGTTCATTATACTAACATACTTATTAATTAATACAGATCCAATTTTAAAATCTATTTAGAATAAACTTCTGCTTTTAGTGTGCCTATGTATGGCAGATTTCTATATAACTCACGATAATCTAAACCATAACCAACTACAAATTCATCTGGAATCTTTTTACCAACATATTTTGCTTCGATATCAGCTTTGCGACGGTTAGGTTTATCTAATAATGTAGCTATTTCTAAAGAGTTAACTTTACGTGATTGCAATAACTCTGTAATAGATTTTAAAGTTGTACCAGTTTCTAATATATCTTCAATTATAAGTACGTCTTTATTTTCTATAGAAGCACCTAAATCTTTCAATATTTGAACTTCCCCAGTCGATTCCGTTCCACCATGATAACTTGAAACATCCATAAAATCGATTGATAAATGTGTATCAATACGTTTAATTAAGTCTGCCATAAACATGACTGATCCCTTCAAAATACCAACACAAACGAGTGGGCGATCTTTATAATCCTCAGTAATGATAGCTCCCATCTCTTTACAAATATTTTGAATGTCTTCTTCCGATAACAAAACATTCTTTAAATCCTTATGCATTATAATTCATCTCCATTATTCGAAATCAAAATAAATTCTTTAAAATTTTCTTTAACATATAAATCGCCAATAGCTAACACTGCATTTTCTTGATTAATAATGAGTGGGATGCGCTGACGTTCAGCAAGAGTCACTTTTTTATCGATAAATAAACGACTCACTTTTTTATGACCTTTTTGACCATTTAATTTATACACATCTCCATTTTGTCGGACACGCACAGTAAGCGGATATAACTGTTGTGGTAAGTCAGGATGAATATCAATTTGATAATCATTAAATTCATATGTACCTGGCTTTCTAATACATATACGGTCTAATATATATTGATCCATTTCACTTTTAGCCATTATTATTAATTTATCATATGCAATTTGAATTATCCATTCATCTGTTACGTGAATATTAAATTGAGATTTATCATTTCTAATCTGTTCAAACCACTCGTCATAAGCATGTTGTGGCATTGCTAAATGACAATCTAATTTTTCGAATAACAAATCCATAACTACGCTTTTGATATTCACATTCAATTCATTAAAAGCAGTTCTAGAAAAGGAATAGGTTAAATATTTACTTTTTGAAACTTCGTTATTGATGAACGTTTCAGCTTGTTCTTTTAACGATTGCAATTCAATATCATGCCAATCCTTAAGTTTGAGTAGCTGATGCGCGTTTAAATGCGGGTTCTCGTTAATTGCAGGTATGATGCGTTGTCTAATGTCATTTCTAACATATTTTCTATCTTGATTAGACATGTCCTCATAGTATGGAATTTGGTTCGCATACTGATACGCTAATATTTCAGTTTTTTTTAAATTTAACATAGGACGATACACTTTGTATTGATTAAAATACGACTCATATGTCATACCTAATGAATTACGTGTTGATCTCCCTGTAAACAAACGATATATAATCGTTTCAAATTGATCATCAAGATGATGAGCTGTTAACAATACATCTGCTCTTAATTGAGCTATGATATCTCCAAACCATTCATAACGACGTTGACGCGCTTCTTGTTGAATACTATTACCGTCTGCTACAATATCACTTAAGTCTAAACGCTTTATATAAATGTCAATATGATGTTGATGGCAATACTCTCTCAAAAACGCTTCTTCTTCATATGACTGTTCACGCAATCCGTGGTTAACATGAACACATGTTAATTTACGATATGTATGTTGATAGTCGTTTAATAAGCTATATAATAAACTCATACTATCAATGCCTGTTGAGACAGCCACAACAATATGTGCTTTTTTAGACCAACCATCTGTTTTGATATTCATTTATTCACCTCGTTACTTTAAATGATGCCACTAAATTGAATTCTACGTGATACAATTAAATCCGTCTTCCATAACGTAATATGACTTACTCAACATCAACAAAAATAGGAGTAGGAGAGAATTCAAAGTAATATAATTGAATTCTACCTCCCACCCCATGTGGATGTTGCATATGTTTAATCAAGGACTAAACATCTTCGTAGTGTCTTCCCACTATTTGTCAAAGTACTAAAAACATCATCACTCTGACATTAACGGTCGTTTAATCTATATCATATTAACGTCTAGAACCTTTACCGCCTCTGCGTGATTCGGTTTGACGTTTAATTGACGTTAATTTATCTTCACTATCTTTTAAGAAGTTACTTAATTTTTTCTCAAAGTCTTCAGTTTTTTGAACTGGTTTACCGTGATTAGCTTTACTGTGACGAGGCTTACGAGGGCGGTCTTTAGCTTTTTTTATTGATAAACTAATTTTACCATCATCCGCGATTGATAAAACTTTAACTTCTACTTCGTCACCTACTGATAAGTGGTCTTCAACATTTTCAACATAATTGTCGGCAACTTCACTGATATGAACTAAACCACTTTTTCCTTCAGGTAATTCTACGAATGCACCAAACTTTTTGATACCTGTAATTTTACCTTTAAGCTTGTTTCCTACTTCGATTGACATTTTCTAAATAAATCCTCCTGGTTAGATTCGATTTTATCCTTATTATATTCCTGTTCACGTAATTTCACAATGATATAATCATATTATTTTATTCTAATTGCCTTTTTCGTTTGAAGTCTTTGACTGAGAGGATTTTTTATCATCAGGTAATCTAAAAATGACTTCACCTTTATTACTTAAATAATAATCGTCTCTCGCTATTTTCTCGATATAGTCTTTATCATTTAAATTATTAAGTTTCTCTTTTAAAGCAATTTCTTCATCTTGTTGTTTTTGAAACTCAGTTTCTTTCTCTTTCCTTTCAACTGCATCTTGATCGTTATTATGTCTTTGAATGACAAGCAATACAAGTAGAATGAGGATAATCGCTAAAAGAATACCTCCGAATAAAGCAATACGTCTACGTACAACACGCATTTTCATTTTTTGTCGTTGTTTTTTCTTATTTTCTTGTGACGTATATTGGTTACCGATATGTTCTACTTTTTTATTCATTGCTTGTCACCTCCTTAAGCATTTCACTCTTCATTAATACGTTCTTCTTTAATCAAATCATACATACCTTTTGCATTTTCTTTTGTAGCATGGTCGCTTAATCCTGTTACTTTAACTGTGACTAATTTTTGTCCAAAACGAATAATGAGTTCATCGTTTTCTTTGATATCTGTACCTGCTTTTGCCACATTTCCATTGACAGTCACTCGACCTTGGTCGCTAATTTCTTTAGCTAATGTACGTCGTTTAACTAATCGTGACACTTTTAGATATTTATCTAATCTCATGAATTTTTCTCTCCTTGTTGTAAAAATTGTTTGAGATCATCTTCGTCAAATTGCCTATTTTTTGTTTTATCATACAATTTCAAGAAGTGGTCTGCAAATACTTTCTCAAATTTAACACGAGGCACTTTACCTTCTTTTTCTTTAGCACGTGACCAAATGTCTTTTAAATCCTCTTGCGAAGTTACATGCGCATTACCAAAGATATGTGGATGTCTATGAATCATCTTGGTGTTGAGACTTTCTATAATTTCTTTGATATCAATATATCCTTCTTTTTTACCTATACTAGAATGTAATAATACTTGTAAAAGTATATCTCCTAATTCCTCTATCATATGCCAATCATCTTCATTATCAATGGCTTCAAATAATTCAAACGTTTCTTCTAAAAGATACCGTTTTAATGAGTCGTGAGTTTGTACTTTATCCCACGGACACCCTTTTTCATTATCAACGAGTAAATCAATAGTTTGAACTGCGTAATCAAAATCTTGATAAAGTAATGTATCCTCATTGATTTTTGGAATAAATAAACTTGTAAGATTATTAAAATAATCGTCGTAGCGATCAATTTCATAAAGTGGGCATTCAATTACGTGAGCTCCATCACTATGAGAACCAGTAATTATTTTCACATTAAAATCATCAGGATATCTTTCCATTAAAGTAAGTTTTAAATCGGCAGCTATCATTACGCTATAAACTTGAGTAATTACTGTATTTGTACGAACATTTAAGGCCGATTCTTTTAATGACGTACCATCAAGCAGTGTAAAACCATCATTGGGGTCTACATCAACCGCTTCAAAAATGTCATCAATAAAACTTTTTCCTCCAAGTACCTTCACAGAGATATCCTTATTAAAATGACTATACTCTAATAATTTTACAGTCGTAGTTTCAGCAACTCTAGGATGACCAGGAACTGCATAAACAATATCTTCAGATTGTGCCAATTCTATTAGTGATGTGACAATCGCTTCATAAACATCTTCAAAACGGTCATGTGCTTCATAAATACTATCGAAACTCTCGAATTCAATTTCTTTCTTTAGCGTATTGATGACAGGATGATTTAAGGTTCTAGCATATACTTTAGACTCTTTTTCTAAAAAACGATAGATACCTAAAGGTAACTCATCAATGCCATAATTACCTAAACCAACTATTGTAATTGTATGGGTCATGACCGTCTTCCTCTCTTCATTTGATATAATTTGTCTCCAAAAGGTAAGTGCTTTATTTCTTTGTATCCTAATACATTAAATATAATAATATACAACATTATAATCACTATGCCTATAATTGAGCTAACTATAAGTTCTAGTAATCCTAACATCCTACTTTTTGAAGGTAAGGCAAGCATGACAGTTTGAACAACTATACTCATAATTATCATACCTAAAATAAGTTTAACGATAAATAAAGATATACGATTAAAACGGTAGTACTTTAAGACTGCAACTTGCAATATTATGACAAAAAGTAGTAGTGATAAGACTGTACTCACACTTGCACCCACGATACCCCAAAAAGGTATTAATATAACATTTAAAATAATTTTGGACAGTATTCCTATTATCACACCCATAATAATGGGACGAATACTGGTTTGAACTTGTAATAATGAGATATTCATCATTATTAACGAAACACATATCACTGTAAACATATAAACACTCAAAGTTAGAGTTAAATGATTACTTTTAAAGAATACAACATTCATAAGTGGAAGCAGATTAATTAATCCTATACTAGCTGCTGTACTTATTACTACCGTGATTTTAATTGATGCATTTGCATAACGATTCATATGAATTTGATTATGTTCACGAATTGCTTGAGTAAGTAATGGGATAAGAACGAAACTAAAAGTCGTAGTTACAATCAAACCCATTTGTATAAATGAAGCACCACGATCATAAATGCCTTTTTGAATAATTGCTTCTTTAAAAGCAATACCGCTATGTTGTAATAAACGTATTATTGTAAAACTATCCACAACTTGCCATAAAATAACGATAAGTTGACTCAATGCAAATATGGATATGGAAATAAACAACTGCTTCCATTGAATGGAAGTATTATTAAAGCGATAGCATAACTTAAGTTTAAGTGGTTTTTTAAGTAATAAATATAACATTGAACCTAAAAAACCAATCGAAGATGCCAATATAGCTAATGCTCCTGCTTGATAAATAGACCAGTGTTTCATTGAAAACATAATAATTGCAACAATGATTAAACTAACTCTAATTACCTGTTCTATAACCTGGGAAATTGCTGGTATGGTCATTACTTGTTTTGATTGATAAAATCCTCTTAACACTCCTAAGACACCTATTAAAATAAAACTAAAACTGGCCATCTTTAACATGGGTGCTAAATTAGAATCGCCCATCCATCGGGTAATCATATTCGCAAACATAAAAAGCAAAATAAAGACGATAAAACCTATGCATTGTAATCGAAACATAACCCTTGTATAGACTTCATCGGATCGATTAACACCTATCACTTGAGTCACAGCACTTGGAATAGCATTCATAGATAAAATAACCCCTAGTGCTACGACAGGATATATTTGTTGATAAGCATATAAACCGTCATCACCTAAAACATTTTGATACGGAATGCGATAAATGGCACTTAGTATCTTCACAATAATTAATGCTAAGGTAAGTATAACGACGCCGTTAAACGCCGTCTCACTCTTAGTCTTCATCTTTAATCGCCATACTTTCTTCAATACATCTAACTAAGAATTTCAAACTATCTAACCATTGTTTTGATTTTGTTAGCGTTACATTCATTGCATTATTTTGCACGCCAACTTTCATTGCTCTACCAAGAGGTTGCGTCTGTTTAAACAATTCTTCTCCATTAATATCTTCAGTCGCTTTAGGTGATAAAATGATTTGTATAGATTTGCCTTTGTCTTTTATCAATTCGACACCCGCATGTAGAGCGTGGACTTTGATTTCAACAATATCTAATAATCGTTCGACTTCAATTGGATAATCATTAAAACGATCTATTAATTCATCTTTGACATCGAAAAGTTGTTCTTCAGTTTCTACTTTTCGAAGTTTTTTATAAATCTCAATTTTAGCCTGTTCACTTTGTATATATTCAGCTGGTAAATAAGCATCTAAGTGCAATTCTACTTCAATATCTGGTGCATCCGGCGATTCTTCTTTAATGCCACGTTTTTCGTTTACTGCTTCTTCTAACATTTGAGAGTATAAATCGAAACCAACCGAATCAATAAAGCCATGTTGTTGCTTACCGAGTAAATTGCCTGCACCACGAATATTTAAATCTCGCATAGCGATTTTAAAACCTGAACCTAGTTCGGTAAACTCCTTAATAGCTTGCAATCGCTCTTCAGCAGTCTCATTTAACACTTTGTTAGCTGGATGTAAGAAATAAGCGTAACCAATTCTACTTGAACGTCCTACACGTCCTCTTAATTGGTATAGCTGGCTTAAACCAAAACGATCAGCCTCTTCTATGATTAAAGTATTAGCATTTGGTACATCTACACCTGTTTCAATAATTGTAGTCGTTACTAAAATATCGTACTCGTGATTAATAAAGCTTAACATTGTTTCCTCTAAATCACGTTCAGTCATTTGGCCATGTGCTACAGCAATGTTAGCGTCAGGCATTAACCTTTGAAGTTGTTCTCTTTTTTCATAAATGGACTGCACTTTGTTATACAAATAAAATACTTGTCCATCGCGAGATAATTCACGCTCTAATGCCTCTTTAATAAAGTTCGTATTCTGTTCTAAGACATAAGTTTGTACAGGAAAACGATTTTCAGGTGGTGTTTCAATCACTGATAAGTCACGTACACCTAACATACTCATATGCAATGTTCTTGGTATTGGTGTTGCAGTAAGCGTCAGTACATCAACGTTTTTTTTCAAAGTTTTAATGCGTTCTTTATGTCGCACTCCAAAACGTTGTTCTTCATCAACAATAAGCAATCCCAAATCTTTATATTGAATATCTTTACCTAATAATTTATGTGTACCTACGACAATGTCAACATATCCTGATTTGAGCCCTTCTTTAGTTTCCCTTATTTCTTTAGCTGTGCGGAATCGACTTACCAATTGAATTTCGACCGGAAAATCTTGCATACGTTCAAGTAGTGTTTCGTAGTGTTGTTGTGCAAGAATCGTTGTTGGTACTAAAAACGCAACTTGCTTACCATCCATGACAGCTTTAAACGCTGCACGGACAGCCACTTCAGTTTTACCATATCCCACATCACCACAAAGAAGACGGTCCATAGGTCTTGCTCTTTCCATGTCACCTTTAATTTCATCGATTGACTTACTTTGATCGGGTGTTAATTCATATGGAAAATCATGCTCAAATGCTGATTGCTCTGCAGTATCTTGGCCGTATTGATAACCTACAGACATTTCACGTTCTTTATACAAATCAATTAATTCATCAGCTATATCTTCAACACTTTGTTGAACTTTCGCCTTTGTTTTTTTCCATTCTGTCCCGCCTAATTTATTTAATCTAGGCGACTTATCTTCAGAAGCCACATACTTTTGAACTTGATCCATTTGATCAACTGGAACGAATAATTGATCAGTTCCTTTATATTGCAATTTAATATAGTCGCGATGTGTATCTCCAACTTCTAGTGTTTCAACACCTAAGTATCGTCCGACACCATGATGCACATGCACTATATAATCGCCCACATTTAGGTCTTGATATGATTTTATTTTTTCAGCATTAGAAATCGTTTTTGTACGTTTACGTTGTTTCTTTTGTCTTGTTTTAAATAATTCTCTTTCTGTGATGACTACCAACTGCATATAAGGTAATTCAAAGCCTTCAGAAAGACTACCTTCCGTCACTACAACTTGACCACCATCAATATCTTCGTGAATATTTGATACTGTTGGAATATGCATTTCATTAAGCATTGATTGAATACGTTCAACTTTTGTTTCAGTTTCAACAAGAACTACGACAGTGTAATCTTGATGCACGTATCTTTGAAATTCCGAGCGCATAATGTCATATTGACCATAAAATTGTTGAACTGGTTTACAAGAGAACTTAATAATATGTTGTAATGGTACTTGCATCGAAGATGTAAATAATGTGAAATATGCAACGGCATGTTGCTCTAATAATGCGTCAAAACTTTCATACTTCATAAATCCTTGTCCGATAAATCCATTTCCACTCTCAATTAAGTTACTCATAAAATCTTCAACTTCTGTTGTAAGTGTTTCTTCTGTTTCCTTAATACGATTAAACTCATCAACTACAATAATCGCGTTTTTTTGAAAATAGTCAATAAGGGTTGATGGTTTTTCATACATAAATGAAACAAGACGTCGTAACAATTGATGATCGAAAAAGGTAGATTCAAACAACTTAAAACTTTCATATGTCTCTTTTAAATCATTACGTACGGACTTTTCAATTTTAGGGCGTGTATATTCATATGCTTTTTTAAGTTCATTTTGTAAGTGTTGTATCACTTCATCAGTAATAATGTAGTCACTAGCTGTTGTGATTTCAACTTGATTTATATTATCGTTAGAACGTTGTGTTTCTACATCAAAGTCTCTGATGGAATCAACTTCAGTATCAAATAGCTCTATTCTCACAGGTGTTCCTATCAACGGATATATATCTATGATTCCACCACGCAATGAAAACTCACCAATATGTGACACTACACTTTCTCGGCGATAACCCATATTAACTAATTTATTTAAGAATGCATCAACATCAATATCCTGACCTACTTTAAGCGTCATTTGATGATCTTTCCATAAATCAACCGGTGTTAGCCATTTTTTAAAGCCGTTTAAAGGCACAATAAATAACCCTTTTTCGCCTTGGGCTAACGCAGTCAACGTTCTAACACGCTCACTCATCAATTGTGGACTTTGAGTAGAAAACTCTTCAGTCATTATATCTTGAACAGGATATTTATAAACTTCTGAGTCATCTACATATTGTAAAATGTCAGTTTCGATTTTATCTGCTTGGTATAAATTATTAGTTACGAGTAGCATTTGTTTATGATCTTTTAAATATTTTTCAGCAATAATTGTTGCCTTCGCTGACGGGGATAATCCCGTAACTAAAATATTCTCTTGGCCGAAGACTTCATCTAATTCTTGAAAACGATTATCTTCGCTAATGTAATTTGCAATCATTGATTTCACTTGACTTCACCATTAAATTCATTCATAACATGATCAAAACGAGAACTTTCAATAAAAGATTCTACAGCTCTTGCAGAATGTTCAATTACCTTTTCCATAATGATCATTTCTTCTTTTGAAAATTTTTGTAAAACATAGTCCGGAACAGACATCCCATTTGTTGGACGGCCAACACCAATTCGAATACGTTTAAATTGATCTGTACCAAGCATTTTAATTATCGATTTCATACCATTATGACCGCCTGCACTCCCCTTTTGGCGCAGACGCACTTGTCCTTGTTCTAAATCTAAATCGTCATATAAAACGATTAAATCTTCAACATCGACATTATAATAATCCATTAAAGGAGCTACAGCTTGACCAGATAAGTTCATCATAGTCATTGGCTCAATAAATATTACCTTTTCGCCGTTTAAACGCTCAATAGTATATGCACCTTTAAATTTTTGTTTGTCTAAAGTAAATTGGTGGCGTTCTAGAATATCATCGACAACTTCGAAACCAATATTATGTCTTGTTAATTCAAAACGTTTACCAATGTTGCCAAGACCGACAATGCATTTCATTATTGTTACCTCCACTATTAATATTATGTATCTTCACATATTTTCAAATGCTTTTGCTGTGTTTATTTTAAAATAAAGGACTTAAAAATGATTGACCACTGATATATGTCAACCACCTCTAAAACCGTCTTAAATAATTAATCATTCCCTATAATAACACAAAAAGCACTATGCTTATTAACATAAGCACAGTGCTCGCCTTTAAATCTGTAATCTCAACTAATGAGAATACCTACTTAAGAGACACGAAGATTAGTCTTCTTTATTTTCTTCTTCATCGTCTTCTTTGTCTTCACCAACAACTTCAGGTTCTTCAGTTGCTGATTCGCCTTCCATAGCTTCAACTTCTTCTTCAGAAGGTTCATCTGTTGGAGGAACTACTGTTACGATAGAATCTTCTGGATCATTTTCGATTGTGAAATCACCAGAGATTTTAATATCAGAAACTGCTAAGCTGTCATTAACTTGTAATTCACTGATATCTACTTCGATAGTTTCAGGAATATTTTCAGGTGTAGCTGTAACTTCTAAGTTGAATAATGGTTGTTCAACTACGCCGCCTTCTTTAGCACCTACAGCTTCACCAACTAATTGAACTTGTACTTCAACAGTACGTTCTTCACTCATGTTGATTGCTAAAAAGTCGATATGAGTGATTTGGTTTTTTAATGGGTCAAATTGATAATCTGAAACCATTACTTTAATTGTTTTAGAACCTACGCCTAAATCGATAACACCATTACGTCCTACTTCACGGATTACTTTGATAAATTCAACTTCATCAACTTTAACTGAAGTATTTTTTGTACCGTAACCATACACAACTGCAGGTACTTTACCTGAGTTTCTTAATTGTTTTAGGTCAGAACGTGTTTGTTTACCTTGACGAATGATTGACTTTAATGAAGCCATTCGTATTTCCACCTTTCGAATTTCGAGGTTTAGACATTAGATGCGTCTAACCTGCTCCTCACTTACCCATCAACGTTACTGTTGCTTGTAAGTGTTTATTTGTTCGCAATTCTACGAACGTTAGTATTATACATGTTGATATAGGATACGTCAAATTCAATTGTAAATTTTAGTCAAATAATACACTTACTGATTCTCTTTCGTATACACGAATAATTGCTTTAGCAATTAAACCAGCAACAGAAAGTTCTTTTGTATTATTAGGTTTTCTATTCTCTTCTAATTGAATTGAGTTTGTTACTATAAGTTGCTTGATTGCAGAGTTTTCAATCCGTTCTTTTGCTGGCCCAGAAAGCACTGGATGTGTACAACAAGCATAGACTTCTTTAGCACCTTTATCTTTTAAGGCTTGAGCAGCTAAAGTAATTGTTCCTGCAGTATCAATAATGTCATCTATAATAATTGCAGTACGTCCTTCAATATCACCTACAATGTTCATAACTTCTGCCACGTTAGGTTTCGGACGTCTTTTGTCGATAATCGCAATTGGAGTTTTTAAAATGTCGGCTAATTTACGTGCTCGCGTTACCCCACCATGATCAGGGGACACAACTACACATTCTTCTGGATTAATATCAGGATCATTCTCAAAGTGTTGTGCAAGGATAGGAACACCCATTAAATGATCAATAGGAATATCGAAAAATCCTTGGATTTGAGGTGCATGTAAGTCTAATGCGATCATACGATTGGCACCTGCTGTTTCGATTAAATTAGCTACTAATTTAGCAGTAATAGGTTCACGACTACGGGCTTTTCTATCTTGTCGAGCGTAACCATAGTATGGTACTACGATGTTAATATTTGCTGCTGACGCGCGTTTACACGCATCAATCATAATAAGTAACTCCATTAAATGAAGATTGACTGGGTATGAAGTTGGTTGAACAATAAAAACATCACAACCACGAATGCTTTCTTCAATATTTATTTGAATTTCTCCATCACTAAAACGTTTTACAGAACATTTACCTAATTCAATCCCTACATGATCTGCTACTTCTTGTGCCAAAGGTTCATTTCCTTTGAGCGAAAAGATCTTCATTGATGAATTCTTATATTCATTATTTAACATTTATAGTCCTCCAATTATTTACTTAGACATTTATATTATATAGAAAATAGCGCTTTTTTACTATGATAGATGTACAATCAAAATTATTACAATTTTATAAATTCATTTAAAACTGCACATACGATAGCAATTCAGGGGCAAGAACTATTTTTTTAAGTAGCCTTCTTTATTTACTTGTCTTGCACGCGCTAATGCTAAACTATCTTCAGGGATATTATCTGTAATTGTGGATCCAGCTGCAATAAGAGTATGATTGCCTACTGTTACAGGTGCTATAAGGTTCGTATTACATCCTATAAAGGCATCTTTACCTACTATTGTTTTAAATTTGTTAGCACCATCATAGTTTACAGTGATAGAACCACATCCGATATTTGTACGCTCACCTATTTCAGCATCTCCAATGTAACTCAAGTGTGATACTTTAGCACCATCTTTAATATCTGCTTTCTTCACTTCAACAAAGTTTCCTACTTTAACTTCAGAACCTAAATTAGATCCTGGACGTAGTTGAGCGAAAGGTCCAACTGTTGTGTTCTCTCCAACAATAGAGTCATTGATAACCGATTGTTTTATGTTAGCATTCGAATGAATTGTACTGTTATTAATTTCAGAGTATTGGCCTATCCACACATCTTCTTCAATCGTTGTATGACCTCCGATTCGCACGCCTGGTTCAATAGTTGTATCTATTCCAATTTTCACATCTGTTCCAATAAATGTTGAACTTGGATCAATGATGGTCACACCATTTTCCATATGATAGCGATTAATACGTTGTTGCAAAGCCTTTTCAGCTTCACTTAACATCAAACGATCATTAACACCAATGATTTCATCAAAATCTTCGGTACAATAAACTTCCGCTTTACCTCCGTCTTTTAAAATTAAAGACAAAACATCTGGTAAATAATATTCTCCTTGAGCATTATCATTTTTAACTTGTTCTAACTTCTCAAATAGAACTCGATTATTAAAGGCAAAAATACCTGAACTAATTTCTTTAATCGCACGTTCTGATTCATTTGCGTCTTTCTCTTCAACAATACGCTCTAATATTCCATTATGATTTCTTATAATTCGTCCATAACCATAAGGATTGATAGTAGAAGCAGATAATACAGTAACCTGTGATTGTGTACTTTCATGATGTTCAATAAGTGATTGTAGAGTTTGGTATGTAATAAGAGGTGTATCTCCACATACTACTAAAGTAGTTCCTTCTTTATCTGCTAAATGTTCATGTGCCATTTTCACAGCATGAGCTGTTCCAAGTTGTTTATCCTGAAAACTATATAATGATTGATTACCCAATGTATCTTTCACACTCTCGGCGCCATGACCAATAATAGTTACAATTTGATCAACGCCAGCTTGTTTTACGTTGTTAAGCACATGTTCAACCATTGGTTTGCCAGCAACCTCATGGAGCACTTTATATTTCTTTGATTTCATTCTTGTGCCTTTACCTGCTGCCAGAATAATCGCATGTCTTTGCATGAATGCTAACCCTCCATTAAAATTTACACTTCATAGTTATTATAGTTGAACAACAAAGAGAGTTTCAACTTATAAAAGGTTTTGTTAATCATTCATTAAAGGTTTGATAATTTTAGAAATTCAAATAAGTTGTTATGCTTTAAAAAGGCAAATGAGGTCATTAAACCCAATAGTTACAATACATATTCAACCTCTTTATTAATCATTAGTATTTTATTCCAGTGTCCAAATCATTATATTATCAATCATAATTTATGATGATAAAATTATAATCATACAGACATATTAATTACGTCTATCATAAGTAAATTTTTATAGATGGATTGTTGTCAGAGAAACATATCAGTATTTTACTTCTATCATTTTTATTTATCGTTAAATGTTTATATCGTTTTCGTTTATGAAAATACAGAACACATTAAAAATAAAGGGGAGGGACTTCAACTTCAATAAGAAATTGCAGTCCCTCCCCAACAATATGGTATAAAGTTCAAGTAATCCGTTACACAATCATTACTAATTTCGCCATTGCCTAACAATACATTAAAATGCCTGAGACAATATATCATCAATGTCTCAGGCTTATTTTATAAATGAATACATTTTTTAATTAAGCTTCGTCTGATTCTTCGTTATCTGAAGTAGCATTTTTGTCAGGAATAACTTCATCAGTTTCATCATATACTTTCATCACTGCATCTTGGATTTCTTGTCTCATATCAGAATTGATAGGATGCGCGATGTCACGGAATTCACCATCTGGTGTACGTTTACTTGGCATTGCGACAAAAAGACCTGAGTTTCCTTCAATTACACGTAAATCATGAATTACAAAAGCTTCATCTAGCGTAATAGAAACGAGTGCTTTCATTCTGCCGTCTGTTTGTATTTTTCTAAGTCTTACATCTGTCACTTTCATGTAGTGAGCCCCCCTAGTATATCTTTATATTATTAGAAGCTTGACAACTTTTAAGAAAATTATAAATCCTTCACTTTACCTATCAATTCAATTTCTACCTTTACGTCTATAGGCAACCGTGACACTTCAACACAACTACGAGCTGGTTGGTGTTCGACGAAATAGTTTCCATAGATTTGATTAATTTGTTGAAAATCATTCATATCAGAAATATAGATTGTCGCTTTAACAACAGAATTCAAATCAGAACCTGCTTCTTTTAATACCACAGTTAAATTTTCTAAAACTTGCTTAGTTTGTTCTTGAACATCATCGCTAACAATTGTTCCATCAAGTGTGAGTGGAATTTGACCTGATGTAAAAACAAAACCGTTTATAACAGTTGCATGCGAATATGGACCTAATGCTTCGGGTACCTTATCTGAGTTGATTATTTTCATGATGAAATTGACACTCCTTTTTTAAGAAAATTTAGACAAACTGTTGCCTGGTTCCACTTTAAATTCTTGGTTGTACTCGTCGACATCTGACAATCTGACTAAGGAAGTATAATCTTCAATTAATCTTTGTTTTACTTCTTTTGATTCTACAAGTACTGATACCCCTTTTACATGAGCTTTAAACTCATTCATTAAATTCATTACCCCATTGATTGAGCCACCAGCCCTCATAAAATCGTCTACTACGAGGACATTAGAATTCTCAGCTAAAGTTCGTTTCGATAACACCATTGTTTCTATTTTTCTAGATGATCCTGAAACATAATTGATTGAAACCGTAGAACCTTCTGTAACTTTATTGTCCTTTCTTATAACCACTACAGGTAAATTTAATACGTTTGCGACTGCATTCGCAAGTGATATCCCTTTAGTCGCTATGGTAACAACAGCATCAAGTTCTTCGTTCATATATATACTAGCAATTAACTTGCCTACTCTATTTAATAGAGAAGGATTGCCAACTAAATCGGATAAAAATAAATACCCTCCAGGTAGCAAACGGTCTTTCTCTTGTAATTGCGCTATCACCTCATTAACAACCTCTGTGGCCTCTGATTTACTCATCATGGGTTTATAGGTTACTCCACCACTTGCACCTGCTGTAGTAATAATAGTTCCTAATTTTTCATTTTGAAACGTATTTTTGATGATTTGAACGTCTTCACTAATTGACGATTTTGCTTGTTTAAATTTTTTTACAAAATAAGTGAGGGGTATCAACTTATTTGGATGGTTCATGAGGTATTGTGTCATAAATACAATACGTTCGCTTCTTTTATATCTCATCTTTTCAAACCCTTCTATCCTAATAATCTTACTAAGTAAACTTCATTACAACAACCATTCACTGCATTATAAATATTTTTAGCTTGTCTTTCTTTTTGAGCTAGCCCATAAACAGTAGGACCGCTTCCACTCATCAAAGCACCATCAGCACCACATTGTAGCATGTTATCTTTAATCTTTTTAATGTCAGGATGCATAGCCATAGAAACAGGCTCTAACCGGTTAGAAAGACTATTGCATAATAAATGATAATCATTATTCTCTAAAGCCTGTTTACACTTTTCGTTATGAACTATATGTTCTTCAGTTAAATCTAGTGCTTTAAATACATCAGGCGATGAAATTCCGATGTTAGGCTTAGCTAAAACAACCCATGCAGATGGTGGTCTTTTTAGGAAAGTTACTTGCTCTCCACGCCCCGTACACACAGCAGTTTGGTTATAAATACAAAAAGGTATATCTGTGCCTATTTGTATGCCTAATGCAGCTAAATCGTCTAAAGATTGACCTAAACCAAACAATCGATTCAACCCTCTCATTGTAGCGGCTGCATCCGCAGAACCTCCTGCAAGACCAGCTGAAACTGGTATATCTTTATCAATTGTAATTGTCACACCTTCATTAATATTAAATCTCTCAAACATTAAATCAGCTGCTTTATACGCAAGGTTTTTATTATCGTTAGGAACGTAATTATGCTCAATATCGACAACAATCTTCTTATCAGTTCGCTTTTCAAAAGATAATCGATCATTTAAATCAACTGTAGTCATCACCATTTCAATTTCATGATAACCATCATCTCTTTTAAAAAGGGTGTCGAGCGTAAAATTTATCTTAGCTGGCGCAGTTTCATATATCATTTTTCCGCCCTCGCTTTGAATTGTTATTAAAATGATTTTAACATAAAGCCTTTAAATATTTGATAGATTATGTGCAATTTCTCGTAAAATCTTAATGAAGAGCAATTTTTCAACACTCAACATACGCATTTTCAATTTTTAAAAATATATTTAACAACTAAAGCGAATCACTTTTGGATATTACAAAAATGCGACTTATTTAAATGATTATTCGTTTAATTTAAATAATTTGTGTATTAATAATAAACGTAAGTTGCATAATCTCATGAAAATGGGAATGAATAAAGACTACAATAACAAAGAGCCTGAACATATCTTCAATGTCCAGACTCACCTTAAATAATAAAAATATTAAATTTAGAGTTATCGACGACGCTCATAAATTATGTTTTTTGTTAGTGTGCAACTGCTTCTTGATGATTATCTTCTTCAAATGAAACTTGTACATTTTCTGTAAGCACATCAGTGTATGTATAAGATACGCGTTCAAAGTTGTGTTTATCTTGATCTAATTCGACAATAAAAACAGATGGATATGTTTCTTTTAAAACCCCTGATCGTTCAATTGTCTTTTTACGTCCACCATTGGCTTTAAGTACAATACGATTTCCTAAATGACAATCAATAGAATTTTTGATGTCCAAAATTGATTTTGGCATATTGCCCCACCTCACTACACATTACATTTTACCATATTTGAGCCGTTTTCGTCAAATAAAATTTAAATTTTATCAATGTGAAGGGTCTTTGTCAACATTTTAATTTGTTAATTCGGAGAATTTTTTCTTTTGTTCATATAATGTGGCGAAATCTTGAATCGTGAGTGTTTCTCCACGTCTTTTAGGATCAATACCAGCGCTTTCCAGCCACTGTCGTATAGTTTCTTTATTCTTCTTACCATCTTTAAAGAAGTTTTGGTAGTTATTATTAATTGTTTTACGTCGTTGTGCAAAAGCGGCCTTTGCTAACTTAAAAAAGGCTTCCTCATCATCAACCTGTACAAGTGGTTCTTGGCGTTGCATCAATTTTACAACGATAGAATCAACGTTTGGAGGAGGCATAAATACAGTTTTAGGAACTGTTAAAACTTTACTTGTCTCCGTATAGTATTGAGCAACAATCGATAACGAGCCGTATGCTTTGGTACCTACGTGAGCGTTCAAACGTTCTCCTACCTCTTTTTGCATCATTACGACAAAACCATCAATAGGTACATCCTGTTGCATCAAATTAAGTAAAATAGGCGTGGTAATATAATACGGTAAATTAGCAACAACCATAATCTTGTCACAATCTTGTAGATGTGTAGCTACAGCTTTAGCAATATCAGCTTTAAGTATATCTTCATTGATAATCGTTACATTATCGTATGGCGAAAGTGTATCTTTAAGCACAGGTATTAACCTTTGATCAATTTCAAAAGCCATCACCTTCTTAGCATTCTTTGCAAGTTGTTCAGTCAATGATCCCATACCTGGTCCAACTTCAATTACTCCCGTTGCACAATCAATATGACTCGCTTCGATAATTTTATTAATGATATTTACATCTATTAAAAAATTTTGTCCTAAACTTTTCTTAAAATTAAACCCATATTGATCAAGCAAAGCACGTGTTCGAGATGGTGTTGCTATATCTTTATATTCCATTTAATTCTCCTCTTCTTCAAATAGCGCTTTTCTGACATCGTCTTCAGTATAGCCAAAAGCATTAAGTTTCTTTAATAATTGCTTTCCATTAGAGTGACCGATGTGTAATTTTCGACCTAAGATATTTCTACGGTGTCTTGCATCTTTACCGATTATTAGTCCCAAATCAATGAGTACACTTTTATCAATAGTTTCTTTAGCTTCTTCAAGCGGTGAACTTACATGCATTAATGCTTCTTGAATATCTTTAATATTTGCATGTTCTATTCCTATTTTACCTCTTTTACTCTTGGCCTTTTCTCTATCTACATATGCATGCTTAACACCAGAAACATGTTCCCGTATAGTATTTCTAATTTTATCACCTGGGAAATCTGGATCTGTCAGTACAATCACACCTCTAGTTTGCTGTGCGTGTTGTATCACTTCTAAAGTATATGTATCAATTGCACTACCGTTTGTTTCAATAGTATCACAGTCTACAGCACTTTTTACTCGCTCAGTATCATCTTTACCTTCAACAACAATAAATTCGTTTATTTTCATAAATTAACCTTTCATAATATTGATAACTTAATCATTAATTTTATAGAATCTTTCGGCAATATTAAAATATTAACTATCAAATCATAATTTCTTACACTAACCTCAGTTTAAATTTAAAAAATGAGAAAGATATCTTAAACTTATAAAAAAGTGATGTTCCTCATCTTTTTAAAGTTAGACACCTTTCCCACTAAAAATTCATTGAGTTAATTCAAATTGAATAAACGTTCAGCATTTTCGGTTGTTTGGCGACAGACCTCCTCATAAGTCATACCACGCAAATCTGCAATTTGTTGTGCTACTAAAGTAACGCGTTCTGGTTCATTGCGTTTACCTCTATAAGGGTGCGGGGATAGATACGGCGCATCTGTCTCGCATAACAAACGATCCATTGGTACGTGTTTAGCAACTTCTTTTGGTTGCTTTGCATTTTTGAAAGTGACGGGTCCCCCAAGCGAAACATAGAAGTTCAATTTATTAATCACGACATCAGCAATTTCGGGTGAAGCACTAAAACTGTGCATAATTCCACCCACTTCTTCTGCATGCTCTTCAATCAAAATATCTATGCAATCTTGAGTCGCTTCACGATTATGAATAATAATAGGTAATTGAACACGTTTAGCTAATGCAATTTGCTTTTTAAACACCTCTTTTTGTACATCAGAAGGTGATTTATCCCAATGATAATCTAACCCCATCTCACCAATACCAATAATTTTTGGATGTTTAGAAAGACTTTCTATCCATTCCAATCTTTCATCAGTACAATCTATTGCATCAACAGGATGCCAACCGATAATACCATAGATAAAGTCATACTTATCTATTAGCTCCATAGTACGTTCAATAGTAGGTGTATCAAAACCTACTACAAACATTCTATCTACGCCTGCTTCTCTTGCACGAGATATCACTTCATTTAAATCCTCATCGTATTGTTCATCATTTAAATGTACATGCGTATCGATTAACATCATTATCTCTCCTATCCTTAGATTATACTATTTAATTACTGCACCATTTGGAATTGCACTAGGCAAGCTTATCAAGGTAAGTACGCCATCTTTTTCAGCTGACAAAATCATACCTTCGGATTTTTGTCCCATTAATTTAGCTGGTTTTAAATTAGTAACAACTGCAACTTTTTTACCAATAATGTCTTCCGGACGATAAAACTTAGCTATACCAGATACTATTTGACGTTGTTCATTATCTAAATCAACTTTTATTTTTAATAGTTTCTCCGATTTTTTTACATTTTCCGCATCAATAATAGTTGCTGCTTTGATTTCAACTTTATCAAAATCTTTGATATCAATTTGCTCTTTACCGGGTTCATCAGACTGTTTTGTTGACTTAGATGGTTGCATTGATTCTTTGATATAAGCAATTTCTGCTTCAGTGTCTAATCTTGGGAAAATTGGTGTTGGCTTTTCAGTTACAGTAATTGCCTCTGACAACATACCATATTGTTGCAGACTATCTAATTGATGTAAATCCGGATTGTTAATATTGAGTTGCTTAAATATCTCCCTAGGTGCATGCGTCAAGAATGGTTGTAATAAGATTGTAGCGAAACGAATGTTCTCAACAAGATGTGCCATTATGTTACCAAGCATCTCACGTTGATTTTCATCTTTTGCAAGAACCCAAGGTTGTGTTTCATCAATATATTTGTTTGTACGACTAATAAATTTCCACACTGTTGATAAAGCAACAGAAAATTGTAAACTTTCCATATTATCATTGAATGATTTAACAGTTTCAAGCGCCATCGCTTCCATCTTTTCATCCAATTCATGTTTTGGACCTTGGTATGCAGGTAATTCGCCGTGGAAATATTTGTTTATCATAGAGATAGTACGATTCACTAGATTACCTAAATCATTCGCAAGATCGTAATTTGTTCTTTCAACAAAGGCTTCCGGTGTAAATACGCCATCAGAACCAAACGGTAATTCACGCATTAAGTAATAACGTGTCGCATCAAGACCATAACGATCAATTAATACATTAGGATCTACGACATTACCTTTAGATTTACTCATTTTACCATCTTTCATTAAAATCCAACCGTGTGCAAAAACTTTTTTAGGAAGTGGTAAATCCAACGCCATTAACAATATTGGCCATATAATAGAGTGGAAACGTACAATTTCTTTAGCCATCAAGTGTATATCTGCTGGCCAATATTTATTAAATAATGTTTCATCATCAGATAGATAACCTAATGAAGAAATATAATTAACAAGTGCATCAATCCACACGTATACAACATGTTTAGGATTAGATGGTACACGTACACCCCAATCGAATGATGTACGCGAAACTGCTAAATCTTCTAAACCTGGTTTGATAAAGTTATTAATCATCTCATTTTTTCTAGATGGTGGTTGTATAAAGTCTGGATTTTCATCGTAAAATTCTAATAAGCGGTCTGTATATTTATTAATATTGAAGAAATAGCTTTCTTCTTTTACAAGTTCGACTTCGTGACCAGAATCAGGACTTTTACCACCTATAATTTTGCCGTTTTCATAAACAGGATCAACAAGTTGTGACTCTGTATAATATGTTTCATCAGGAACAGAATACCAACCTTCGTATTCACCTAAATAAATGTCACCTTGTTTTAATAATCGCTCAAACACTTTCTCAACGACTTGCTTATGACGCTCTTCTGTAGTTCGAATAAAATCATCATTAGAAATCTCAAGTTTACTCCATAAGTTTTTAATACCTGAAATCATTTCATCTAAGTATTCTAGTTCTGTTTTGCCAGCTTTTTGAGCTTTTTCTTGGATTTTTTGACCGTGCTCATCAGTGCCAGTTAAATAACGAACATCATAGCCTTGCATTCTTTTATAGCGAGCTATCACGTCGCCTGCGACTGTAGAGTATGCATGACCGATGTGTAGGTTCCCGCTCGGATAGTATATTGGGGTTGTTATATAAAATGTATCTTTAGCCATCACTGGTCCTCCTCATTAATTACATAATAAATGATATCTAAATTTATTTTTCTTTTCAATGAAGTCGCGTACCGTTATGTATCAGTTTTAAAAATTCGCATCAATTGAAAATTAATTGTCATCATCTTTACTACAATACCATAAAATCAACACGCTATGGGGTTTTTACAATAATTAAGTCATTATAAAGTAAAGTGTTTAACACATTTTTTTAATCAATATTATGATAAATATTATATACGTCACCCGTCTTCATATGTCGATCTGTTGCGACAAGTTTAATTGCTTTTTTAGTTTTAACCTGTTTGGTTTCAATATAATAATCAACATGTTCTTTAACCGTATAATTTTCAAACCATGATTCCCCACTCTTAGGTAATGCACCTTCAATCAGTATCACAAACTCACCTTTAAGAGGTAATCTGTCTTGATTAATCAATTCCAACATATCGTCAACTGTAAGTGTAAGAACTTGTTCAAATTTCTTCGTTAGCTCTCTACCAACAGTAATCCGTCTTTGCGAATCTATTTTAGCTATTGCTTTCAAAGTATCAGTAACTCTATAAGGCGATTCATAAAGTATCAAAGTACTATTTTGAAACATTCTATCATCAAGCACTTCAATTTTTTCTTTTTCTTTTCTTGGCAAAAAACCTAAAAATATGTATGTGAAAGATGGTAATCCACTTGACATAAGTGCAGTCAACCCAGCATTAGGACCTGGTACTGTTTCTATATTTATATTATTTTTACGTGCTTCGACAACTAATTCATATCCTGGATCACTAATTAACGGCAACCCAGCATCTGATACTAACGCTATATTTAAGCCAGTTTGTAACTGCTTGATTAAATAGTCAGTTTGTTGTTCTTTATTATGTTCATGATACGACTTTAGAGGCGTTTGTATTTCATAATGATTACACAATTTTCGTGTTACTCGTGTATCTTCACATGCAATCACATCAACTTTTCTTAATGTTTCTATAGCTCGAAATGTAATATCACCAAGATTTCCAATTGGTGTTCCTACTAAATATAAAGTTGTCATATTATCCCTCCTGTATCATTTTTAACTTTTGTTGTCTAGTATATGTTTTAATTTCATATTCACGTTTCAATGCTTCCGATTTCGTTGTATATGTTTCTTGATAAACTAACTCTACCGGTCGTCTTATTTTTGTATATTTAGCACCCTTACCGTTATTATGCTTTATTATTCGTGCATTTACATCTTTAGCATAGCCAGTATATAAACTTCCGTCATTACATTTAACAATATAAACAAAATGTTTATCCATAATAAATACCTTTCATCTCATCGCTATATGATCCATCCTCATTATATATATATAATGGATTACGTATATCTAAACCTTGGTTACCACCTTTTCTTCCTTCCACAACAATTGTTTGTGCAGGCTTATCATGTTTACTATACACCAACGTCAATGCTTTAGGCTCAATTTTACCGTGTCTTAATTCGGTTAAGACATCCATTAGCCTTTCCGCTCGATGGACCATAATAAAACGACCACCCTCTTTAAGTAAATGTCTTGCAGCTTCAATACAATCTTTAAGATTACACATTATTTCGTGACGTGCTATTTTATGTGCTTCTTTTTGATGTTGATGATTTTGATTCATTTTAAAATAAGGAGGATTACAAGTCACTAGTGTATATTGAGCAGGTTGAAATGTTTGATATACATCTTTTAAATCCATACGGTGCATAGTTAGTCTATCGTTCAAATCATTCAATTTAAAACTGCGACGTGCCATACTCACTAATTGCTCTTGTATTTCTATCCCTTCAATAGGTTGAGTTGATTTAGCAGCTAATAATAATGGAATAACACCATTGCCGGAACATAAATCCATAACTTTATCATTTTTGCGTACTTCGGTTAAATACCCTAACAATAGGGCATCAGTAGAAAAAGAGAATACTTCATCATTTTGTATAATCTCATATCCTTCTTTTATTAAATGGTCAACGCGTTCATTATCTTCTAACATATCTTTACTCCTAAAAAAAGGATGTTATTACAGTATGACTTAAATTACACACTTATAATACATCCTTATATTTAAACATTTATTTATCGAAAGAATTAATCACTCAACACATTAAGGCATAATAAGCAATCTTCACCATGACGATGTTTCCCGAATAATTCACCCTTACAAATATGAAAACCTTCACGATATAACATCGCTAAATTATCTTTACTTGGAGATGGTGTTTTTACATGCTTATAATTATCTTTATCTAAGTGAGTTTCAACCGATTCTTCAGTTTTGTTCATTAATCGTTTTAAATTTTCATTTTCAACTTGTAAAGCAACATTCTCCTCAACAAGTTCGACGGTTAAATCTTTAAGTTCTGACATGTCGGTTGTAAGTTGTTCAACGTGATGTTCTAATTTCATAAGTCTTTCGAATAATTCATTTCGATTCAAAGGTTATTCAACCTCCTTAATTCAATACTTCTATCTCTTCCATTTTATATTCTAAAGGTTGTTCTAGACCCTCTATTTTAACTTGCATAGAAATATCTAAAATATTTAATCCTATCACTTTCCCGTGACCATCTGGTGTTTGAATCATATCTCCGACGTCAGGCAATTGAGTTCGAGCCTCTTCATAGTAGTCATTTTCATATTTAAGACAACACATTAATCTACCACAAGCTCCTGAAATCTTAGTTGGATTTAATGATAGGTTCTGATCTTTCGCCATCTTAATGGATACAGGTTCGAAATCTCCTAAAAATGTAGAACAACACAAAGAACGCCCACAAGGACCGATACCACCCAATAATTTCGCTTCATCTCTTACCCCAATTTGACGTAATTCTATTCTAGTCTTTAGATTTTGAGCTAAAACTTTAACAAGTTTGCGAAAATCAATGCGATCATCTGCGGTAAAATTAAAAATCACTTTAGATTTGTCTAATGTATATTCACAATTAACTAATCGCATATCTAATTGCTGATCTTTAACTACTTTTTTACATAATTCTAACGCATCATTGGCATCACGTTCATTACGATAATATGTTTCTTGATCATCTTCATTCATTTTACGAATGATATTTTTTAGCGGTAATGTGACATCTTCTACATCAACTTCACGTAATGGAAACTTTACGTGACCAATTTCTATACCTCTTTTAGATTGGACAACAACCCAGTCACCAACCTCTACATCTAATTGATTCGGCGCGTAGTATTCTAATTTCCCTGCTTTTTGAAACTGAACACCTACAACATTGGGCATTTTAAATCACACCTTTTATTACTATTTGTTCAAAAACAAGTGTTGGATTAACATTTTGATTTAACTTTTTATGCGCTTCAGTAATTTGATCATACATGAGGATTAATTGATTAAAAGTTAATTGGTTTGCATAATTTTCAATTTCTACAGTTAAATCACTAAATGTATAATAATTATCCATTTCTACCTTTGCATGCATTATATCTTCGAAAAAGCCATTGACGGCTGATAAAGTAAGTAATTGTAATCTACGATTCTTAGCTTGTTTTAATAACTCAATGACACCTATAAGAGCCATAGCTTTATTAGATAATATTAATTGACACCATCTGATGATTGATTTTCTTAAAGTAACTAAATCAAATTCCTCATTTAACGACGATGCTGCTTCTATTTGAGTTGTATAGGTACTTAGCATTTCTGCTACCGGTCTTGCTATTGACATCTCTACTAAACGCTCTATAAACTGTCGCTTATCAATAGGCTTAAAATATACGTGCTGGCATCTTGAATGTATAGTGTCTAATATTTGTTCTGGTTTCGTTGATAAAAGAATCGCAATTGTATTATCAGGGGGCTCTTCTAAAAATTTTAGTATACTATTTTCCCCTTGAACAGTTAATTTTTCAAAATCCTCAATAATATATACTTTATATTGACCCTCAATAGGTAGTTGGTTCATATGGTGAACAAGTTGTTCGATTTGTTCTTTTTTAATTGTATTTTCATCAGAAGACACATATGAAAAGTCAGGATGATTAAAAGTATCAACTTTCAGTTCGCATTGATTACTATTATTACAAAGAATTAATTTAGTAAAATGGATTGCGACACGTTTCATCGTTTGTGCATCATCACCCTCAAACAAATATGCATGTGACAATTTGTTAGAATGATATGCGTTAGCTAACTGTTGTTGTTCATCCATAAGCGACTTACTCCCTTTATGATATTCATTATGTAAAAAGACTACTTAAATGATAGTTCTAGACTGTTGAGCAACGTCTTCAAACAATTCCGACTTAGCAACTGCATTCCTTGAATTAAACGCATATAATTACTAACTTTCACGCTTAAACTCAAAGGATGAAGTATAAATTTTGAATGAATATGCCTTCAATCTCAAACTACATTTAAAGTAGCCAAATAAAAAATACATCTATAATAATTACATTTTAAACACTTTTCATTAACATAAATATGTAGATGAAAAGTAGACTTTTTATAAACAACTAGAATTGATGAAATGCTTCAATCGGCATTACAAATACTGTAGCGCCACCTACTTCAACTTCAACTGGATAAGGAATATATGAATCTGCACTACCACCCATTGGTGTTATTGGGGAAACAAGTTGGTCTCTATTACCACAAGTGTTATCAATGACAGATAGAACCTCATCGACACGGTCATCCTTAACCCCACATAAGAAAGTTGTATTGCCTGCTCTTAAAAATCCACCAGTAGTTGCTAACTTTGTAGCTCTGAAATTGTTTTTTACGAGTTGGTCTGAAAGCTCTTGACTATCTTGATCTTGAACGATCGCTATAATCATCTTCATTTTTATACACCTCTTTTTGTCATTATATCATAATTATTTTAAATATTTGATGATAGATTGGTATGTTTCTTCAACAACTTTATCCAAACTATGGTTAGCATTGACTTTAATAAACCGATGAGGGTTATCACTGATCACTTTATGATATCCTTCTATCACTTTTTCATGAAAAACTTTATCCTCTTTATCTAATCTGTTTTGTTCTCTGTTATTTTTTAGAATTCTTTGACGACCAATTTCCGCATCAACATCTAAATAAATCGTTAAGTCTGGATACAAACCATTAATTGCAAATTCATTTAATAATTTTACTTCTTTAATTCCTATACCCCTTGCATAACCTTGATAAGCCAATGAACTATCAATGTATCTATCACAAAGGACAATTTTACCTGCTTGTAAAGATGGGATAATCTTCTCAACAAGGTGTTCACGTCTAGATGCAGCGAACAGCATAGCTTCAGTTCGAATATCTATACTCTCTCCATCAAGTACAATACGACGTATTTCTTCACTAGTTAATACTCCGCCAGGTTCACGTGTTGTAACAATATCATATTCTTTAGCTAATCTTTCGCTTACTTCTTTAATTACTGAGGTCTTTCCTGCTCCTTCTGGACCTTCAAACGTTATAAATGTAGACATTTCTTATTCATCCTTAATTAATATTTTTTTATGATTTAAACCTTCAACTTTAATATTTTGCTTATCATATTTATTTAACAAGTCTATCATATGAGACGTCACGACTTCTCCTTTAAACATCACCGGTATACCTGGAGGGTATGGAACGATATGTTGCGCTAAAACTTTACCTTCTGCCTTTTTAATAGATACTTCTTTCGTATTTTGAAAATGAACAGTTTTGTATTCGCTAAAATCCGTCATAAAATTAAAAGATTTTATGTCGCGCGTACATTTTTTTGGCACGTTAATTTCTCTAATTTTTTCAATCAACAACTTAAAAGGAAATTTATCTCCTTCATGCCATAAAGGGAGAACGAGTAACACTTGATACATATCAGCTAATTCTACATAGATTTCTTTTTCCTCAAACCATTTTTGCACATCATAACCTGCAACACCTTCAAAACTCACAACCAATTTTAAAGGATCCTCTGGTTCTATAACTGTAAATCCTATATTTATTAATAAATCAATTAACATCTTTCTTCGTTGGTAAAATAATGCGGAATCATATTCTTTATAAAATTTATTCGCTAATTCTAGACTAGACATAATAAGGTACGAAGGACTTGACGTTTGAAAATAAGTTAAATAATCTATGACTTGTTGTCTTAATGGTGCATCTTTATGTATATATAAAACTGATCCCATTGTTAATGCAGGGAGTGTTTTATGATATGACTGCACAACGTAATCAGCATTAAAATTCATTGAGGATTCTGGAAATCCATCTAAACCAAAATGTGCACCATGCGCTTCATCTACTAATATCGGTACCCCTCTGTGATGTAATTGTTTGATATATTGAGAAATTTCAAAAGTTTCACCGTAATAATTAGGGTATGTACAGATGGCAAGTTTATAATATTGATTTTTATCTTGAATTATCTTTGGCTTTACATATTGATTCGTTTTCTTACTGATATCTGTCTTAGTTATTGTCGCTTGTTGTTGTGTTATGTCTAGACCGTGAAATACTGATTTATGAACATTTCTACTAATTAAATATTTACCTTTTCTTGTCGAAAATGCTTGGATAACCGATAATATACCTGAAGTCGTTCCGTTAACTAGTAAGAAAGCATCATAGTTTTTATGTTTCCTAAAATTCTCCATGCTTTCTAAAATAATTCCTTCAGGATAATGCATATCATCTAATCCAGTAATTTCTGTCATATCCATTGCTAAATCAAGTCTATTTAAGTAGCCGATTGTCATGTTTTTATGCCCAGGAACATGCATAGAGATAGCGTTTTTCTCTATCAAACGATTTAATTTTTGAATTATTGGTCTTTTCATATTAATAACTCTCTCTAAATTTAATTTTTCATCTTATATGAGACAAATCATCATCATTCTTATTAACCCAATTCCTTTTTAACAAGCCCATTACATAGCAATCTCTGTATTCTCCCCTTGTATAGAAGTGTTCCTTTAACGTTCCTTCTATTTCGAAATTATTACTTTGATAGATATGTACTGCTTTCTCATTCTTAATATCCACATATAAGTATACCTTATTCATATTTAATACTAAAAAAGCATAGTCAATAGCCATTTTAAAAGCTTTTTTCGCGTACCCATTATTTGCATACTGTGGATCGATAATAATTAACACTTCACAAGTTCTATGTATAAAGTTAATCTCTAATAACTCTACCACGCCTACAGATGTTGATCCCTCTTCAACAATGAATCGTCGCTCTGTTTCATCTAAAATATGCTTTGTATATAAATTTTCTAATTCGCTCAATGATTGATAAGGCTCTTCAAACCAATAAGACATAATGGAATACTCATTATTCAAATGATGTATAAATGATAAATCTGTCTTCTCCAATGCCCTAATAATCAAAGTCATCCCTCTTTCTTAATTTCTTGTTATTCATTACTAGTGTATTAGAAAATACAAATTTTCTCTAATACTTAACTAACTTTTTAATCATTGTCATTTCAACTTACTTAGATGTTAGATTTTAAAGTTCTTTATTAAAAAGAAAATTTTCCCAAACCTAATTGTTGTGATTATTTAATATAAAAAAGAGACCTTTCGGTCTCGTACTTTGTCTGGCAACGTCTTATTCTATCGAAACGTTAGTCCAACTACCATCAGCAGGTGCTAAGAGGTTTTCTTCACTTAAGACAAGCGCTAGCCTCTCACTTTATATATGGTACTTATTGACTCGTTTAGATCATCTAAATTCATTGTCTCGCTTCTTTATTCATGAGTTCCAAATGCTTTCTCCTCGCCGAGAAAACTATTTTTTTAGAACTCTTTTCATATAAAAAAAAAGAGACCTTTCGGTCTCGATTAGGCT
>NZ_KV834781.1:0-19037 GCF_001837945.1 Staphylococcus sp. HMSC077D08 | reverse complement strand
GTCTTTATTTACTTATCCTAGAACTTTATGTCTCGGACTCATTTTTATTATGTGTGTTAATAAGAGAAAATGAAAATTGAGTAACGTCAGACTAATAAAAAGTCAAATTCAGATAGGAAATAATAAATATTCACTTTATTAGATTTTCGATAACGGATGGAATAGCAAAATTTGATGAATTAGATATCAATATATAAATTCTTAATTCCTACCTAAGTCTGATTTATGTTGTTGACCTAATTTTAATGTTTCAAAAAATATCATTTACAACTATAATGAATAAGTAATACAACCCTAAGAAAGGATTTGATGTATTGTCGCTTTCTCAATTAGAAGAATGGTTTGACGCATTTCGACAATTCGGATATATTCCTGGGTTCATTATGCTTTATTTAAGAGCCATTGTACCTGTGTTGCCTCTCACTTTGTACGTCGTGCTATTAATACATGCGTATGGATTGTTTCCAGGTATAATTATCAGTTGGCTAGGTATCGTCTCAGGTACTTTTACTGTTTTTCTTATTTGTAAAAAATTTGTGAATACAATAAGAATGAAAAAATTAAAAAGTAGAAAGTCTGTTCAAAGGCTTATTAGCTTCATAGATAGACAAGGGCTTATCCCTTTATTCATATTATTATGCTTTCCATTTACACCCAATACATTAATAAATATTATTGCGAGCTTATCTCACATCAAAATAAAATATTACTTTTTGGTATTAGTTATTTCTAAATTGATTTCAATTACTATTCTAGGAGTAATGGGAAAAGAAATTTTCACCATATTTACTAATCCTTTAAGAGCGCTTATTATGATAGTGTTACTCGTAGTATTGTGGTTTATTAGTAAAAAGGTAGAAAAGTATTTTATGGGTTCTACCAAGGAGTAAAACATGAAACAATTGATTAAATATTTGATTTCCTTTACTTTTGCAATTATTATTGTAATATTCATTCAATCATTTATAATCGTAGGCGCTGTGATATCAAATAATAGCATGACACCTACCTTGCAAACGGGAGATAGAGTAATAGTTAATAAAATTAAAGTCACGTTTGACCTAATACAACGTGGTGATATAATCATGTACAGGCATAATAACAAAACTTATTTTAGCAGAATTATAGGAAAGCCTGGTGAGTCTGTGAGTATTAAATCACAGCGTATTTATATCGATGATAGACAAGTAAATGAACCATATATGAAAGATAGGCATATTAAAGACATTACATTAAGAGAAATTAAAAATTCTGATGGTGATACGATTCCACCGGGAGCATATTTTGTTTTAAATGATAATAATAACAAACATTCTGATTCAAGAACCTATGGTTTAATAGATAAGAAAGATATCATTGGAGATGTCAGTTTGAAATATTATCCATTTAAAGAATTTAACTATCAATTTAAATAACCAGAAGAGGTGTAGATTTTGAAAAAAGAAATTTTAGAGTGGGTTGTTGCCATAGCCGTTGCCATTGCACTTATAGCCTTAATCACTAAATTTGTTGGGAAGTCATATTCTATTAAAGGTGATTCAATGGATCCCACATTAAAAGATGGAGAGCGTGTAGTGGTAAATATTATTGGCTATAAATTAGGTGGCGTTGAAAAAGGAAATGTCATTGTATTTCATGCTAATAAAAAAGATGATTATGTTAAAAGAGTTATTGGAACTCCAGGTGATAGTGTTGAATATAAAAATGATACACTCTATGTTAATGGTAAAAAGCAATCAGAACCATACTTGAACTATAACGAGAAACGTAAGCAAACTGAGTATATCACAGGTAGTTTCAAAACAAAAAATTTACCAAATGCTAATCCTCAATCTAATGTTATTCCTAAAGGTAAATATTTAGTTTTGGGAGATAACCGTGAGGTAAGTAAAGATAGTCGTTCATTTGGTTTAATTGACAAAGACCAAATTGTTGGAAAGGTATCGCTTAGATATTGGCCTTTCAGTGAATTTAAATCTAACTTCAATCCAAATAACACTAAAAATTAAATATCAATCAACTTTGGAGATTTCTATTCATGCTTTTTAAAAAATAGAAATCTCTTTTTTGTTTTTCTTAGAAGATACACCTGTGTGATATGATTAATATTAAAGGAGTGAGGGAATGTTATGGAATTTAATACATATATTGGTCGAGCAGGTACAGGAAAGTCAACAGCCATGCTTACTCAAATAAAAAATAAAATGAAGCAAGACCCGCTGGGTGATCCTATAGTATTAATTGCACCTACTCAGAGTACTTTTCAATTAGAGCAAGCATTTGTAAATGATTCCGAACTTCATGGTAGTTTGAGAACTGAAGTACTTCACTTTGAAAGATTGAGTCATCGTGTTTTTCAAGAAGTTGGTGGTTTAACAGAACAACGATTATCTAAGGCTGCTTTAGAAATGATGATTTTCCATATTGTTCAACAACATGAGTCTGATTTGAAATTGTATGGTTCACAAGCTCAATACTATGGTTTAAGTGAAAAGTTAGCTGAGCAAATTCAAGATTTTAAAAAATATAATGTCACTCCTGAGCACTTAGATCAATTGATAGATAATCATTCAATGCAAACGAGAACTAAACATAAATTAGAAGACATTTCTCTTATTTATAAACAATTAGAATCACGAATGAATGGAGAATTTATAACAACAGAGGATAGTTTGCAACAATTCATTGAAATACTATCTCAATCTCAGTGGATAAAAAAGGCTGAAGTATTTATTGATGGGTTTCATAATTTTTCTACATTGGAATATAGAATTATAGAAGCACTTGTTCAACACGCCAAACAGGTGACTGTGTTATTAACGACTGATGGCAGCCACCATCCATTTAGTTTGTTTAGAAAGTCATCTGAAGTTTTATCACATTTGGAGGATATCGCTAATCGTTTAAATATAAATCTAAATAAAACTTATTTTAATACATTTTATCGCTATAAAAATGATGATTTAAAGAATCTTGAAAATGGGTTTGATGCATTACAATTTACGCCTAAACATCATCAAAATCATGTTGAAATATTTGAATCTTCAAGTATGAGAGAAGAAATAAATGAAGTAGCTCGACGTATTTTAAAAGATGTCAGAGAAGCAGATTATAAATTCAGGGACATTGCTATATTATACCGTGATGAATCGTATGCATATCTATTCGAGTCAATACTTCCTTCATATGATATACCATTTAACATTGATACTAAAAAATCTATGACACATCATCCCATCATGGAAATGTTACGTTCTTTATTAGAAGTGATACGTTCAAATTGGCATATTAATGCAATGTTACGATTATTTAAAACGAATGTATTAACGTCTCAATTTAAAAGAAGTAGCTATTTAATTGATCTACTGGAAAATTTCGTTTTAGAACGTGGTATTTATGGTAAACGTTGGTTAGACGAAGATATCTTTAGTATTGATCAGTTTAGTAGAATGGGACGTAAATCACATCAACTAACTGAAGAACATCAAGCATTATACAAAGAAGTAATTAAACTTAAAACGAATGTTATAGATAAAGTGTTATATTTCGAACAAGCTATGAATGAAGCACATACTGTTAAAGATTATGCTACGTCATTTTATGAAAGTTTAGAGTATTTTGAACTACCGAGTCAGTTAATGACTCAACGTGATGAATTAGAGTTGGCGGGTCTAACAGAAAAAGCCGAAGAAATTGACCAAGTATGGAACGGTTTAATACAAATTTTAGATGATTTAGTTACTGTATTTGATGATCAGGAAATGACACTTCAACAATTTTTAGATGTTTTTGATATAGGTTTAGAGCAATTAGAGTTTGTTATGATACCTCAAACTTTGGATCAAGTTAGTATAGGTACAATGGATTTAGCGAAAGTTGATAATAAAAAACATATTTATATGGTTGGGATGAATGATGGTATATTACCACAGACTGTATCTTCATCAAGTTTGATTACAGATGAAGAGAAGAAATATGTTGAGGACAATGCACATGTGGAGTTAAGTCCAACTTCAGATATACTGCAAATGGATGAAGCGTTTGTTTGTTACATCGCTATGACAAGGAGTCAACAAAGCGTTACTTTTTCATATAGTTTAATGGGAAATTCTGGAGATGAGAAGGAAATTAGTCCTTTTTTAACGCAAATTAAAGAATTATTTTATGATTTAGAAATCACCAATCTACAAAATTTACATGAAGCGCAACCTTTATTAATGATGCAACATTCACATCAAACAAAAATTCAGCTTTTTGAATATTTAAGAGGTTGGTTAGACCATGAAGACATCGATATTCGTTGGTTGGATGCATATATAGCTATTCGAGACGATGATCAATTAAATCAAGGTTTAGATTATCTTACTACGTCATTGACATATGATAACGAGACTGTCCAATTAAATGAAACTTTATCACAACAACTTTATGGTAAAACTATCAACGCTAGTGTGTCTCGTTTTGAAGGTTATCAACAATGTCCTTTTAAACATTATGCTTCGCATGGTTTACGATTAAATGAACGCACTAAATATGAATTACAAAATTTTGACTTAGGAGATATTTTCCATTCAGTTTTAAAATATATTTCCGATCGAATTTATGGTAACTTCAAGAATTTAGATACAAAGAATATTCAATCACTTACTAAAGAAGCATTAGAACTTATTTTACCTAAAGTACAGTTTAATTTGTTAAATTCATCTGCGTATTATAAATATTTATCTAAAAAGATTGGATCAATCGTTGAAACAACTTTAAAGGCACTTAAATATCAAGGGGATTACTCTAAATTTGTGCCCCAACGATTTGAAACAGGATTTAGAAAATCACCTAAAAACAAAGATGAACTTGTTGCACAACCACTGATTACCGATCAGGGAATTCCGATTAATATAAGAGGTCAAATCGATCGTATTGATACATATACAAAAGGTGATCATAGTTATGTCAATATCATTGATTATAAATCTTCAGAAAGTAGTGCAACACTCGATTTAACAAAAGTTTATTATGGTTTGCAAATGCAAATGATGACCTACATGGATATTGTATTACAAAACAAAGAACGTTTAGGTCTTACAGATATTGTGAAACCAGGGGGTCTACTTTATTTCCATGTCCATGAACCGCGTATTAAATTTAAAAGTTGGGCAGATATAGATGAAGACCAATTTCAAAAAGACTATATCAAAAACTTTAAAATGAGTGGTTTACTTAATCGTGATCGAGAAGTGTTAGATGCTTTTGATATTAGACTTGAACCAAAGTATAATTCGGATATTGTTCCAATAGCATTAACAGCTAAAGGCGCTATAAATCAGCGTAGTAGTAAAGTAGCTGATGAAAACATCATTTATCAATTGATAGAACATAATAAGAAGAATTTTATCGAGACAGCCACCCACATTATGGATGGACATACTGAAGTGGCACCCTTGAAGTACAAACAAGTATTACCTTGTCAATTTTGTAATTATAAATCAGTTTGTCATGTAGACGGATTAATAGATAGTAAGCGTTATAGAACGGTAGATGAATCGATAAAACCATTAGATTTAATTCAACAATTAAGAACTGAAGGTGGTGAAAAGACATGATTCCAACTAAACCACAAGATGTGATTTGGACAGATGCACAATGGCAAAGTATTTATGCGAAAGGTCAGGACATACTTGTTGCTGCTGCAGCAGGTTCCGGTAAAACAGCCGTTCTAGTTGAGCGTATTATACAACGTATACTTAGAGATGATGTAGATGTAGATCGGTTACTAGTTGTAACATTTACGAATTTAAGCGCACGTGAGATGAAGCACCGAGTTGATAAACGTATACAGGAAGCGTCTTTTAAGGATCCCAACAATGAACATTTAAAGAATCAGCGCATCAAAATTCATCAAGCACAGATTTCGACTTTACACAGTTTCTGTTTGAAATTGATTCAGCAGCATTATGATGTATTAGATATCGATCCTCATTTTAGAACAAGTAGTGAAGCGGAAAATATATTATTATTAGAACAAACTATTGATGATGTTTTAGAACAACACTATGATAAATTAGATCCTCACTTTATAGAATTAACCGAACAACTATCATCAGATAGGAATGATGATCAATTTAGAAGTATTATTAAGCAGTTATATTTTTTCAGTATTGCTAATCCACAACCATTTGAATGGCTCAATCAATTAGCGCAACCATACAAAGAAGAGAATAAACAGCAACAATTAATGCAGCTTATCAATGATTTAGCAATGATTTTTATGAAAGCAGGATATGAAGAATTACAAAAAAGTTATGATTTATTCTCAATGATGGAAAGTGTTGATAAGCAACTTGAAGTTGTTGAAACTGAACGCATGTTTATTACTAAAGCCATTGAAGGTAAAGTACTAAATACAGATGTTATCACACAACATGAATTTATGAGTCGTTTTCCCGCAATAAATAGCAAAATAAAAGAAGCAAATGAAGGCATGGAAGATGCTTTAAATGAAGCAAAACAACATTATGATAAATATAAATCTTTAGTTATGAAAGTAAAAAATGATTACTTTTCTAGAAATGCAGATGATTTGAAAAGAGATATGCAACAACTTGCTCCTCGAGTGGCTTATTTAGCTCAAATAGTTCAAGATGTGATACATTCATTTGGTGTTCAAAAACGAAGTCGTAATATTTTGGATTTCTCAGATTATGAACATTTTGCATTACGCATTCTTACTAACGAAGATGGCTCACCTTCGCGTATCGCTGAAACGTATCGTGAACATTTTAAAGAAATCCTAGTTGATGAGTATCAAGATACTAATAGGGTGCAAGAGAAAATATTATCTTGTATTAAAACTGGTGAAGAACACGACGGTAACTTGTTCATGGTTGGAGATGTGAAGCAGTCTATTTATAAATTTAGACAAGCTGATCCCAGTCTATTTATTGAAAAATATAATCGCTTTTCTAGTAGTGGAACTGACAGTGGCTTGCGCATTGACTTATCGCAAAACTTTCGTTCGAGACAGGAAGTGTTATCTACAACCAATTATTTGTTCAAACATATGATGGATGAACAAGTAGGAGAAATTTCATATGATGATGCAGCGCAATTGTATTTTGGTGCACCATATGACAAAGTTTCACATCCCGTTCAATTAAGAGCACTTGTTGAGGCAAGTTCAGAAAATAGTGACTTAACTGGAAGTGAACAAGAAGCGAATTACATTGTTGAACAAGTTAAAGATATTATTAATCATCAAAACGTATACGATATGAAAACAGGTCAATACAGAAAAGCAACTTATAAAGATATCGTAATTTTGGAGAGAAGTTTTGGTCAAGCTCGTAATCTTCAACAAGCTTTTAAAAATAATGATATCCCTTTTCACGTAAATAGTAAGGAAGGGTATTTTGAGCAAACTGAAGTACGTCTTGTTCTTTCATTTTTAAGAACAATAGATAATCCACTTCAAGACATTTATTTAGTGGGATTGATGCGTTCTGTAATATATCAATTTACTGAAGAAGAATTAGCCAAAATAAGAGTTGTAAGCCCTCATGATGATTACTTTTATCAATCTATAAAAAATTATATGATTGATGAAAAAGCTGATTCTAGATTGGTTGACAAGTTAAATCGTTTTATTCAGGATATACAAAAATATCAAAATTATAGTCAAAGTCAACCGGTCTACCAATTAATTGATAAATTTTATAATGATCATTTTGTAATTCAGTACTTTAGCGGTCTCATTGGAGGTAAAGGTAGAAGAGCGAATCTATATGGGCTATTTAATAAAGCTGTTGAATTTGAAAATTCAAGTTTCAGAGGTTTATTCCAATTTATTCGTTTTATTGATGAGCTTATTGATCGTAAGAAAGATTTTGGTGAAGAAAATGTCGTAGGTCCTAACGATAATGTGGTTAGAATGATGACGATTCATAGTAGTAAAGGATTAGAATTTCCATTTGTAATTTACTCAGGATTATCTAAAAAATTCAACAAAGGTGACCTGAATGCACCAGTTATTCTAAATCAACAATATGGTTTAGGTATGGATTATTTTGATGTAAATAAAGATATGGCTTTTCCTTCGCTTGCTTCTGTGGCATATAGAGCAATAAATGAAAAAGAACTCATATCTGAAGAAATGCGCTTAGTCTATGTTGCGTTGACGCGAGCAAAAGAGCAACTTATTTTAGTTGGAAGAGTCAAAGATGAAAAATCATTAATTAAATATGAACAATTAGCTGTTTCAGACACACATATAGCAGTTAATGAACGCCTTACTGCTACAAATCCGTTTGTTCTTATTTATGGTATTTTGGCTAAGCATCAATCGGCTTCATTGCCAAATGATCAAAGATTCGAAAGAGATATTGATCAATTAAATTCTGAAGTGAAGCCACGTGTATCAATAGTGATTGATCATTACGAGGATGTTTCAACTGAAGAAGTAGTTAATGATAATGAAATAAGAACTATCGAAGAATTAAAGGCCATAAATACTGGTAATGAAGATGTGAAAATTAAAATTCATCAACAGCTTTCTTATGACTACCCTTTTAAAGTTAACACGATGAAACCATCTAAACAGTCGGTATCAGAGTTAAAACGCCAGTTAGAAACTGAAGAAAGTAATACAAATTATGATAGATTACGTCAATATCGTATTGGTGTTGCATCTTATGAAAGACCCAAGTTTCTTACTCAAACCAAAAAAAGAAAAGCAAATGAAATAGGAACTTTAATGCATACAGTCATGCAACATTTACCTTTTAGAGAACAACGTTTAACAAAAGACGAATTACTTCAATATATCGATGGATTGATTGACAAACAACTTATTGATGAAGATGCAAAAGAGGATATTAGAATAGATGAGATTATGCATTTCATTGATGGACCTCTCTATATGGAAATAGCTCAAGCTGACAATGTTTATACTGAATTACCTTTTGTGGTAAATCAAATTAAAGTTGATGGACTTACAAGTGAAGATGAAGATGTATCCATTATTCAAGGTATGATTGATTTAATATATGAAAGTGACGGACAATTTTACTTTGTTGATTACAAAACGGATGCCTTTAATAGAAGAAAAGGTATGAGTGATGAAGAAATAGGGAATCAGCTCAAAGAAAAATATCAGATACAAATGACATATTATCGAAATACTTTAGAAACAATACTTAAACGACCTGTTAAGGGTTATTTATATTTTTTCAAATTTGGTACATTAGAAATAGATAATTAAAATTCAAAGTTACTTTGATAAAGTGGGAAACAATAGGCCGTGCTTTCATCCTAACCAAGAAAACACGGCTTTACTGTATATATATATGTCTGTTATTAAGATTACAAATAAACTTTCTTAATTTTCTTACTTATATATTTGTTATTTGAACTTAGATATAGTTATAATATGAAATAAGATATAGATGAGGAGTTGATTATGAATGAAATTTCTATCATTCAAACATAATGACAGAACTTCATATGGTGTTAAAGTAAAACGTGAAGATGCTGTTTGGGATTTACCAATGGTTTTTGCTGAGTTTGGGGACAAAGACTTTAATCCTAAAACTTTAATTGCAGGTCTACAGCAAAATCAAACTTTAGACTTTCAAGAGCAAGTTCGAAAAGCAGTTGTCGCAGCTGAAGAAAGTGGAAGAGATGAGGAATTTAAATTTTTATTCACTGATATTGATTTTCTACCACCAGTGACACCTCCTAATAATGTGATTGCATTTGGTAGAAATTATGAAGATCATGCTAGTGAATTAAATCATGAAGTTGATAGTTTATATGTATTTACCAAAGCGGCTTCATCTTTAACTGGTGATGAAGCAACAATTCCTAATCATAAAGATATTACAGAACAATTGGACTATGAGGGAGAACTTGGAATTGTAATTGGAAAATCAGGCGAAAAGATTCCTAGAGGATTAGCTTTAGATTATATTTATGGGTACACAATTATCAATGATATTACAGATCGCACTGCGCAAAGTTCACATGATCAAGCATTCTTATCAAAAAGTTTAACTGGGGCATGCCCAATGGGTCCTTATATAGTAACCAAAGACGAATTACCTACGCCAGAGAATGTAAATATCGTAACAAAAGTGAATAACGAAATTCGACAAGATGGTAACACTGGAGAGATGATTTTAAAAATAGATGAACTCATCGAAAAGATTTCAAAATATGTGGCTTTACATCCAGGCGATATCATTGCAACTGGTACACCCGCTGGTGTGGGTGCTGGTTTACAACCACCACAATTTTTACAACCAGGTGATGAAGTCAAAGTAACTATAGATAATATTGGCACTTTAACAACATATATATCTAAAAATTAAGAGTTATACAATGATTTAAAAAGTTAAATGGGCGTGGAGTAAATATATTACTCCCCAAGCCCTAACTTGCTTTGTCTGTAAAATTTTAGTGTAATTCTATGTGTTGAGCGTTGGAATTCAATTTGCTTATTTTGAAATTTCTGTTCAAAAAATAGATATTAATACATTTTTAATTCAGTCATCGAATGACTATTCGTTAAGAAAGTCTGGGATATTATTTGTATCCTAGACTTTCTTGTATATTTATCAAAATATTTATTATTTTAATTATTGATAAAAATTAAAGTTATGGCATCATCAAAAATTTAGAAATATGTTATGATGATTTAGAAATAAAAAGATGGGGGGACAAACATGTTACATGTCCATATTTTAAGTTGGGTATTAGCAATTATTTTATTTATCGCAACTTATTTAAATTATTCAAAAACGCAAGGTGCATCACCTTATTATAAACCTTTACATATGGCATTAAGATTATTCATGCTATTAACATTAATTTCTGGTTTTTGGGAATTAATCGAAGAGTTTATGGCTGCCTCTAATGGTGAAGGTGGAAATCATATGCTACTTACTTTAAAAATGTTATGTGGTTTAGCTGTTATCGCATTTATGGAAATTTCCATTGCTAAAAGAAAAAAACAACAGACTAGCCATAAATTCTTTTGGATTACTATTATTTTAATCATAATTACAATGGCTATTGGTGTTATTTTACCTTGGGGCCCAATTTCTAAAATATTTGGAATAAGTTAAACATGCTTGGATACAATTGCGTATGATTTATATTTATTGAAGTATGAACATCATATTATTCCTAAATGAAAGACCAAAATGAATTCTTTTAAAATTCATTTTGGTCTTTTTATATGAAAATGATAGGTTTATTTTCTTTTCCTAAATAGTCACTCTTGTTATTTCTCTCATACTATTCATAAATTATGAATTGTGTGGAATGTTATTGTGCTTTATACCCAATTAAATTAATTAAATCTTTTGGATGACTATAGGGAGGGGCATATGCTACTTCAAATTCTGTTAAATCATCCACAGTAGCATGATTCATCATTGCTATTGATAATACGTCTATTCTTTTGTCGGCACCTTGTTTACCAACTGCTGCTGCGCGTAAAAGTTTTCTCGAGTCTTTTTCAAAATAAACACGTAAATGTAGTGGTGAATTTCCTGGGTAATATCCTGCATGAGCGCCTTGCTTAACTTCAACCATATCATAATTAAAATTTGTAAGTTCATTTGGTTTGATGCCAACACTTGCTAATGTATAGTCAAAAAATTTCACTATATTATTTCCTAGATAACCTTTAAAGTGAATAGACGAATTTCCAGAAAGTTGTTCAGCTATAATACTTGCACCACGGTGTGCTCCCCAAGCAAGTGGAACCTGTGCCGGTAAATTCACATGACGATAATGTGAAGTAATAACATCACCTAATGCATAAATATTTGGTATATTTGTTTGGAAATTATGATTTACTGGGATATAACCTTTATCATCTAGTATGACGTTAGATGATTTAATAAATTGTGAATTTGGATGCGTACCTACACCTTCGATAATAAGATCATAGTTTTCAACTTTACCAGATGTGAATGTTACTTCATGTCCATTGACTTGACTAATTTCTTCGTTAAATCTATAAGTGATATTTCTTTTTTTTATTTCCTCGATGATGGGTTGATTCATATCTTGATCCATCAGTTTATTAATATTTGTAGAGCGATGAATCCATGTGACATCCAAACCTCTATGGTGTAAATTTTCAAGAATTTCTAAAGAGATGTACCCCGCGCCAACAACAAGTGCACGTTGTGCTTTAGTATTAGTAATAAAGGTATCAATTGCCTCAGTATCTTCGAGATTTCGCACAGTAAATGAGATATCACTATGAGTGTTTAATCGGTTTGCAGATGCGCCAGGACTTAAAATCAATGTATCGTAACTTTCTTCAAAAGTTTGATTAGTTTGATGATTTAAGACAGTAACTGTTTGTCTTTTATCATTGATTTGTATAACTTCATGGTATGTTTTTACTGTGATATGCTTTTTGTCATAAAATTGATCAGGCGTATATGCTAAAACTTTACGACGGTCCTCGATAACGTTGCCAATATAATAAGGTAATGCACAATTGGCAAAGCTCATATCTCTATCTTTTTCAAAAACAATGATTTCACTCTCTTTATCTAATCTTCGAATTTGACTTGCACAAGTCGCACCACCAGCAACTGCACCGACTATTATAATTTTATTCATAGCTGTCTCTCCTTTATATATGTATGATATTAGAAAACGTATACCTTTTTAATCATCACTTGGATTGTTTATTCAACTTAATAATAACGCATTTTTAAATTAAAAAAGTCATTTAAATAACGACCTATGCCGTCCTCATTATTACTATACGTAATATTATTTGCTATTTCTTTTAAGTCTTTTAAGCCATTATCCATTGCAATGCCATGGGTCGCATACTTTATCATTTCTATATCATTGTCCTCATCACCAAACGCAATGATATGATCGTCGGCGATATTTAAATAGTTTTGAACATGTTTAATTCCACGTGCTTTGTTGATTCCGCGTTTCACAATTTCTATGACTGGGAAAGGGGCACCCCAACGTCGATGTTCGATATTCTCTGCATAAAAATGGGTTAACATATCTTTAATTTCAGGAATATTTTCTTCTTCTGCTTCAACAAGTAGTGACGTAGGTGCCTCATTAAGATTTTCTAGTAAATTCCCCGTTTGAATTTTAGGATTCCCCATAGAAAAACCTTCAAAAAGTCTTGGATCATAACTATTGATAAAGACATAATCTTTTACTTCGGCAATGATATTTGTAATATGAGATTGTTGAAGCGCTGTAATAATATTTTTAGAAATTTCAACATCTAGTACTTCGTGTATCACTTCGAAATCATTTGCTTTTGGGTGATGCACAAATGCGCCATTAAAATTAACCACAGGTGTGTTCATATTGAGTTCATGATAATACATCTGGCTCGCACGATAAGGTCTTCCAGTAGCAATCATAACGTAGTGTCCACATTGTTGTAATTCGGTTAATACTTGTTTAGTGTAAGGTGAGATTTCTTTATTGTCATTTAATAATGTACCATCTAGATCTAGACAAATTAAATAAGGTTGCATATATTACTCCTTGTGTTGTTAATTATCATGTAACAGTATCATAGCATTTTATTGGCGTTTTGTCGGATATTTGATATATTGGTGTAAAGAAAATTTTAAAGAGGTGATACTGATGGAAGAAGCACTAAAAGATAGTATCTTAGGCGCTCTTGAAATGGTAATAGATCCTGAGTTAGGGATAGATATCGTTAATTTAGGTTTAGTATATAAAGTTGATGTTGATGATGAAGGTTTATGTACAGTTGAAATGACATTAACTTCGATGGGATGTCCATTAGGACCACAAATTATTGAACAAGTTAAGAGCGTTCTAGCTGAGATACCGGAAATTTCTGATACAGAAGTAATGATTGTATGGAGTCCACCATGGAATAAAGATATGATGTCTCGTTATGCCAAAATAGCTTTAGGCATCGGATAATTGAAAGGATAGCTACTCATTGTTTTGAGAAATGATGTAGCTATTCTTTTTATCTTTATAAAAGGAAATTCAAAATACAATATTGTATTTTGATTTAATATTTTTATAAATTAGCTCTACAATAAAATTGAATTAGTATTACAAATGTATTACAATATTTAAGACTTATAACCTTTTAACGAGGCATATCTTATAAAGTATATTCATTAATAACATAGCAGGGATGGTTGTAATCTAAAGAATGACCTTGTTAATTTAATAAGGATAAGATTTGTTTAAATAAATTGATTAGAAATAATAGCGTGCGTCTAATGAAAATGATTAAAAAATACGCGTCTTATAAAATTTATTATTATTAGGGAAGAATGTAACAATGAGAAAAAAATTAAATAATGAATATCGCTCTGCTAAAAAAATGCGATATATGCCTGGATTAGATGGTTTGCGAGCAATTGCAGTCATTGGTATTATTATTTATCACTTGAATAAACAATGGTTAACAGGTGGTTTTTTAGGCGTAGATACTTTTTTTGTTATTTCAGGTTATTTGATTACGAGCTTATTACTCAAAGAGTATGAAGATACTGGAACAATAAATCTTAAAAATTTCTGGATTCGTCGTATAAAAAGGTTATTACCAGCGGTATTCGCATTAATAGTAGTTGTTGGAATTGCAACTTTATTATTCCACCCTGAGCATATTGTAAGAGTTAAACATGATATGATAGCAGCAATATTTTACGTATCTAATTGGTGGTATATTGCTAAAGATGTCAATTATTTCGAGCAATTTTCTTTTATGCCTTTAAAGCACCTATGGTCACTAGCCATTGAAGAGCAGTTTTACCTCTTTTTCCCAGCAGTACTCTTATTACTTATGGCTATAGTTAAGAAAAAGAAAAATGTCATACTGATGTTTTGGATTATATCTTTGGTTTCATTATTAATGATGGTTGTTATTTCTCAACCTCACTTGAACCATTCAAGAGTATATTTTGGAACTGATACAAGATTGCAGACACTGCTTTTAGGTGTACTTCTAGCATTTATCTGGCCACCTTTTAAATTAAATCCCAATCCACCTAAAGGATTAAAAACTGTGATTAATAGTGCGGGTATTATAGGACTTACATTTTTAATTCTATTATTCTTTACTGTTAGTGATGAAAGTGATTGGATTTATAATGGAGGATTTTATCTTATTTCAACAATGACTTTGCTAATTATTGCAAGTGTTGTTCATCCAACTACAATTTTAGCTAAGTTATTAGGAAATCCTGTATTTGTTTATATTGGAAAGCGATCATACAGTTTGTACTTGTGGCATTTCCCAATAATGAGTTTTGTTCATAGCTATTTTATTGATGGTCAAGTGCCAACATATGTTTATATTTTGGACATCATTCTTACAGTTTTATTTGCAGAATTATCATTTAAATATGTAGAAACACCATTGAGAAAGCAAGGTTTTAAGGCTTTTGCAATTAAAAAAACATACAAACCTCAATTTATTAGAACTATTGTAACGCTTGTTATACTTTTACCTACTATTTTCATTTTAATAGGCGTTTTCGATAAGTTTGGAAAAGATACCATATCGAACAAAGCGCAAACATTTAATACCGATGAGGCTGATCAATATCTTATTCACATGATACCGATTGATAATATTTCGTTAACAAGCGATGGTAAAACTAAAGCGAATACAAAAGATAATGATGTATATACGCAAATTAAGCCGTTATTAATTGGTGATTCAGTTATGGTAGATATAGGGGAACAATTTAAAACGAAAGTACCCAAAGCTAAAATCGATGGCAAAGTCGGTCGTCAACTCTATCAGGCCGAGAGCCTCGTTAATCAACAATATAAGCAATATCGTAAACCAACAGATCAAGTCATACTTGAGCTAGGTACAAATGGTGATTTTACTAAAGAACAATTAGATCAGTTGATTGGTAAATTTGGAAAGGCACAAGTATATCTTGTAAATACGAGAGTGCCACGATCATATGAAAACCATGTTAATACGTTGATGGCAGAAGCGGCTAAAGATAAAAAGAATGTAACTCTAATTGATTGGTATAGTCGCTCAAAAGGGCATACAGAGTATTTTGCTCCAGACGGCATCCATCTTGAAAATGATGGCGTAGAGGCATTGACAGATGAAATATTGAAAAGTATAAAAAAGAAATAATATATTAATTAAAGAGGAAGAACTCTATTCATTTAGAATTGAGTTCTTCCTCTTTTTTTACTTGATTATCATAATAAAATGAAAAACATGAGCAATTAATGTTGATTTAATGATGAGAAGGGTCTATAATATAATTAAGGTCAAAGAAAGTCAAAGTCAAATTTATTTTTCTATACTTTGACCCACTCTGAATGATAGAGGTGAAATAAATTGGATATTAATCAAATGACATATGCTGTACAAGGTGCCTTACAAAAAGCAGTCGCGTACAGTAAAGAATATGAATTACAAAATATTGAAATTGAAGCTTTATTAAAAGCTACGATGAATGAAAATGATAGTTTATTTAAAAGTATATTAGAAAGAGCAAATATTGATGTTAATCAACTAGAACAAGCATACGATAATCAATTAAGTCATTATCCAACTGTACAAGGAGACAATGTTCAGTATGGACAGTATATTAGTTCTAAAACAAAAGAATTATTAGACAAAGCCGAGAAATATATGAAGTCCTATGAAGATGAGTTTATTTCTATGGAACATATATTACGTGCAGCCATAGATACTGATGAGACTACTCAAAAATGGGTCGGCAATAAAGCAGAAGTCATTAAAGAAATTATAACTAAAGTTAGAGGGGGAAATCATGTGACATCTCAAAATCCAGAAGTTAATTATGAAGCTTTAGAAAAATATGGTCGTGATCTTGTAGAAGAAGTACGTCAAGGTAAAATGGACCCTGTTATCGGTAGAGATGAAGAAATACGTAATACAATTCGTATTTTAAGTCGAAAAACAAAAAATAATCCGGTTTTAATCGGTGAACCAGGTGTAGGTAAAACTGCAATTGTTGAGGGTTTAGCACAACGAATTGTACGTAAAGACGTTCCAGAATCATTACTCGATAAAACAATTTTCGAGCTTGATTTAAGTGCATTAGTTGCAGGTGCAAAATATAGAGGTGAATTTGAAGAACGTTTAAAAGCAGTATTGAAAGAAGTAAAAGAATCTGAAGGTCGAATCATCTTATTCATTGATGAAATTCATATGTTAGTAGGTGCTGGTAAAACAGATGGTGCTATGGACGCAGGAAACATGTTGAAACCAATGCTTGCGCGTGGTGAATTGCATTGTATAGGTGCTACGACATTAAATGAATATCGTGAATATATTGAAAAAGATTCAGCATTAGAACGTCGTTTCCAAAAAGTTAGTGTCAGTGAACCTGATGTTGAGGATACAATATCAATTTTACGTGGTCTAAAAGAACGTTATGAGGTCTACCATGGTGTACGTATACAAGACCGTGCACTTGTTGCAGCGGCTGAGTTATCTGATAGATATATTACCGATAGATTTTTGCCAGATAAAGCTATAGATTTAGTCGACCAAGCGTGTGCGACAATACGTACAGAAATGGGATCAAATCCAACAGAGTTAGACCAAGTAAATCGTCGAGTAATGCAATTAGAGATTGAAGAAAGTGCCTTGAAAAATGAATCTGATAACGCAAGTAAACATCGTTTAGAAGAACTTCAAGAGGAATTATCTAATGAAAAAGAAAAACAAGCCTCTTTAAAATCACGTGTTGAACAAGAAAAAGAAAAAATTGCTAAAGTACAAGAAAAACGTGCTGAACTAGATAGTAGTCGTCAAGCTCTTGAAGATGCACAAACAGAAGGTAATCTTGAAAAAGCAGCAGAATTACAATATGGTACAATTCCGCAATTAGAAAAAGAATTGCAAGAATTTGAGGAAGCCTTTCAAGATGAAACTGGCGAAGATAGTGAAAGAATGATTCGTGAAGTCGTTTCAGATGAAGAAATAGGCGACATAGTTAGTCAATGGACAGGTATACCTGTGTCTAAACTTGTGGAAACAGAAAGAGAAAAGCTATTAAGTTTAAGTGACATCTTACACAAACGTGTAGTAGGTCAAGATAAAGCAGTTGATTTAGTATCTGACGCAGTAGTTAGAGCACGTGCTGGAATTAAAGATCCGAATAGACCAATCGGAAGTTTCTTATTCTTAGGACCTACTGGAGTAGGTAAAACTGAATTAGCAAAATCGCTTGCTTCATCACTTTTCGATTCTGAAAAACATATGATTAGAATTGATATGAGCGAATATATGGAAAAACATGCTGTATCACGTTTAATTGGTGCACCTCCAGGCTATGTAGGCCACGATGAAGGTGGTCAATTAACTGAAGCAGTTAGACGTAATCCATACTCAGTTATTTTGTTAGACGAAGTTGAAAAAGCACATAGCGATGTTTTTAATGTATTACTTCAAATACTAGATGAAGGTCGTCTTACGGATTCTAAAGGTAGAAGTGTTGACTTTAAAAATACTATTATCATCATGACTAGTAATATTGGTTCACAAGTATTACTTGAAAATGTAAAAGATGCTGGTGAAATTAGTGATGATACAGAGAAAGCAGTTATGGACAGTCTACATGCATACTTCAAACCTGAAATATTAAATCGTATGGATGATATCGTGTTATTTAAACCATTATCAGTTAACGATATGAGTATGATTGTAGATAAAATTTTAACACAATTAAATATGAGATTATTAGATCAACATATCTCAATTGAAGTGACAGAAGAAGCGAAAAAATGGTTAGGTGAAGAAGCGTATGAACCACAATTTGGTGCAAGACCATTAAAACGCTTTGTTCAACGACAAATAGAAACTCCAATTGCACGTATGATGATTAAAGAAAGTCTACCTGAAGGTACAATCATTAAAGTAGATTTAAATGACAATAAAGAACTTGACTTTAAGGTTGTTAAACCTACGTCTTAATCTAGAACAATATTAATTTATAAAATAAAAAAAGGCTGGGATATAATTCCTAGCAAAATAGCCA
>NZ_KV834780.1:0-5116 GCF_001837945.1 Staphylococcus sp. HMSC077D08 | reverse complement strand
ACTTATCCTAGAACTTTATGTCCCAAGCTCTTATTAAAAATTAAGGAGGATAAAAATATGAATCATAATCATGAATATCATTCAAACAAACCCGAAATTAAAGCAAATGTTGTATATAGAGATGGTAATATAGAAATTACGTTAGAAGATGAATTTAATAATGCCCCATTATTAGATACTATGCATGAAAAAGAAATGCATTTCGTTTTAGTATCTAATGACATGGAGAAATATTACCACCTACACCCTCAAAAAAAGCATGAAGGTTTATTTATAATTAACCAACAATTAGAGCCAGGAACTTACCAGGCTTTTGTTGATGTTACACCAAAAAACCATGTGTATTCCGTTCATCCTATTGAACTGCAAATTGGAGATAAAATAACCTCTACAACATCTTTAAATTCTGATAAAAATTGGGTAAAAGTTAACAAAGGAGTTCATGTAACTTTAAATTCTATAAGTGCTAAAGAAGATGAACATGTCCCTTTAACTTTCAATACAGAATTAACTCCCCAACCTTATTTAGGAGCTTTAGGACATGTGATTATATTTGATGAGCAATTAACTGATTATATTCATGTTCACCCAGAATCACCTGATTCTACAACCTTTTATGCTCATTTTCCTAAAAAAGGGATGTATAAAATTTGGGCAGAATTTAAATTTAATGATGAAGTGCATAGATTTACTTATAATATTAAAGTTGCATAAATCTATTAGCAAAAGCTTAAAAATCAGTAAATTGTAAAGAGTTATTTAGATAATACAAAACGCTTTATAAAAAATCGAAAATTTAAGATAGAAAGTTGATGAAGAAAGTATCAAAAAATTGTAGTGGTTGTTTATATTGCAACATTCACTGAATTTTTATAGTTAATAACCTATTATTTAAGGAGTAATTTATTGATTAAGTTTGAATATTTTGAGGAGAAAGATTTTGATTTATTAATAAACTGGATAAACTCTCCTGAACTTTTAGTCAAATGGGCAGGTACAGATTTTAATTATCCCCTAGATGAAGAACAATTAAAGGAATATATTAAAGACACAAATAAAGAAAATTCTAGTAAAATAATTTATAAAGTTATCATTGAAGAAAATAATTCAAAAAAAATTATAGGTCATATTGCTTTAAATAATATAGATTTTAAAAATTGTTCCGCCACGTTAAGTAAAGTTTTAGTAGGTGATCCGCAAATGCGTGGCCAAGGATTAGGCCCTAAAATAATAAAGAAATTATTGAAAAAGGCTTTTGAAGATTTGGGACTACACAGAATTGAATTAGGTGTTTTTGCCTTTAATAAATCAGCTATTAAAAGTTACAAAAAGATTGGATTTATAAAAGAAGGAGAAAAAAGAGACTTTAGAAAATTAAATGGAGAATATTATAATTTATGGCAAATGAGTATGTTAGAAAGCGAATGGTCTTGAATAATTTTAAACAAAAATAGTCCTCTTATTTTAATAAGAGGACTATTTTTGTTTATTTAGAGCGTACTCAAAAATGACATTTTGTATATAAAATTTATTTTGATTCATAAGTAATTCAGCTAATGACTTCTATTTTATTAATTTTAGCTATATATTAATATAGAAATAATAGTAAACATCTAATTAACTAAGATAGACAATTACAAAGACTTTACACTAAAATTCTTCTGAGTATGTTGAGGGGAATTATTGACAGAATTATCTTTTTTACTGTTTTAAATCTTTCACATATCTTTCCAATGCTAAATAATCTACACACATTGATTCAAAAAATGAAACTTTTTTTATCACAGCATTTTTATATACTTTTTGGGCTTTATTTACGATTCTTTGATTTTCTTGCCTAATAAAAATTAATTGGTTAGTTAATAAGTTATAATATTCTAAATCTTGCTCCTTTATGTATTGCATATCTATTTTAGAAAGATATTTATCAGGAACAGGTATCATATTTAAAAATAATAGATATCCTAATCTATTTTGAATATTATTAACCTCAAACAATTTTATTGATAGTTGATTATTTAGTTTTTTATTTTCTTTAGGGGAACTTAAGGGGACAAAATAATTAAGATCATTAATAGATAATACAACTCCTAAATAAGGACGAGTGGATTTATTTAATAATACTCTCTCATCTACATTTCTTAATTCATTAATATAATCTTCATCAACATAGTATAATTTCATAATTTCTCCTACAGTATAAAAATAAAGCGACCAAATATTTGGTCGCTTTTCAATGTCTACTTGTGGCAAGACCTCTCCATTTTTTCAATTCCAACTTTTAGCATGGACTCTCTATTTTTTCAATGTCTACTTGTGGCAAGACCTCTCCTATATACATTTTAAATTTTAGCACTGTATAAATCATATGTCAATTTTTTATCTTTATATTATATTTCTCAGAACCGTTCAAATTGGTTTTCTAAGAGAAAAATGATTAAAGATTTACTAACTGATTTTTCATTAGAAATAAAGCAGGTAGACGCTTGGTACAAAATACTTTCTACACCGATACAAATCCACAATTGATTGGAAAGAGTAAAATCCTTTGACAAGCTAATTACCGTATTGTTGATAGTATAAGAAAAGACTTATTAACCAAAAAAATCCTACAAAATCAATAATAATAGTCTTTTACATTTCTCCACCAACCAATGTTATAGTCCAATTAACGAAAATGATTAGCAAAGTAATGATCCCTCTCTGCGACTAGATTGATTCTTGATAGATAGGCGAACTATATATATCATGTTCTAATATACGACCTTTGATAAGTTATTTTCTCTTAATCTAAATTTGTTATCATTTTTTCTTTTTAAATAAATTTTTGGTAATAATAAATGCAACTACATATAACTCAACTGTTACCATTAATGGTAACGTGAAAAGACCCATATACATAAATATATCATTTGCGTGCATTATTCTATCCCAATCATCAACGACACTGATGAAGTTCCACACAAAATACCCTGTAGGGACCCCAAATATTATTAAACCTATAATCATTTTTAACAGTAATTGTTTATCTCTTAGACTCATCGTAGCTATTTTAATGTCTTCTAACGTTAACCAAGATTTTTTTGAGATGTACTAATTTTTAAATCCTTTATTCCTGTTATATCTTTTTCTGTCTGATATCCTAAGGCATCTTTTAGAATTAATTTATCTCTACCATTAATACTCACTCTATCTATAATTTCTCTTTCAATAATACAATTATTTACATTTTCTGCAAAATAGTTTTTTCTACGTCGTTTTCCTACAAATGGAAATATAAAAATAGGGAATAATAACGAATAAAGAACAAGTAATATAGCTGGCAAACTAATTTTATCCCAATCTGTTATATATTTAATCACTTCTTCTTTAGGATATGCACTGAGTGAATAAAAAATCATTGCTAACAAGTACATTAATGCTACTAGTGTTATAAATATGTATAAAATTATATTGATTATCAGTGTTTTTACTCTTTCCATCTTTTGTCTTTTATATAAAATATTTTGACTTAGAATTTGAATAAGCGCATATATAATATATATTACTGCAAAAATCCCTACTTCGTTAAAATTCTTGTATAGGTCAATCAAGAAATCCATATTTTTGAAATACACGTTAACTCCTCCAATTAAAGTGTATAACAGGTTACTAAGACTTATAAATTTTTGCTTAAGTTATGCCATATTCTCATATAGCCCATAAGTTCTGTGTATTCAGACTTCAACATACCGTTAAGTAAATCATAAACATCATCAAATTCTTTATTTATAATTTCATAAACAACTTTTGTTTTATTTCTATACATCCACTCTGCCACGCGTTCTGTTTCACTAGTACCATCTTTTAAAGTAACGGGTTTAACTTCAATTTCATTTAATTGTTTAAGTATCTTATTTTTACTCCAATGTACATTATTTAAATACTTCTTCTTTTTCAAATCAACAAACTTTTGTAAATTATTATTTATCGGTTGTTCATTATTAATATCAGGAACCTCCCACATTTTCGTATAATAAGACAGATTTAAAACAATTTTCTTAGTATCAAAAATATTAAAAATATTTTTGATATCTAGTATATCTAAATATTCATTAGAAAAACGTATACAGTTTTCTAAAAAATTACTATATTCTTTTTTCAGAAGTTCATATTTTTCTTTATTATCTATATCGTGATCCCTATGTATATTTTGTGCTATTTCTCTAGAATCTTTAATAACAGATTTAAATAATGATAGTTTATTTGAAAAATAACGTACGTCGTCTAATGATTTTGCCAGTGTATCACTTAATTGATTTAGGTAATCTATCATTATACTTTTATTATGTATATTCTCATTCTGTCTAATATATTTTGCTATTCTATTTTGATTAGGTAGCAACTCTTCGATTGATATATTACCTCGTTTTATTTTTTCAGGTTTTGTTACATCATCTCTTAATATTTCATCGATCATATCTTCATTAACATACTTTACTTTTTTGAATGCAAACTTCCTTTTTTGTGGGTAATGATATTTATTCCAATTTTGGTTTGTTCCATTTTCTATATTATTTAAGATATCATTACTTTTATTTTTTACATAGTCTGTTGTGACACTTCGCTTTTTGCTATCTTCCTCATAAATTGAAAAATAATTCCCATTAATAATATACGCAGCTTCTTCCAGAGAATACCATCTTTCCTTTTTGCCATCTATCTCCAAGAATTTTTTATAATTACTTTTAAAAATTTCTTGTTCCATACTTAAATCAGACCCCTCTAAAATTTCTTCGATATTGTCATCAGTTAATTGATTATTCATCCAATAATTAAAATCTAAGTCATTGATTCCTTTGTTATTAATGATAATCACGCTATTACCTCCAAAAACCGAATAAATTTTTTCACCTATTATTTTATCACTTCATTTGCGAAAATTTAATCAATCACAGATATCTTTGATTAATTCTATTTATATTTCCTAAACGATGCGCATCAATAGGATAGAAAGGATGTTTCACATGAAAATTCAATCTAATTTCAAAAAAGGTGGCTATTCAACTGAAATAGCTTCCAATTATATTGATAATAAAAAACCCATTTATAGCTTAAGTACAGAACTTTATCCGCA